>JACVCL010000005.1 GCA_016742075.1 Phycisphaerales bacterium
GGGGGGGGGGGGGGGGGGGGCGGGGGGGGGGGGGGGCGGGGGGGGGGGGGGGGTGGCGGGGGGGGGGCTGGTGAGGGGGGGGGGGCGGGCGCGGGAGATCGGGGGTCGGGCGGCGCGGCCGGCGGGGGGCCGCGCGGGGCCGCTGCTGATGGAGGGCGTGCCGGCCCGCCAGGACAGCCCGCTGCGGGAAGACATGGAAGAGGAGATGATGGTCCGAAGCTGACCGGTGTTATGGTCGGCGCCCGGGGTGGCACGCATGCTCATCCGACCCGCCCAGCCCGAAGACTTCCCGGCCGTCGCGGCCCTGACCAACGTGTTCATCCGCGAGACCGCGATCCACTTCGGGTACGACCCGGTGACCGCCGATGACCTGCACAAGGCGTGGGCCGGGCACCGGGACCGTTACCCGTGGCTGGTGGCGGAGCTCGAGGGGAGGTTCGCCGGGTACGCCAAGGCCGGGCCGTGGCGCGAGCGGGCGGCGTATCAGTGGACGCCGGAGAGCGGTATCTACGTCGAGCCCTGGACGCAGCGGCGGGGCGTGGGGCGGGCGCTGTACGTTCGGCTGTTCGAGGTGCTCCGCGCCCAGGGGTATCACTCGCTGGTGGCGGGGATCACGCTGCCGAACGAGCCGAGCGTGCGGCTGCACGAGGCGGTGGGGTTCGTGCCGGCGGGGGTGATCGCGCGGGCGGGGTGGAAGTTCGGGCGTTGGCACGACGTGGGCTTCTGGCAGAAGCCGCTGGCGCCCGAGGGGCACACGCCGGGCCCGATCGCGCCGCCGCGGGGATGAGCCGGGGGTCCCCGCCCGGCTGCTACCATCTGCCCGCCATGAAACCACGCCGTCCGACGCGTCCGATCTTTCTGGGAGATGAGCGGGTAGGGATCGTCCAGGTGGGGGGCGGCCTGCCCCGCAAGGGGGGGTGGACGCCGCCGCAGAAGTGGATTCCGGCGTCGGGGGCGGCGACCACGCCGGCGCCGGTGTCGGTGCAGACGATGACGGCGGGGTACACGCACGACGTGGAGAAGTGCGTGGCGGAGATCAACAAGCTGGCCGCGGCGGGTGCGGACGTGGTGCGGGTGGCGGTGCCGGAGAAGAAGGACACGGCGGCGCTGAAGGAGATCATCCCGCGGGTGCGGGTGCCGATCGTGGCGGACGTGCACTTTCACTTCCAGAGGGCGCTGGAGGCGGTGGAGGCGGGGGTGCACAAGATCCGGCTGAACCCGGGGAACATCAACGACCGTGCGCAGGTGATCGACGTGATCCAGGCGTGCAAGGCGCGGGGTCTGCCGATCCGCGTGGGGGTGAACGAGGGCTCGATCATCGAGCGCAAGGACAAGGAGCGGCGGAAGCAGGAGCTGGGCAAGTTCTTCGCCGGCCACAAGCAGGGCCACCTGATGGCGCTGATGGTGGCCAAGCTCGAGGAGTACCTGGAGATCTTCTACGAGCAGGACTTCTACGACGTGGCGGTGTCGGCCAAGAGCATGGACGCGGCGTTCGTGGTCGACGTGTACTCGGCGATCTCGGAGCGGTTCGACGAGCCGCTGCACCTGGGCGTGACGCACGCGGGGCCGAAGGAGACCGGCTGCATCCGCTCGATCGCGGCGCTGTCGGCGCTGCTGTGCAACGGCGTGGGCGACACGGTGCGGATCTCGTACGCCAACGACCCGGTGTACGAGGTGGAAGACGGCCTGGAGCTGCTGTACTGCCTCGGCATGCGCGAGCGCAAGGGCGTCGACCTCATCGCGTGCCCGACGTGCGGGCGGATCCAGGTGGATCTCTTCACGCTCGTGCAGGACGTGCGGCGCCAGCTGCAGAGCATCCGGCTGCCGATCAAGGTGGCGGTGATGGGCTGCATCGTGAACGGCCCGGGCGAGGCCGAGGGGGCCGACGTGGCGGTGTTCGCCGGGGACCGGCGCGGGATCATCTATGTTCAGGGCGAGCGCGTGGCCAACGTGCCCGAGGAGGAGATCCTCGAGCGGCTGATGGCCGAGTGCCGGGCCTTCGAGGAGCGCGTGCAGCGCGGCGAGGCAAGGCTGGGCGAGAAGAAGGTCGACATCGTGCCGCCCGATCCGATCGGCGAGCTGGGCAGCGGCTTCGACAAGATCGCCGCCGGACAGGTCGACCGGGTGACCACCCTCACCGTGGCGGGCCGGAACTAGGACGGCCGATCGTTCCCGCCCGGGCGCTCTCTGCCGGCGGCCACACCCCTTGCCCATCGACCGCACCAAGCTGCCCTTCCGCGTGCTGGCCGAATCGCGCGACACGCTCGTCGTGGTGAAGCCGGCCGGGATGGCCACTGAGCTGACGAGCGACCCCAAGCGGGTGTCGCTGATCTCGCGGGTGCGGGCGGCGCTGCCCGCCGGGGCCCAGCCGCGTCTGGTGCACCGTCTCGACCGGCCGACGCGGGGCGTGATGATCGTGGGCCTGACGCGCGAGGCCACGGCGTTCTACGGCGAGCAGGTCCGCGAGGGGCTTTGGGAAAAGTTCTACCTCGCCCGCGTCGCGGCGCCGCAGCCCTCGGCCGTGGGGGCGATCGTGGGCGAGCACAAGATGCACATCCGCGAGGACGAAGTGGGGGGGCAGCCGCGGGCGCGGATCGTCAAGTCGGGCGGCAAGCCGGCGCTGCTGGCGGTGCTCGCGGCGGCCCCCGCCGCGGGGAAGCCCGGCGAGGCGCACGCGCTGATCCAGCTGTTCACGGGACGGTTGCACCAGATCCGAGTGATGCTGGCGGAACTGGGGTTCCCGCTGGTGGGCGACCGGCTGTACGGGCGGCCCGCGGCCGCGGCGGGGGGCGAGGGCGAGATGTACCTCGAGCACGCGGCCCTGTGGTACGTCGACGCCACGACGCGCGAGGTGTCGCTGGCGTTCGACCCGGCCGACCCCGACCGCGAGCGGCTGGCGCCGGATGTGCTCCGCGAGCTGCGGCGGGTGACCGCTTCTTCACGCTGACCGGCGCGGCGTGTGCGCGGGGCTTCAGGGCCCCCACACCAGCAGGCGCTCATCGGTGAACTCGCGCATGGCCGAGCGCGGCCCTTCGCGGCCGAGGCCCGAGTCCTTGACGCCCCCGTAGGGCATCGCGTCGGGCCGGAAGGTGGGGACGTCGTTCACCACGACCGCCCCCACCTGCAGCACCTCCCACGCTCGGCGGACGTGTCGGAGGTTGTTGCTGAAGAGGCCGGCCTGCAGGCCGAATCGCGAGTCGTTGACCCGCGTGCAGGCGGCGTCGAAGCCGTCGAAGGGCTCGAGCATCGCCACCGGGGCGAAGACCTCGTTGGTCGCGATTGCGCAGGGCGGATCGCGGGGCACCCGGTCGAGGAGCGTGGGCTGGAGGATCGCCCCGCGCCGGACGCCGCCGCACAGCAGCCGGGCGCCGGCGCCCACGGCCTGGCGGATCCACCCCTCGACGCGGGCCGCGGCGTCCTCGCTGATCATCGGACCGACCACGGTGCGCTCATCGGCCGGGTCGCCGACGGGCAGGCGCCGGGCGGCCTCGACCAGCGCGTGCGAGACCGCCTCGTAGGCCGAGGCGTGGATGAGCACCCGCTGCACGCTGATGCACGACTGGCCCGACTGGCCGAACGCCCCGGCGGAGATGCGCTCAACGGCGCGGGCGGTCTGCTCGCCGGTCAGGCCCTCGTCGACGATGCACGCGGCGTCGCCGCCCAGTTCCAGGGCGAGGCGCTTGCGGCCGGCCCGGGCCTTGAGCCCCCAGCCCACGGTGTCGGAGCCGGTGAAACTCAGCAGCGCCAGCCGGTCGTCTTCCACCAGCGGCGCGGCGTCGGCGATGTCGGCGGGCAGGATGCTGAACCATTCCTCGGGCAGGCCGTGTGCGCGGAGCGCCTCGGCCATGAGTTCGCCCAGCCGCAGCGCCGAGACGGGGGTCTTTTCGGAGGGCTTGACGATGAACGGGCAGCCCGCCGCGATCGCCGGGGCGGCCTTGTGCGCCACCAGGTTCAGCGGGAAGTTGAAGGGCGTGATGAACGAGCACGCGCCGACCGGTACGCGTCGGCTGATGGCCTCGACGCCGGCCGAGCGGTCGGAGTGGCCGAGGGGGATGAGCTCGCCGAGCATGCGGGTGGCCTCCTCGGCGGCGATGCGGAACGTGCCGGCCGCGCGGGAGACCTCGGCGCGGCTGTCGCGGATCGGCTTTCCGCTCTCGGCGGTGACGACGCGGGCGAGTTCCTCGGCGTGGAGGGCCAGGCTCTCGCCGACGGACCGCAGGGCGGCGGACCGGGCGTGCGGAGGGGTGCGGGCGGCGGCGTCCCGGGCGTCGCAGGCGGCGGCGATGGCGGCTTCGACCTCCGCGGGGCCGGCGCGGGAGACGCGAAAGGCGACCGTGCCGCGGTGTTTGTCGCGGACCTCCAGGATCTGGCCGGTGACGCGGGGTCGTCCGGCGACGATCGCGGGCAGGACGGGATAGTCCATGTTCGGCAGGGTATCGGCGTCGGGTTGCCCCTGAAGCGGGCAGGGCGGGATCGGGCCGGGGGAAGGGGTTGGCGGGTGGGCAACCGCCGGCTCGGACGGTGGGCATTCGGGTGGCAGAACGGCCGGCGCCCCGGGGCGAACCCGGGCCCCCGGCCGTAGTATCGCCAGAATGCGTGCTCGGGCGCGTCTCAGAACGCTCCCGGGCAGCCCAAGGAGAACCCCGTGATCCGATCGATCGTTTCGGCTCTGGCGGCGGCCGCGTGTGTGGCGGCGGCGGCCATCGTGTCGCCTGCGCCGCCGTGCGCGGCGCAGCAGCTCGACGTGCAGGAGTTCACGCTGGACAACGGCATGAAGTTCCTGCTGTACCCGCGGACGGAGGAGCCGAACATCATCGCGGCCGGGTGGCTGGCGAAGGTGGGCTCGGTGAACGAGCGGCCGGGGATCACCGGCATCAGCCACTTCTTCGAGCACATGATGTTCAAGGGGACGAACACCATCGGCACGAAGGACGCGGCGAAGGACAAGGAGTTCCGGGCCAAGCAGAAGGCGGTGCGGGACGAGCTGATGAAGCTGCAGCTGGGGGAGCAGTACAAGCGGTACAAGGCGGGCGAGATCGACGACCCGTGGAACCCGGCGAACGACACGCCGAAGATGCGTGAGCTGCGCGGCGAGCTGGCGAAGCTCATGCGTGAGCAGCTCGACATCACGCAGAAGAACGAGTTCGACCGGGTGTACACCTCGATGGGCGCGTCGGGCATGAACGCGTTCACGAGCGAGGACGTGACCTTCTACTTCATCAACGTTCCGGCGAACAAGTTCGAGCTGTGGGCGTGGATGGAGTCGGACCGGCTGACCAACTCGGTGTTCCGCGAGTTCTACGCCGAGCGTGACGTGGTGCACGAGGAGCGGCGCCTGCGCACCGAGAGCACGCCGACGGGCGTGTTCCAGGAGCAGTTCGAGGCGATGTTCTGGATGAGCTCGCCCTACCACTGGCCGGTGATCGGCTGGACGTCGGACCTCAACAGCTACACGATGGAGCAGGCGGCGGACTACTACGACATCTACTACCGGCCGAACAACCTGGTGGGGGTGATCGTGGGCGATTTCCGTCCCGAGGAGATCAAGCCGCTCATCAGCCGGTACTTCTCCCGTCTGGAGCGGGGGCCGCGCGAGGTGCCGCCGGTGGTGACGCTCGAGATGCCGCAGATGGCCGAGCAGCGGATGAACGCCGAGGGCGACTTCCAGCCGCAGATCGAGGTGCGCTACAAGGCCGTGCCGTTCCGGCACGCCGACAGCTACCCGCTGGAGGTGATGGCTCAGGTGCTCAACGGCCGCACGGGGCGGCTCTACAAGACGATGATCGACGGGAAGAAGATCGCCAGCAGCGCCCGGGCGTCGCTCGACATCCGCAAGTACGGCGGTGCCTTCAGCTTCGAGGCCGAGACCAAGGGCGAGGCCTCGCCGGCCGACCTGGAGAACGCCTGGTACGAGGAGCTGGCCCGCCTGCAGAAAGAGCCCGTGCCCGAGCAGGAGCTGCAGAAGGTCAAGAACCAGTTCGCGGCCAACACCTACCGCCGGCTGACCAGCAACTTCTTCATCATGGTGCAGCTCGGCATGGCCGAGAACATGGGCGGCTGGCAGGAGCTCAACGACGGCCCCAGGAAGATCCAGGCGGTGACCGCGGCCGACGTGCAGCGTGTGGCCAACCGGTACTTCGACAGGAAGAACCGCTCGGTGGCCACCTACGTCCGCGCCTCCGGCACCGACAGCAAGGAGGATCCCGAGCTCGCCAAGCTGGGCGAGACGATGGGCCCGATGGTGAAGCAGGGCATCAAGCGGCAGTTGGCGCAGCTGGCCAAGGAGACCGACGCCGGCAAGCTCCGCCAGGGGCTCGCCCAGATGGAGGAGCGCAAAGCCCAGGCCCCGGCGCAGATGCAGCCGGTGCTCGAGTACATGGCCAAGAAGGTTCAGGAGCGCATCGCCGAGCTCGAGAAGAGCGGGAAGGGTGGTGGCCAATGAGGAGCACCATGATCGGATCCGTCCGCCGTGTCGCCGTCGGTCTCGTCGCGGCCGTCTCGCTGTCGGGAGCCTGGGGGGCCTCGGCCCGTCCGGCCTCGTCCGACATCCCGGCCCGCCCCGAGAAGATCGAGTTCCGCCCGCTGCGCTTCGAGCCGCCCAAGGCGGCCGACTTCCGCTCGGTGCTGTCCACCGGCACGCCGGTGTACATGGCCCAGAGCAAGGAGGTGCCGCTGGTGACGGTGATCTTCACCTTCCGCGGCGGCTCGTACCTGAACCCCAAGGACAAACTGGGCCTGGCCTCGATGACCGGCGCCCTGATGCGTCGGGGCGGGACGGTCTCGGTGCCCGCGCAGGATCTCGACGAGAAGTTCGACTTCCTGGCCGCGCAGGTGAACACGTCGATCGGCGAGGCGTCGGCCACGGCGAGCATCAACTGCCTCAAGAGCAACTTCGACGAGGCCTTCGGCCTGTTCGTCGACATGGTGCGCAACCCCGGCTTCCAGAGCGACAAGACCGAGGTGTACCGCGCCGAGGTGCTCGAGCAGATGAAGCAGCGCAACGACAACGCCGACGGCCTGCTCAACCGCGAGTGGAGCCGCCTGCTGTACGGCGAGGACCACTTCGAGTCGGCCGTGCCCACGAAGGCGATGGTCGAGTCGATCACGCAGGCCGACATGCAGGCCTTCCACAGGAGGATCTTCCACCCCGGAAACCTCATCATCGGCGTGGTGGGCGACTTCGAGCCGGCCGACATGAAGGCCCGGCTCGAGAAGGCCCTGTCGGGCTGGGCGGCGGGCGAAAAGATCCCGCTCCCGCCGGCCCCGACGCACGAGCTCAAGCCCGGCGTATACGCCGTCGAGAAGGACATCCCCCAGGGCAAGGTGTACATCGGGATGCGGGGCCTCAAGCGAGGCGACCCCGACGAGATCGCCATCGACGTGATGAACGACATCCTCGGGGGCGGCGGCTTCACCAGCCGCATTATGAACCGCGTGCGGACGGAGGGCGGCCTGGCCTACTCCGCGGGCTCGCGGTTCTCCTTCGGCCCGTACTACCCCGGCGAGTTCCGGGCGCTGTTCCAGAGCAAGAGCAGCACGGTGGCGCTGGCCGCCAAGTACGTCTTCGATGAGGTCGCCGCGATCCAGAGCAAGCCCGTGAGCGCCGAGGAGCTCGAGACCGCCAAGAACCAGTTCATCGATACCTTCCCGCGCCGCTTCGAGAGCAAGCGCGGCATCGTGAGCACGTTCATCGACGACGAATGGACGGGCCGCCCGGCCGACTGGTGGGCCACCTACCGCGACAAAGTGCGGGCCGTGACCGCCGAGGACGTGCAGCGCGTCGCCAAGAAGCACCTCGACCCGGCGAAGATGGCGTTCCTGATCGTCGGCCGCTGGGACGAGATCGCCAAGGGCGATGTCGACGGCAAGGCCAGCATGAAGGAGTTCTTCGGCGGGCAGGTGACCAAACTGCCGCTGCGCGACCCGATGACCCAGCAGCCGCTGCCCGCCAAGCAGTAGAGGTCCCGAGAGCTCTCTGGTGAACCCGCGTCGGGATCCGGCGGATCCGACGCGGGTTTTCTTATGCCCCCGCGAACACACCCACACACCCCGAGCCCGGCCGAAGCGGGAGCGGCCCGGTCAGAAATCGCGCCGGATGAACAGCCCCGCGGCCACCGCGAGCACCACGAGCTGGAACGCGCCGGAGGTGCCCAGGATCCACCACTCCGATCGCGACCGCCGATCGGCCTCCACGCGCCGGGTGAGTTCGGGGTCGTCGGCCGGCACACCCAGGGGGTCCATCGCGGGGCGGATGATGTCCATGGTGCCGCGGGGTCGGCGGGTATCGCGGCGGGGCTGGCCGCGGTTCTCGCGGCGTTCCTCGCGGCGCTCGGCCTGCGCCTCGCGCATCGGCTCGAGCTCGGCCATGCTCACCAGGTACCGCTCGGTGAGGCCCTTGGTCTCGCCCACCTTGGGCAGCACGGTTTTGACCCAGTACAGCACGCCGTGGTAGAGCGCGATGGTGTCGCGGCTGGACCGCTCCTTGGGGATGCGCTCGCTGAGGGCGGCGATGTCGTCGGGCCGCCAGGCGATGCGCTCGTCGAGCTGCTTGTCGGTGAGACCGGCGAGGTCGGGGCTGGTGGCCGGCGGGGGCGTGGCGGCGGCACGGCGGTCCTTCTCGGCGGTCAGGTCGGCCAGCTCGGCCCGGCGGCGCTCCAAGAGCGCCTCGCCGCGCTGCACGATCAGGTCGCCCCGCTGGCGGAAGAGGTGGAGCGACGTCTCGCCGAGGTCGACCAGGAACAGCACGAGCCAGAAGAGGATGGTCAGCAGCAGGGCGGCGACCGTGGACCGCGTGACCATGCCGATGAGCACGCACACGCAGAACAGCAGGCTGAAGAAGAACAGCACCAGCGGCACCGCCACGAACAGGCCGGGCTCCCACACGCCGCCCCGAAGGCCGATGACCAGGAAGCACGCGCCCGTGAACAGCCCCACCTGCAGGGCCACGAACATGAGCCCGGTAAGGTATTTGGTCGCGAAGAGCCGCAGCCGGGAGATGGGCTTGGAGAGCGTGAGCTCGATCGACCCGCTGGCCACAAGGTCCGGGATGATCCCGGCCGTGGAGAGCAGAGCCAGGATGGTGGCCGCCCAACCCAGCCAGAGCTGGATCCCGAGCCCCACGAACAGCTGCTTGTAGAACACCGCCGGCGGAACCAGCTTGCTGTTCAGAATGTCGTTGTTCCACTGGAACCACGCCACCTTGATGCCGGCCTCGTTCACGCCGACCAGTCCGTAGACGCCGGCGATCAGCGCCGAGAGCCCCAGCGTGAGCCAGAACAGCTTGCGGCTGTTGAGCTCGCGGTACGCGTCGACGATCAGGGCCCAGGTCTGTATCGCGATCATGGTGGTGCTTCGTCGGTGGCGGCGTGAGCGAGTTGGGCGGGCGGATGGGGTGCGGAGGCGTGAAGCGCTCGCGTGGGTGGGGGGGTTAGCCGGGGGCGGCGCCCGGGGCCAGGGCGCGGCCGTTGACAGGGTCGGTGACGGCCTGCATGAACAGATCCTCGAGCGATGGCCGCACCGCCCGCACCGAGCGGATGGTCACCGACCGGGCGCGAAGGGCGTCGATCACCGGTTGGACCGCCGCGGCGTCGCTGGTTCGCAGGCGGACGATGTGGCGATCAAACTCGGCCGCCAGGCCGGTGTGCAGCACCGCGCGCAGGCCGGCGGAATGGGCCGCGGAGGGGGTGGGCATCGGCGGCGCGCTGGCCGATGGGGGTGGTTCCGAGCCGGTCAGCAGGCGGTAAGCGTCGCGGTCGGCGCCGTCGGTGGCGGGCAGGCCCAGTTCGATCTCGTATCGCTCCTGATCCTGCGTGAGCTCCTTGATGGTGCCCTGCGACACCACCCGCCCCTGCACCAGGATCGCCACGCGGTCGCAGACCATCTCCAGTTCCGACAGCAGGTGGCTGTTGAGGAACACCGTTCGGCCCTGGGACCTGATCTCGGTGAGCACGTTGCGGATGTCGCGCCGGCCGACCGGGTCCACGCCGTCGGTCGGCTCGTCGAGCAGCACCACGTCCGGATTGTTCATCAGAGCCTGGGCGATACCGATCCGCTGCCGCATGCCCTTGGAGTACCCGCGCACCTTCGTGGAGCCCCAGCGGGCCATGCCCACCAGGTCCAGCAGATGGCCCGCCCGCTTCCGCCGCTCGGCCCGGGGCACGCCGTGCAACGCGGCGTAGAAGTCGAGCACCTGAGCGCCGGTGAGGTAATCGGGGAACTTGTGGTGCTCGGGCAGGTAGCCCACGCGGGCCAGGGCCGCCTTGTCGCCCACCGCGCGCCCCAGGAACGTGCCGCCGCACGCGGTGGGGGCGATCACCGTCATGAGAATCTTCACGAGCGTCGACTTGCCGGCCCCGTTCGGGCCCAGCAGGCCGAAGATCTCGCCCTTGCCCACCCGCATGTCGATGCCGCGGAGGGCGTGCACGGCCCTGCGGCCCCGGCCGTAGACCTTGTCCACCCCTTTCAGGTCGAGCACGAGTTGCGAGCGGTCGTCGGCCATGTCGGGGGGGTATTGGGAATCGGCGGGAGTGCCGTTCACGAAGGCATGGTACCTGCCCGCGGGCCGCGGGGGTTATCGTGAGCGAGATGTACGCGAGCACCGGCGAGTTTGTGGCAGCACTGGATCGGGCGGGGGAACTGCGCCGGGTCGGCGAGGCGGTATCGCCGGTTCTGGAGATCGCCGCGTGGGCCGACCGGGCCAGCAAGTCGCCCGCGCCCCGCGCAGGGTCGGCGTCGTCGCGCTCCAACGACCCACGCTTGGCGCATCTCGGCGGTCCGGCACTTCTGTTCGAGAACGTGGTCTCGCCCGACGGCTCGCGGAGCGACATCCCCGTGCTCATCAACGCGTGGGGCTCCTATCGGCGGATGGAGATGGCCCTGGGCTGCCACGACGAGGGCCACACCCCCGGCGGGTTCGACGCCCTGGGCGCGAAGATCGGTGCGCTCGTAAAGCCCGAGCCCCCCCGCGGGCTGGCCGAGCTGATCGCCAAGGCCCGGCAGTTCCTGCCGCTGCTGAGGATTCCCCCCAAGCGGCGGAAGGGGCTGGGCGCCTGCCAGCAGGTGGTGCAGACCGGCGCCGAGGTCGACCTGACACAGCTGCCGCTGATCCGCTGCTGGCCGCACGACGGAGACTTCGCCGCGCTCGGGTATCCGGCCGGCGTCAACGACCACATCCCCGGCCTGGGCCGGGGCGACGATTGGGAGCGGAGTTTCCGCGGGCGTTACATCACGCTGGCGGGCATCCACACGATCCACGCCGACGATCTGGGCAATCCGCGTCCGCCCTCGCACAACATCGGCATGTACCGCGTGCAGCTCCTCGGCCGGCGGACGCTGGCCATGCACTGGCACATGCACCACGACGGCGCGGCCCACTGGCGCAGCTGGAAGCGCAAGGGCGAGAAGATGCCCGTGGCCATCGTGCTGGGCGGCGAGAGCGTGCTGCCCTACGCCGCCACGGCCCCGCTTCCCCCTGGCATCTCCGAACTGCTTCTGGCGGGCTTCCTCAACCGCGGCGGCATCCCCATGGTGATGGGCCGCACGGTGCCCATCTGGGTGCCCGCGAGCGCCGAGATCGTCATCGAGGGCTACGTCTCACACCGGGCGGGGTTCATCGGCTGGGATCCGCGGCGATCCGGTGCGGCAGAGGGCGGGGCGTCCGGGGTTTCCGGAGTTCCCGGGGGCGACCGGTTCGGCATCGGCGAGGGGGCGGTGTTCGAGGGCCCCTTCGGCGACCACACCGGCTTCTACTCGCTGCCCGACCGCTACCCGATCCTCGAGGTCACCGCCGTCACCCGCCGGCGCGACGCGATCTATCCCACCACCGTGGTCGGCCTGCCGCCGCAGGAGGACTACTTCCTCGGCAAGGCCACCGAGCGGCTGTTCCGCCCGCTGCTCAAGACCCTCATCCACGACATCGAAGACTACGACCTGCCCCTGTTCGGGGCGTTCCACAACTGCGCGTTCGTGAAGATCCGCAAGGCCTACCCGCTTCAGGCCCGCCGCGTGATGCACGCGATCTGGGGCGCCGGCCAGATGGCCTGGACGAAAACGATCTTCGTGGTTGACGACGACGTCGACTGCCACGACCTGCGGGCCGTCATGGCCGCCGCGGCCGCGCACTGCGATCCCGCCCGCGACATCGAGACCGTCAACGGCCCGCTCGACATCCTCGACCACGCCGCCCCCCGGCTGGCCGCGGGGATGAAGGTGGGGTTCGACTGCACGCGGAAGGTCGCCGGTGAGGAGGTCAACGGCGTGCCCGTGGCGCAAGGAGCGCCGGGCGGCGGGGCGCCGGCCGACGCCGCGGCGCTCCTCGAGCGGGTGCGGGGCATCCCCGGCGTGGTCGCCGCCGCGACGCCCGCGATCGCACCGGGATGGCTGATGGTGTCGGTGCGCAAGACGGCCCCGGGCCAGGGTGCGGCGGTTCTCGAGCAGGCCGCCCGGTTGGCGGGCGAGCTCGGCGGGGCCCGGTTCATCGCGGTTCTCGGCGAGGGCGTGAGGGTCGACGACGCCGACGAGGCGCTCTTCCACTGGGTGGCCAACAGCGACGCCTCGCGCGATGCGCTGCTCATCCGCCCCGAGGGGCGCCCCGGCGTCATGGGCTTCGACGCGACGCCGAAACTCCCGGGAGACGAGCGCCACGGCCAGCCGGTGCGGGACTTCCCGCCGGTGCTCTCGATGCCGCCCGAGGTCGCCGCGCGGGCCGGTGCGCGCTGACGGCCCGCGTTACAGTGCTTCTCCCGTGGCCGAAGCGCGAGACACCGAGACCCGACTGCCGGTTCGTGGCCCGTTCCAGCCGCTCATCTACTGGGGCTGCTGGTCGGCGGCCGCGCTCGTGGCCACGCTGCTGTACCGGCTCAGGCGGATCGACCCGCACCGCCTTCCCGCGACCGGGCCTGTCATCCTCGCGGCCAACCACCTCTCGTTGCTCGACCCCCCGCTGGTGGGCATCGCCTACACGCACCGCCAGGTGACGTTCCTGGCCCGCGACACGCTGTTCCGCGGGCTCTTCGGCCGGCTCATCTCGGCGCTCAACTCGATCCCCATCCGGCGCGGCGCCGGCGACACCGGGGCGATCAAGGCCTGCCTGGCCGCGCTCGAGCGGGGCGACGCCCTGCTGATGTTCCCCGAGGGCACCCGCTCGCCCGACGGGCGCGTGGCGCCCTTCCAGCGGGGGCTGTCGATCATCGTGAAGAAGGCCCGGTGCCCCGTGGTGCCGGTGGCGATCGACGGGCCCTTTGAGGTCTGGCCGCGGGGCCGGAAGCTCCCCCGGCTTCTCGGGCGTGTCGCGGTGCGGACGGGCGAGCCGATGTCGGCCGAGGAGTTCCTAGCCGATCCCGACGCGGCGCTGGCCGTGCTGAGCGCCCGGATCGAGGCGATGCGGTCGGGTCTGCGGGCGGCGGGCACGTCCGCGAACCGTGTGTGAAGCGGTGCGGGGCGTTTGGCCGGCGCGGGCTGTAACGGCGGCGGTTCCCGCCGGGTTTGCCCTGACGGTCAGTCGGGCGCGGCGGGCGGTCGATATCCCGGGCGAGTCCTTGACTTGAGTTCCGCGCGATCGCGCCAGACTGAGGTGCCCCTTGGACAAGGCTTCGCTCATCGGATCGATCCTCGGCGTCATCGCCTGCCTCCTCGTGGGCTACAAGGCGTCGCACGGCGCGTGGAGCATGTTCTGGTCCGAGAAGGGCGTGATCATGGTGTTCGGAGGCACGATCTCCGTCATCTTCATGGCCATGCCCATGGACCGCATCAAGTGCATCCCGGGCTACATCAAGTCCTTCCTGTTCCACAAGGGCAAGAGCCCGGTCGAGGTCATCCAGCTCATGTCGACGCTGTCGGAGAAGGCCCGGCGCGACGGCCTGCTGGCCCTGGAGTCGGAGATGGCCAAGATCAACGACCAGTTCCTGGTCAACGGCCTGAAAATGGCCATCGACGGCACCGACCCCGACAAGATCGAGACCACCCTTCGCCTGGAAGTGATGGCGATGCAGGACCGGCACAAGGCCGGCAAGAAGTTCTTCGACCTCATCAAGCTCTACGCCCCCGGATACGGCCTGGTCGCGACGCTGATCGGCCAGATCGGCATGTTCGGGCACCTCGGCGGCTCGATCGAGGTGATGGGCCACATGCTCGCGGTGGCCGTCGTGGCCACGATGTACGGCACCGTGCTCGCCAACGCCGTGGCCGGCCCGATGGGCGACAAGCTCGCCCTGCGATCGGGCGAAGAGATCCTCTCGAAAGAGATGATGCTCCAGGGAATCCTGAGCATTCAGGCCGGCGACAACCCGCGCGTGACCACCGACCGCATGCTGGCCTTCATCCCGCAGATGAGCCGCGCCAAGCTGGCGATGGCCGCGTAAACCGCCCTCCCACCCAAGACCCGGCACCCCCAACCCCGCACGCCCCGGCCCGCCGCTGAGGACCGCCTTCCCGCAACCGCCCCGGAACTCCATCCATGGCCGAAGAGCACAACCAGGGCGGCCACGACGAGCACGCCGGCGGAGACGGCCACGGCGGCTCGCACAAGAAGCACGGCCACGCCCACGGCCATGGCGGCGGCCACGCCGAGGGCGAGCACGAGGGCGCGCCGGAGTGGCTCATCTCCTTCGCCGACAACGTGATGCTGCAGATGGGCTTCTTCGTCATTCTTCTGGCGCTGAACATGGGGCCCAAGGGCGGCAACCCGGAGGGCCCGCCCAGCGACAGCGAGCAGACCGCCGGCCCGCCGCCGGCGATGCTCGACTTCGCGATCGCCGTCCGCGAGGCCTTCAACAACCCGGTGTCGATGAACTCCACCAGCGCCGCCGATGCCCCGCTGGTGCGCCGGATGATGCAGAAGGCCGGGTCCTCGGCCGAGGATGCGCCGGAGGGCCGCGACAAGGAAGTCTCGTCGGTCCGGCCGGGCGACTACTTCGCGCTCGGCGGCGCCATCGCGTTCGCCGAGCAGTCGGCCGAACTTTCGGCCTCGGCCGAGGAGCAGCTCCGGGCGATCGCCGAGCGGGTCCGCGGCGTGAACACGATTCTCGAGGTCCGCGGGCACTGCTCGGGGGTAGAGGTCGGCGGCGACGCATCCCGGGCCTACCGGCTCAGCTACGACCGTGCCTTCGCCGTCGCCTCGGCGCTGCGGGCCCGCGGCGTGGAGTGGAAGCAGATGCGCGTGGTGTCGATCGGCGACTCCAACCGCGTGGTGCAGCGGGCCTTCACCGCCGAGGCCCAGCGGGCCAACCAGCGCGTCGAGGTGGTGCTGACCGGCGACGTCGTGCCCCGCGACCCCTACAGCACCGAGCCGGGCCACGACGAGAAGTAGACCGCGAGCCCGCCCACAGCCGGGTCAGCTCCAGCTCGACACCGCGTCGACCTCTTCCAGCGTCGTGACGCCCCGGGCCGCCAGCTGCCAGCCCGACTGCTGCAGCGTGGCGAAGACGCCCTGCTCGATGATCTTCTTCATCCCCTGGATGCTCGGTTCGCGCAGCACCAGGTCGCGGAGCTCGTCGTTGAAGTCGAGCATCTCGAAGATCGCCCGCCGGCCGTGGAAGCCCGTCCGCAGGCACCGGGGGCACCCGACGGCCACATAGGTCTGCGTCTTGCCCTCGAGGAACCGCCCGATGCGCGTGGCCTGCCCCGGCGTCACCTTCACGGCGCGCCGGCAGTGCTCGCACAGCACCCGCACCAGCCGCTGCGCCAGGATGACGTCGAGCGAGTTGGCCACCAGGTAGGGCTCGACGCCCAGGTCGAGCAGACGGAAGACGGCGCCGATGGTGTCCTTGGCGTGCACGGTGGTGAAGACGACGTGGCCCGTCATCGCCGCCTGCATCGCCGTCCGGGCCGTCTCCGAATCGCGGATCTCGCCGACGAGAATCACGTCGGGGTCCTGCCGCAGCACCGACCGCAGGATCTCGGAGAACGACGAGTTGGGCGTCACCGGGATCTGCGTGACCCCCTCGATGTTGTACTCGACCGGGTCCTCGATCGTCACCACATTGAACCGCTGGCGATCGATCTCGCGCAGGGCGTTGTAGAGGGTCGTGGTCTTGCCCGAGCCCGTGGGCCCAACGACCAGCAGCATGCCCGCGTCCTGGTCGCACACGCGCTTGATCCGCTGGTGGATGAAGGCCGGCAGGCTCAGGTCGTGCAGGCTTCGCGGCGCGGTGTTGCTGTCGAGAATGCGCAGCACCAGCTTGGGGCCGAACACCGTGGGCGTGAACGACGCCCGGAAATCGACCCGCCGGTCGGCGTAGCGGGCCGAGACGTGGCCGTCGAGCACCGCGTCGCGCGCCACGCTCGGGAAGTTGCACGCGTTGCGGATCAGACCCATGAACAGCTCGCCGGTCTGGTTCGGCAGCTCCACCACCTGCACCATCGAGCCGTCGACCCGCATGCGGATCATGTGCTGGTCGCCCTTGGGCTCGCAGTGGATGTCGGTGGCGCGGCTCGCGTTGGCCGCGGCCAGCAGCAGCCGCCCGGCCAGAGCCCCGTCGGTCGAGCCGTCGAGCGCGGCCGACGGCTTGCCGTTGGCGTCGATGAGCGTGATCGTCTGCCCCGACAGACCCGCCTCGGGCAGGTTGTCGACCACGGCCTGCAGCTCCGCCGCCCACGGCGGCAGCGCCACGCTCTTGGCACGCCCGCCTCCCCGCGACCGCGCCGGCGGCGGCGCGGCCTCCGGGACGCTCTCCGGCTCGGTCAGCTCGAGCCGGAACTCCACCGAGCCCACCCGGAAACGGTCCCCCGGCGAGAGAAACTCCTGCGTGATCCGCTGCCCGTTGAGCTTCGTGCCGTTCCTCGAGCCCAGGTCCTTCAGCACGTACCGGTCGCGCCCCGAGGGCTGCACCACGCAGTGGAAACGCGAGGCCAGATCATCTTCGATTGCGATCTGGTTGTCGGGGTGCCGGCCGATCGTCACCTGGGTGTCGGACAGCAGGATCGGCTCGATGGACGGGTCCGAGATGAACAGGCGAAGCTTCGGCATCGATCGCTGCTCCGGAGCACCTCAACCGCAGAACACCAGGCCGTCTACGAAAGAATAGCCGCGGCCGCCCCCGGGTACGATCCCCGACGGCGGCCGTTCCCCCTTCAGTGCCCAGAGACCCAGCGATGGACAGCGCCCGAATTCTCCTCGAAGGCCTCATCGACTACGCCGGCCTCTTCCCGCCGGCGAAGCTCGACATGGCCCCCGCCGTCCGCGCCTTCGCCGCCGGCCTCCGGTCCGACCACGGCCGGATGCTCTCGCGGTTCGTCTGCCCCGTGGCGCGCCTCGGCGAGTTCGAAAGGGCCGCGGCCGAGGCCCGCGCCCGCGGCGACGGCGCCCCCGCCGAGCCCTGGCGCATCTCGGCCCTCGTCGGCGAGCAGCTCGACGCCGACATCGACGCGATCTTCGAGTTCAACCGCCGCAACGCCGGCGACGGCGACCAAGCCCCCGCGCCGGGCGAGCCCGGCCCCGGGGGTGGTTCCGGGGGTGGTTCCGGGGGTGGTTCCGGGGGCGGTTCCGGGGAAACACCCGGGGGTGCCTCCTTGGGCGTGGCCCTGGCCGTGGTCGACGCCATCGAAATCAAGGCCAACTCGGCCGTGGCCATCGATCGCGCCATGCGGGCCATCCCCGAGCAGCTCGAGCCCTACTTTGAAATCCCCGTGTCCGGAGACGTCCGCGGCATGGTGGCCGCGATGGCCGGCACGGGCGCCCGCGCCAAGGTGCGCACCGGCGGCGTGACCCCCGACGCTTTCCCCACGTCCGTGCAGGTCGCCCGCTTCCTCGCCGCGTGCTCCGCCGCGGATGTCGCCTTCAAGGCCACCGCGGGGCTGCATCACCCTGTCCGCGCCCGGCACCCGCTCACCTACGAGGCCGCGTGCGACTCGGCCGTGATGCACGGGTTCCTCAACGTCTTCCTCGCCGCGGCGTTCATCCGGCGCGAGCGCATGAGCCTCGACGACGCGGTGCGCCTCCTCGACGACACCAGCCCCGCGGCGTTCCGCTTCGACGACGAGGGCGTCCAGTGGAGCCCCGGCGGCCCCGAGGGCGGCGGACACTGGCGGATCGACAACGGACGGCTGGCCAACGTGCGCGAAAGCTTCGCCATCTCGTTCGGCTCCTGCTCCTTCGACGAGCCCGTCGCCGACCTTCTGCGCATGGGCGTCCTCTGAACCACCGCCCGCCGCGCCCGACCACCCCGAACGACCCCCCAGGACCACGCCGCCATGCCCGCCGCCATCGACGCCACCCACGACCCCGCCCTCACCTCGTGGGTCGAGTCGGCCAACGACCCCGCCGCCGACTTCCCGATCCAGAACCTCCCGCTGTGCGCCTTCGAGGTCAGCCACGACGGCCACACGCACAACCACCTGGGTGTCGCCATCGGCGACAGCGTGCTCGATCTCACCAGTTTCGCCGAGTCGCGCCAGCTCGAGCACCTCTGGGCCCAGCACGCCGACCCGGCGCTCATCGAGTGCCTGTTCATGGGCGACTGGTCGGTGCTCCTCTCCGAGGTGCCCGCGGCGACGGTCCGGCTGCTGGCCCAGTCGCTCCTGCGGGCCGACGCCCCCGCGGGCCAGCCGGTGCGGCGGGCCCGGCAGAAGGCCCTCCGCGGCATCGACGGCCTCGCCTTCGCCCCGCCCCTGGCCGTCGGCAACTACACCGACTTCTACGCCTCGGTGCACCACGCCACCACCGTCGGCTCGATGTTCAGGCCCGACAACCCGTTGCTCCCGAACTACAAGTGGGTGCCCATCGGCTACCACGGGCGGGCCTCGTCGGTGGTCGCCTCCGGCACGCCCATCCGCCGCCCGCTCGGGCAGACCAAGGCCGACGACGCCGCCGAGCCGGCCTTCGGACCCTGCAAGCTTCTCGACTACGAGCTGGAACTCGGACTGTTCGTCGGCCGGGCCAACGCCCTCGGCGAGCCCGTGCCCCTCTCGCACGCAGAAGACCACATGCTCGGCGTCGTGCTCCTCAACGACTGGTCGGCCCGCGATATCCAGAAGTGGGAGTACCAGCCGCTCGGCCCGTTCCTCGCCAAGAATTTCGCCACCACCATCTCGCCCTTCCTCGTGACCATGGAAGCCCTCGCCCCCTTCCGCTGCCCCGCCGCCCAGCGCCCCAGCGGCGACCCCCGCCCCTTGCCCTACCTCGCCGACGACGCCGACCGCCAGCGCGGGGGGCTCGACATCACCGTCGAGGTCCTCCTGCTCACCGAGAAGATGCGCCACGACGGGCTGCAGCCCCAGCGCCTCAGCCGCGGCACCGCCCGCGACCTCTACTGGACCTTCGCCCAGATGCTCGCCCACCACACCTCCAACGGCTGCAACCTGCAGGTCGGCGACCTCCTGGGCTCCGGCACCATCTCGGGCCCGACCCCCGACAGCCGCGGCTGCCTCCTCGAACTCACCTGGGACGGGCCCGGAAAGCCCCGCAGGCCCGTCGCCCTGCCCACCGGCGAGACCCGCACCTTCCTCCAGGACGGCGACGAGGTCATTCTCCGCGGCTCCTGCGAGCGGCAGGGCTTCCGCCGCATCGGATTGGGCGACTGCCGCGGCGTCGTGATCCCCGCCCCGGCCGGGCCCGCCCGGAACTGATTCAGAATCCGCGGCCGATCTCGCTGAGTTGCCCCGTTCGGGCTGGCCACGCCGCCCCGCCGGTGTATGTTCGAAGGGTCCGGATCTGGGAGAAGTCGCACCCCCGGGCCCCAACCGCCCCAGTCGCGCCAAGCCCGGCCGCGGACACCAAGGTCCGAGAACTTCCGAGGAGCACCACGATGCCCATCCGTCAGGCCGCCGCTGCCGTCAGTCTCCTGGCTTCCGCCGCGGCCTCCGCGGGCGCGGGGTCGTTCACCGTGCCGCTGGTGCAGTCACAGTCCACCGTCACGGTGACGCTCTCGGTCACGCCGCCCGCCCTGCCGACGCGCACCGGCACCGACTCGTCGCAGGCCACCGGCTACTTCGTCATCGATGTCGACTCCTTCGGCACGCCCACGCAGATCTGGCTCTTCGATAACCGCGTCGCGCTCACCAAGAACCTCGCCTTCAACCTCAGTTGGGGCCTCGCCGGCGTCCTCACCGTCAACGCCAACAATCTGGTCTTCCTCAACGCCTCGCCGGGCACCGTGCAGGGCCCGGTGCCGATCGGGCCGACCGGCGCGTTCACCTTCCCCGCCGTGCCGTCGAAGTCCTCCGGCACCATCGCCTACAACGCCACCGGCCTGCTGTGCACCGCGCTGCAGGCGCAGACCCCGCCCACCCCGTGCAACAGCACCACGAACCTCGCCGACAACCCGCCCGGCACCGAGGCCCTCTCCGGCGTCGTCACCATCGCCGGCCGCGTGGTGACCCTCACCAGCGCCTCCGACACCACCTCCCCGCTCGACCCCACGCAGCCGGCCCTCGGCTCGCTCCGCGTCGTCACCAACCTCCGGGCCTCGGCCACCATCCCCTTGCCCCCGTGCCCCGGCGACGCCGACGGCAACCGCAGCGTCGGCGCCGCCGACCTCTCGGCCGTCCTCGTGGCCTACGGCACCGCCCCCGGCCAGCCCGGCTGGGACCCGCGGGCCGATCTCGACGGCAACAGCGCCGTCGGCGCCGCCGACCTCACCCTCGTGCTCGTGAACTACGGCACGACCTGCCCGGACCACTGAATCGTCCGCGGACCGCGTCCGGCGACGCCGGGTGCGCAGCGCCGTCCCGCCGCCGATCCGGGCTCCGCTTGTCCCGGGCATCCCCGAAACGCAAAAAAAGAACCGAGCCCCGCGCGGGCGGGGCTCGGCGTGATCGCGTGCTGAGAATCGTGCCCGAAGGGCTCAGGCCCGGCGGCGGCGGAGCCCGGCGAGGCCCGCAAGGCCGAACAGCGCGGCCGCGCCCGGGGCGGGGATCCACGTGTACTCGACCGACACCGTGCCGCTGGCCAGGAAGTTCTGGACCGAGGTGTTCGTGTCGGTGGTGCCCGTCGAGCCGAACAGGCCGTTGCCCGTCACGGTGATGTTGAACGTCTGGCCGAGGAACGCCGCGATGTACGGCGCCACCGGGAAAGTGAAGCCCGAGTTGCTCGCGCCGGACGACAGCGCATTCGGCCCCACCTGACCGAGCGGGGCGACGCCCAGGTACGGCCCCCACGAAGACGAAATGTTCGCCGTGGTGGAGAACGAGTCGAGCGCCGAGGTGGCCGTGGCGCTGCCGAGCAGGCTGATCGTGATGTCGTTCGGGAGCGTCGTCGAGAGGTTGTTCGCCGTGACGTCGGCCCCGAGGCTCGCCGAGATGCCGATCTTCACCGCCTGCAGCGTCTTGGTGCCGCCGGCGTCATTGAACTTCGGCAGGCTCACCGTCACGTTGAACGGGCCGACACCGGCCGGACCCCAGTTCGTCGAGTACGAATCGATGAACGCGTGGGCCGAGCCGGCCGCGCAGACCATCGCGGCAGCCGCCGCGCCGAGGAACATCTTCTTCATGAACCGCGTCTCCTCCCAGCGGGCGATCAGCCCGCCGACGTGAACTTCCTCTCCGGCTTGCCGCGTTTCCTAGGCGCTGCAAGCCCCCCGGTGACGGAAGGGAAGGTACCCCGGCGACCGCCCGACGCAAGGCCGTACAGGGACAATTCCCGGATCAAGACTCCATTACGGGATTTTGCCGAGTCACCTGCAAGGCGGCATCATCGGTAGCGATGGTCATCCGGGATCGATCGCCACATCGAGCTCGACCGCCATCGCCTCCAGGCACGCCGCGTCGGTGCACGGCTGGAACCGCACCACCAGCATCGGCCGCCCCGACCAGTCGCCCGATCGTCGAAGTTTCACGGTCAAATCCAAATCCCCCGCGTGCACCCGCGGGCTGGCTTCGTCCGCCTCGTCCAGACGCCGGCCCCTCGGATAGGCCACCGACAGCGCCACACCCTCACCGCCCTCTACGCCCACCGCCACCCCAACCAGCCCCGGCACCCCCGGCTCGTGCGCGTTGATGTGGTACCCCGGCGCAATCCGCAACTTCAGCGGAATCTCGGCCTCCGCCGCCCCTACCGCGACCCGCTCGACCGTGGTGAACACCTGCACGGGAGCCTCGGCGGGGGGGGCCTCGGCACCCGCCGGCCCCCACGCATCGGGGATGCTCCGGTCCAGCAGCATCAGCCGCAGCACGGCCCGCGTCGCGTTGATCGAGCCGACAGG
The DNA here is from genome assembly GCA_016742075.1 of Phycisphaerales bacterium. Lineage (GTDB taxonomy): Bacteria > Planctomycetota > Phycisphaerae > Phycisphaerales > UBA1924 > JACVCL01. The sequence continues at coordinate 22,134 of JACVCL010000005.1, forward strand.
CGAAACGTCCACCGCGTGGGTGAGCGTGCCCACCAGCGACACCGCCCGCGACAGCACCCGCCGGTCTCCCGTCAGTTCAAAAAGATCGATGAGGGCGTGCGCCAGCACCGACCCGGCCGAGGGCATCGCCCCGTCGTAGGTGCCGCGGGTCCGCACGATGAGGTCGGTCCGGCCGGGGGGGGTGTCGAAAAGCGCTCCGGGCGCCGCCGGGTCGCCAAAGAGCATGACGGCCCGATCGATCAGGTCGAGCGCCGCCGAGGCGAACTCCGGCGACGAGCGCCCCATCGCCCCGCCCGCCCGCTGCACCGCCACCAGGCCCAGCACCACCGCCGCGTAGTCCTCGGCGAAGCCCTCGGTGTGCGCCCGGCCCCGCCGCCACGTCCGCAGCAGCTCCCCGCCGGGGCCACGCATCGCCGACAGCACAAACCTCGCCGCCCTCTCCGCCGCGTCGAGATACCGCGGCTCGTTCAGGAGCCCGGCCGCGTCGGCCAGCGACGCGATCATCAGCCCGTTCCACGACGCCAGCACCTTGTCGTCCAGGCCCGGCTGCTTCCGCCGCGCCCGGACCGCCAGCAGCGCCGCACGCACCCGGCCCATCCGGGCCTCGAAGTCCTCGCCCGTCAGGCCCTCGCCCGCCGCCACGGCCTCCGGACGCCCCCTCAGCCGCAGCACGCTCCGCGCCGGCTCCTGCGGGTGGTGCGGGTCGCGGAAGTTCGGCCCCCGGTCCAGCCCGAACACGCGCGCCGCCAACGCCGAGTCGTCCGGCGGCAGGGCGGCCGCCAGGTCCTCCCGCGTCCACAGGTAGTTCAGCCCCTCGCGCGCGTCGACCTCGGCGTCCTGCGCTGAGTGGAAGCCCCCCGCGGGGTCGGTCATCTCGCCCAGCACGTAGTCGAGCGTCCGCCGCGCTACCTGCGCGTGATAATCGTCGCCGTTCAGCCTCGCCGAACGCGCGTACACCCGGGCCAGCTGCGCGTTGTCGTACAGCATCTTCTCGAAGTGAGGCACGGTCCACGACGCATCGACGCTGTAGCGGTGGAAGCCCCCGCCGAGCTGGTCGTTCATCCCGCCGATCGCCATCTGGTCGAGCGTGGTCCGCACGGCGCGGTCGATGCTCGCCTGCGCCGCCGGGTCGTCGACCACCGGCCGCGCGTCGAGCAGGAACTCGAGGTACACCGGCTGGGGGAACTTGGGGGCCCCGCCGAACCCGCCGCGCTCGCCGTCGTGGATCCGCAGCAGCCGGCCCACCGCCTGCGAGATGTGCCGCTCGTCGGCCCGCACCGGCGCCCACTGCTGCGCCAGTTGCTCCCCGACCGCCCCCGCCACGTCGGCCGCCTGCGCCAGCACCTGCTCGCGCTGGTTCGCCCACGCGTCGCTCAGCGACCGCATCACCCGCGACAGGCCCGGGCGCCCGAAGCGGTCCTCCGGCGGGAAGTACGTCCCCGCGTAGAACGGCCGCAGACCGCCGTCACCCGGCCCCGCCGCCCCCGGGGGCGTCAGCCACAGGCTCATCGGCCATCCGCCCGAGCCCGACATCACCTGCACCGCCGCCATGTACACGTCGTCGACATCCGGCCGCTCTTCGCGGTCCACCTTCACGCACACGAACAGCCCGCTCATCAGCCGGCCGATGGCCTCGTTCTCGAAGCACTCCCGCTCCATCACGTGGCACCAGTAGCACGTCGAGTAGCCGACGCTCAGAAAGATCGGAACCCCCCTCCGCCGCGCCTCCTCGAAGGCCTCGGGGCCCCAGGGGAACCAGTCCACCGGGTTGTGCGCGTGCTGCAGCAGATACGGGCTGGTCTGGCCGGCCAGCCGGTTGGCGGGGCGTGTCATGGGCCGACTGTAGCGGCGGCCGTCCCATTCCAGTAGATCGTTTGGGGCGTGTACGGATATCCCCGCCCCCGTCCCTTGTCGCCGCGGCCGATGCGGGCTATCTTCCTCTCCCCATTCCGCGGCCTCCCGCCGGCGTGGGCAGCGCTTCCCCCACACCCCGCACACCGACCCCGACTCGCCACGAGGCTCATCATGCCCAACCAGTGCATCTTCACCGGCAAGAGGACGACCTTCGGCAACCGCATCGCCCGCAGCGGCGCCGCGGTGAAGACCGGCGGCTTCGGCCTCAAGACCTCCGGCATCTCCCGCCGCCGCTTCAAGCCGAATCTGCAGAAGCTCACCATCGTCGTCGACGGCAAGCCCGTCCGCGCCACGGTCTCGGCGCGGGCCATCCGCACCGGACTGGTCACCAAGCCCCTCAAGCGCAAGTACGGCTACACCGCCCAGAAGAAGGCCGCCGCCCACTGATCGGGCCCCGGCTCTCCCCGCGCAATCCGCAAGCCCGGACGGCACCCGCCTCCGGGCTTGTTCGTTGAAGGGGCCCGCTACTCCGGCTTCTCCGGCGCCGGCGCGGGCTTCGGCCGGGGCGCAAAGCGGTCGAGCAGGCGCTTGGCCACCTCGTGGCACGCCTCGTCCCCGCCGCCCGCATTGCTGACCACCGCGATGGCGACATCGGCCTCGGGCAGCACACCCGCGGTCAGGTAGAACGTCCCGGCGCTCCCGTCGTGCGCACTCATCGGGCCGCGGGGCGAGGGCGAGACGCCCCATCCCAGCGCGTAGCCCTTTGGGGCCCCCCCGGCCTCGGCGCTCAGGCAATGGAGCATCCGCAGGGCCTCGCCGTCGAGCGTGGTGGGCCCGCCCCGCAGCGCGGCCAGATTCTCCCGCAACCACAAGCCGTAGTCGCCGATCGACGCGTGAACATCCCCCGCCGGGGCCATCGCCGGCCCCAGTTCGTAGCGGTCGCCCAGGGGCTGCGGCCGCGGCGGCCCGAACGCCGACGAGTGCCCGCGCGGCCGGTCGGCGTGCGCCTTCGTCGCGGGCCAGCCGAACCCGGCTGAAGTCATCCCCAGCGGCCGGAAGATCCGGCTCTCCATCAGCGACTCCCACGGCTCGTCGGCCGCACGCTCGGCGATCGCCGCCGCCACGGAGTACCCGGCGTTGGAGTACACCATCCCCCCGCCCGGCTCCGACGCCGGAGCGTCGGCCAGAATCCTCCGGGCCATCTCCCGGCGCTGCTCGCGGGGCGAGCCCTCGAGCCCCTCCTTGTACTTCCGATCGGGGGCCGCGCCGCTGGTCATCGGCGGCAGGCCCGCGCGGTGCCCGAGCACCTGCCGCACCGTCACCGAGCGGTACTTCTCGTGCATCTCCGCCGCCATTTCGGGCAGCACCTCGGGCAGCGGCGCGTCGAGCTTCAGCTTCCCCTGGCGCGCCAGGCTCGCCAGCAGGTAGGCCGTCATCGCCTTGGTGTTCGAGCCGATGTGGAACGCATCGCCCGGCTCGATCCGCGCCGCCTCGCCCCGCACCCGCACGCCCGCGACTCCCGACGCCTCCACCCCGCCGCCGCGCACCACCACCGCGCCCATCCCAGGCTGGCCGAACCTCTCGCAGGCGCGCCCGAGCATCTCAGAAAGGTCTTTCGTCGCCCGGGTCTCACCCTGCGGCGCCGCCCCCTCGGCCGGCTCGCACGCCGCGGCCGGCGCTCCCCGCCACGAGAGGATCACCACCACCAACGCCGCGCCGACGCACCGAAGGCTCTTCACTTGACCATCCTCACGATGTTGGTCGACTCGTCGGTCAGCTCGATGAACTTCCCGCCCTCCACCTCGCGGCGCAGCTTCGTCGACTGCGTCACCGCGAACTCTTCAAGCGTGCCCGTCCCCACGTTCCACCGCACCGTGCCCGAGCTCGACGACCCGGTGATGCTCATGAGCGCCTTGGGCTGCCCCTCGCCGGGCTCCGGCAGGCTCAGCGCCCCGCTCACGCGGATCACCGCGTTCTCGCCCTCGACCGACTCGAGGTGGAACGTCATGTCGCTCTTCACCGCCGCGCCCACCATCGGGCTCGGCGCCGTCTCGCTCACCGTCCACGACGAGCCCGGCTCGGCGGTCCCCGGCTCGGCCCTGATCTGGAATAGCGCCGCCAGCTGCTTCTTCAGCCCATCCGGGCCCGTGCGCCCCAGCGCAAAGCCCTCGGGAGTCCTCACGTCAGTGATGGCCCCGAAGCGGTCCACCGTCAGCGCGATCGGCTTGTCGAGCATCGCGCGGATCACCGCCGCCCGCGGGTCGTCCTTGGCGTCCTGATCGACCGGACGCGACGAGTCGAAGGGTGGCGTCGCCGGGTTGTCGCTGCGCAGCACGTAGCGCGTGAACACCACCTCCGCCGCCGCGCCGCCCGTCGCCTCATCCACCGACACGATCCGCCGCGTCGCGTCGATCACCACCGACGTCCGCTGCGACTGCGAGGGGATGCCCAGCTCCGGCGCCGACTGCGTCCGCGCCAGATCGGTGATCACCTGATACTTCAGCGTGCTCCCGCCGACAAACCGGGGCCGGAGATCGGCGGCGAGCGACGCCGGCGCGGCGATCACCATCGCGGCGGCGAAGGGCAGAATTCGGCTGAGCACGGCGCAGGCTCCTCGGGCGGCCGCCGCCACACCCCGCGGGGCGGCCGGCTCACCAAGGTATACCGCCGCCGGGCCCGGCCGCCGCGGCGGGCCGGCACCTCACCGCAGGCCCTCGGGCAGCACCCCAGCGAGAAGATGGGGGCGGCTTCGAGAGCGGAAGGGAGAGTTGGTGGGGGGAGTGGTGGGGTGGTGGGGTGGTGGGGGGGGGTCAGCGGGCCGACTTCACCGCCGCCACAACCTTCCGGGCCGCGTCGCCCAGGTCGTCGGCGGCCTGCATCGTCGGCAGTTCGGGCCGGGCCGCCTGCAGCAGGGCCTTGCCCTCCGCCACGCGGTTGCCCTCGAGCCGGACCACCAGCGGCACGCGGAAGCCCACTTCCTTCGCCGCGTTGATCACCGCCTGCGCGATCACATCGCACCGCATGATGCCGCCGAAGATGTTCACCAGCACACCCTTCACGGCGCTGTCCGACAGGATGATCCGGAACCCCTCCGTCACCGCCGCCTCAGAAGCGCCGCCGCCCACGTCCAGGAAGTTGGCCGGCTGCCCGCCGGCGTGCTTGATGATGTCCATCGTCGCCATCGCCAGCCCTGCCCCATTCACCAGGCAGCCGATGTTCCCCTCCAGCTGCACGTACGACAGCCCGTGGCTGATCGCCTTCAGTTCGTTGGCGTTCTCCTCGGTCGGGTCGAACAGCGCGTCGATCTCGGGCTGGCGGAACAGCGCGTTGTCGTCAAAGTTGAACTTCGCGTCGATCGCCAGCACCCGCCCCTCGGGGAACTCGGGCGACGGCGGCGTCAGCACCAGCGGATTGATCTCCGCCAGCGAGCAGTCCCTCGCCAGGAACAGCCCGGCCAGCCGCTGCATCACGTTCACCGCCTGCCCCACCTGCTTGCCGGTGAACCCCAGCTCGTAGGCGATCCGCCGCGCCTGGTGCGCCTGCAGGCCCATCAGCGGGTGAATCGGCTCCTTGATGATCGCATCCGGGTTCGTCGCCGCAACGTGCTCGATCTCCACCCCGCCCTGCGCCGACGCGATCAGCAGGTTCCGCCGGCTCGTCCGGTCCGTGGTGATCGCCAGGTAGAACTCCTTGGCGATGTCCACCCCCGCCGCCAGCAGCAGCTTGTGCACCGGCAGGCCCTCCGGCGGCGTCTGCGGCGACACCATCCGGTTCGACAGCATGAACTTCGCGGCGTCCTCGGCCTCACGGGCCGACCGCACCAGCTTCACGAACCCCGCCTTGCCGCGCCCGCCCGCGTGCACCTGCGCCTTCACCACCGCCAGCGGCCCGTCGGGCCCGCCGCTCACCAGCCGGTAGGCGTGCGCCGCCTGCTCGGCGCGCTCGATCACACCACCGGCGGGCACAGGAACCCCGGCGTCGCTCAGCAGTTGCCGCGCCTGATACTCGTGGATCTTCATCGGGCCGGCTCGTCTCGGGTTGTGGGGATGGCTCGGCCGGAAGGGCCGCGGCGGGAAGAACGCAGGGGTGACTGAAAACCAACAGGGTGGGCGGGCAACGGCGTCAGCGGCGCTTGTCGGCGACGTTGACCGTCCGGCCCGCGCGACGCTGACGATTGATCGTCTTGCGCCCGTTCTTGGTCTTCATCCGGGCTCGGAACCCGATGGCGCGCTTGCGCTTGATGCGGCTGGTCTTGTGCGGGTAATGCATGAGGCGGGCTCCGGTCTGGGGACAAGACGGATTTTGGGGGAGGGAGAATAGCAGCGGGTCCGACCCGAGCCAAGCGCCCCCCGCCAACCCGGGCCCCGGCTCCGCCCGCCGCCCGGCCCACCAATCATGATGTTCGGTATTTGAACGGTATCTCCAAGGGTCCGATCAACACAATGTTCAGCGAAGTGCGCACCAGGTCATGGCAACCGCCCGTCCGCTCGATACGTTGAAGGTGCCCGAGGATGTTCCTCGGGCCGGTTCGGCCGCGTGGGCCGAGCAACCGTTCGCCGGCGCGGGCCCTGTGTCCCCGCCGGCGGCCCACACGGTGGCTGAGCCCACGCGACCAGACACGCGGATCGGTTGCGCGGCGTGCCGCGGACCCGCGGGGTATCCCCCCCCCCCGGCGGCCCGGCACGAGGAGCGCGACCGTCTGGTCTGGTTTCGGCGCCCCCGCCCCCCGGCGGGCCGGCGCCCGGAGTGCGCGGCGTGAGCGTCGATCAAGCGATGATCGAGGAAGCCGAGCGGATCCTCGGCCACACCTTCGCCAATAAGGACCTTCTCCGCGTGGCTCTCACCCACGCGTCGATCGCCGATACCCGCCTGGTCTCCAACGAGCGGCTGGAGTTCCTGGGCGATGCCGTCCTCGGCATGCTCGTCTGCGACTACCTCTACGACCGCTACACCAGCCTCCTCGAGGGCGAGCTCACCAAGATCAAGAGCGCCGTCGTCTCCCGCCGTATGTGCGCCCGCATCGCCGGCGAGCTCGGCCTCGACCGCCTGCTCGCCCTCGGCAAGGGCATGAAGACCCGCACCGCCCTGCCCAGTTCCCTCAGCGCCGCCGTGCTCGAGTCCGCCATCGGCGCCATGTACCTCGACGCCGGCATCGAGAGGGTCCGCGCGTTCCTCATGCCCCATCTCGCCGAGCACATCGCCCAGGCCGCCACCAGCGGCCACCAGCAGAACTTCAAGAGCGTCCTCCAGCAGCACGCCCAGTCGCGCATGGGCGCCCAGCCCGTCTACGTCCTCATCGCCGAGCAGGGCCCCGATCACGCCAAAGACTTCCAGGTCGCCGTCGAGATCGGCCAGCGACGCTTCCCGCCCTGCTGGGCCGGTTCCAAGAAGCAGGCCGAGCAGTCCGCCGCCCTCACCGCCCTCGAAGAACTCGGCCTCATGGCCCGCGACGAGCACGGCCACGCCGTCTACGTCGGCCACCGCCTCGCCGAGCCCGCCGATGAACTCGCCGCAGACCTCGCCGCCGAGGCCGCCGCCGACCCTTCCGAAGCCCCGACGCCCCCCGACCCCACCCCCGACCCGATCGCCGCCTCCCAGCAGCCCGCCGACACCCAGTCCGCCGCCTAGCGCGACCACCCCGCAAGGTCCACGCGCACACGCCCCGGCTCCAACTGCCCGGGCATCAGCGGCCGCGGCCACGTGTACCGCACACCGCGCGCATCCGTCCTCGAAAGCCCCATCAGCAGCGACGGCGCTGTCGCGGGGTTATCCACCAGCTCCACCGGGATCGGCACCACCGCCGTCCACAGGCCCTTCTCGTCGCTCACCACCGCGTTGGCCACCACCGGCGACCCCGGACGCGACTCATCGGCCACACGCCCCGAGCGATCGACCCGCAGAATCGCCCGCGACTCGGCGAACGGGCCGATGTACACCCGCACCGCGTCGGCCGGCCCCTCCGCCGCGCCCGGCGCAGGCGGGCCCGCCGGGGGCTCGCCCTCGCCCGCCACGCTCCGGCACTCGACGAACAACTCCCACCGCCCTCCCGGCCCCCCCGCCGCGGGCTGGAGCAGCGCCGCCGCCGCCTCGCCGGGCACCGGCACCTCCGGCTCACCGGCCAGCCAGCTCCGCATCGTCCACACCGGCAGCATCGGCGACATGAGCAGCCCCGGGGGCCGGGCCCGCACCGCGCTCCCCAGCACCGTGATCTGCGTCCGCCAGTCGCCCGCCCGCGCCACGACGTTCGCCAGCCCGTCGCCCCGCCCGGCGTTGATGTCGGTCGCCAGCAGCACCGAGTCGTGCGCCGGCAGCGGCGTGGGGTTGCCCGCCGTCGCCCCCGCCTCGGCCGCCGAGGCCGTTGTCGCCCGCCCACGCAGGTCCGCCACGCCGATGTGCAGCCGCTGCGCCGCGCCCGCCGCCCCCACGCCCACACCCGCATCGTCGATCGGCCACGCCACCGCCGCCGGCGCGTGCGCCAGCCACGCCTGCGCCGCCTGCACGCGCCGCTCGGGTGTCGCCGCCGGGTCCACCAGCGTCCGCAGCAGCAGCGACGTCTCACCGTCGTCAGGGGGCCACACCGGCCTCAGGTTGCCCCCCGGCAGCCGAACCACCGCCGTCAGCGTCCGGAGCACGTCGAGCGCCACGGCCTCATCCGCACGGCCCAGCTCGGCCAGCCCGGCACGCCACTGGTCCTCCAGCTGCCGCGCCAGACCATCCAGCACCGGGTCGGCCAGCGACGCCGGCACCGCCCGCCCCAACTCCGCCTCGCTGTACCGCTCGCCCGCCAGCCGGGCCCGCCATCGCTCAAAGGGGTCCAGCGCCGCCTGCTCCAGCAGCAGCCCCAGACCCCGCCGTGCGTTCTCCGAGGCCCCCGGTCTGGGTGGAGACGGGTCCAGCCGTCGCTCCGGCGGCGGCGGCAACGGAATCAGCCGCAGCGAGCCCGCCCCCACGGGCACTTCCAGCGGCCGGCGGCCGAAATCCGGCGGCGGGCTGACTGCCACCACCCAGTACGCCGCCGCCGCGCCCGACGGCACTCGCCCCGCCTCCGGCCGCACCGCCGACCACCGCAGCCGAGACGACGGCAGCCACGACGCCAGCGCCGCGGGGCTCCTCACGGGCTCGGCCACGATCAGCGCCGCGTCCAGGCCCCTTGGCGGCCGCCAGGTCCACGCCGGACGCGTCCCCTCCGCGCCCGCGCCCTCCGACGCCGCCGGCACCACCGGCACGAACACCCGCCGGCCGGGCACCACCGCCAACTGGCTCACCGCCGGAATGACCGCCCCCACCTCCGTGCCCATCTCCACCGGCCGCGATCGCCCCGGGACCTCGGCCACCGGCCCGGCCGCCCGCCCGGCCCCGCCGCACCCGCCCGCCGCCAGCGCCCCCGAAGCCATACCCGCCGCGACGAGCCAGATCAGGGTCGGTTTCCGATGGTGCCGGCGGTCCATGGTTGGCTCAATAAGAAGGGGAGCGTGCCCGGTGTGCAAGCGCGTGGCGACCGGGTTCTGACGCGTCCCGCCGCGATCAAAATCCCGAGAGGGCCGAAGGACCCGCATCGGCCGGCCGATGTTCATCGCGCCCCGCCGGATCGACGAGAGCCCGAGAGACGGAGACACCGCCCACCATGGTCACCCTGACCGAGAAAGACGCCGAGTTCCGCCTCTTCGCCCCCGATGCCCGGACGGTCGAGATCCTTGGCTCCTTCACCGGCTGGCACGACCAACCGGTCGCCATGCGGCCCCACGGCGACGGGTGGTGGTCGGCCCGGCTGGAGCTGCTCCCCGGCGACCACGAGTTCCAGTACCTCATCGACCGCACCGTCTGGCTGGCCGACTACGCCGCCGGCGGCGTGCGCCTCAGCAGGCTGGGCTCGTGGGTCAGCCTCCTCACCATCTCCCCGGGGGTGGTCCCGACCACCACCGTCGGGAGCCGGCAGGTCGCCTGACCACGCCGGAAGGGCGCATAAACGTCTGACTCGAGACGTCCGCCCGGGCCGGAGCGCCCGGGCGGTTGTCATTCCCGGCCGTCCACACCTCCCCCCTCACGCCACCAACCCCCCCTGCGTGGGTTTGCCAACCGGGGAAAGTTCCGGGACATTGCTCCCGCCGCGTTCTTTGACGGGCTTCGCCCGCCGGCGGCCGACATCCGGGTGAGAGGAGTCTCGCCATGGAGCAACCGAACATCCTCGCCCGCACGATCTGCGAGTTCATTGGCACCTTCGCGCTGATGTTCGTCGGCGGCGCGGCCATCCTGCACACCACGGGCACCACCTATTCCGGCACCGCCCTCATCGTGGTGGCCCTGGCCCACGGCCTCATCCTCTCGGTGATGGTCTCCGCCGCCATGCACATCTCCGGCGGCCAGTTCAACCCCGCCGTATCGCTGGCCCTCGCGGCGATCGGCAAGCAGTCCATCCCCAGCGCCATCATCCTGGCCATCGCCCAGTGCGCGGGCGCCGTCGCGGCGGCCTGGACGCTCTCCCGAGCCTTCTCCGCCGATGCCGCCGCCGCCGGCAAGCTCGGCGCCACCCTCGGGTCGCTCTCCGCCGAGGCCACCATCGTCCCGCTCTTCGCCCTCGAGGTGATCGCCACCTTCCTCCTCATGTTCGTCATCCTCGGCTCCGCGGTCGACCAGCGGGGTGTCGGCAAGGGCCCCTACGTCGGCGGCTTCGCCATCGGCCTCTGCGTCTCGGCCAACATCCTCTGTTTCGGCCCGCTCACCGGCGCGTCGATGAACCCCGCAAGATCCCTCGGGCCGGCTCTCATCGGCGGCCACTGGGACGTCCACTGGGTCTACTGGGCCGCCCCCATCGCCGGCGCCGTCGCCGCGGCGATCGTCTGGAGGCTCTTCCTCGACGAAGCCAAGCCCTGACCCCCCCTCACCGGGCACCCCTCAGCCCTCTCCCCTCTGCCCGCTCCCGTCTCCCCGACCCGCGCCCGGTTCCACCCCGGGGCGGGGCCAAGTCCACAAACAAACAGGCCCCGCTGCGTGAGCGGGGCCTGTGGTTGAGTCTGGGGTTGGGCCGCCGAGCAGGCGGCCGGTTCACCACGTGCCGAAGTGCGAGAACGCCTTGTTGGCCTCGGCCATGCGGTGGGTCTGGTCGCGGGTGGTCATGGCCTTGCCCTCGCCGCGCGACGCGGCCAGGAGCTCGTCGGCCAGGCGGGCCGACATCGGGCGGCCCTTCTCGGCCCGGCAGCCCTGGATGATCCAGCGGAACGCCAGCGACAGCGCCCGGCGCGGCTTCACCGACATCGGAACCTGGTAGTTGGCGCCGCCGACGCGCTTCGAACGCACCTCGACGTACGGCTTGGCGTTCTCGATGGCCTTCTCGAACACCTGGATCGCCGACGTCAGCCCGGCGGGGTGCGGCTGCTTGGCCAGGCGGCCGTCGATGTCCTCCAGCGCGTCGTACACGCACCGCAGCGCCGCGCCCTTCTGGCCGTCGCGCATGATGCAGTTGATGAACTTGCTGAGGGTCCGGTTCCCGAACTTCGGGTCCGGGCGGAGCTGCGAGTCAGAGGCGGTAATGCGGCCGGCCATGGGATTCTCCTTCGTGGCTCATCTGCCGTCCCCGGTCCACCCGGGCCACCGGGTGAGCGGTGGGGAGTGGGAGTGTTGGTGGGGGGGGAGGGGGGCGGCTGTGTGTTCACCGGGCGGTTTGGCGGGCCGGCCGGTTACTTGCCTGATCGCGATGCACGATGCCGATTCGACGATCGCCGGGACGCTCCCGGCGGATTACTTCTTGCCCTTCTTGGCGCCGTACTTCGAGCGGCCCTGCTTGCGGCCCTCGACGCCCAGGCAGTCCAGCGCCCCGCGGACGACGTGGTACCGCACGCCCGGCAGGTCGCGCACGCGGCCGCCGCGAACCAGCACGATCGAGTGCTCCTGCAGGTTGTGGCCCTCGCCGCCGATGTACGCCGTGACTTCCTTGCCGTTCGAAAGACGCACGCGGCACACCTTCCGCAGAGCCGAGTTCGGCTTCTTCGGGGTCACCGTGCGCACCTGCAGGCACACGCCGCGCTTCTGCGGGCACGCGCCGAGGTCCTTCGTCTTCTTGAGCTTGTTCTGCGGGGTGCGGGGAGCGCGGATGAGCTGGTTGATGGTCGGCATGAGATCGGATCCAACAGTCAGTCTGGCCCCGTGATCGTCACGGAGCGGCACACGCGGGCGGCGGGATGACCCGGCTCGACACACGAGCCCAGGCCCCGGGGGGCCCTGCGGTCGGGAGGCGGCCGAAACAACGCTCGCTCCCCACGAGAGCGAGGGTCGGGAGTGTAGCCGTGCCGCCGGCCGACGCAAGCGGCCAAGCCCAAGAAACCCCATCTGTTCGGTTTCAGGAAGGGTCTTGCCCCGGCCTCGGCCCCGGCCCCGGTTCATCCCCATATCGGGTGGATTGGCCCCCGCCCCCGACCGCCCCGGGCCGCTTCGGATCGTTGAACTTCCACAGGTAGCAGTCCCGCAGCTCCGCGGCGTCGTACGCCGTCCCGCACTCCGGGCACACCCCCACCGCCCCCAGCCCCGTCAGCGTGTACCCGCAGTCCCAGCAGAACAGCTCCCCGGCCCGCACCCGCCGCAGCACGTCATTCGGCCCCGCGTTCGCCCAGCGGATGAGCACAACCAGCCCCAGCGAGTACGGCGCGAACGCCAGATGCGCCGTCCACACCGGCAGCCCCAGCGCCCGGGCCAGCCACGGCCCGCCCTGCAGCACCGCGAACAGCCCCGCCATCAGCAGCGCCATCAGAAGCAGGAACCGGCGGTTGCGGGCCCTAAGGAACCGCGGCGTCGCCGGGATCGGCGAGCCGGGACGGGGGCGGAACTGGGGAGACCACGATGCCATCGATCCCCCGGCAGGATCGGCGCCGATCCGCGCCGGAGACGAGTTACTCCACCGTCACGCTCTTGGCCAGGTTCCTCGGCTTGTCCACGTCGTGCCCGCGCAGCACCGCCGCGTGATACGCCATCAGCTGCAGCGGCACCACCGCCAGCATCGGGCTCAGCGGCTCGGGCACATCGGGGATCCACAGCACATCCTCGGCGTACTTGGTGATCCGGTCGTCGCCCTCGGTCGCCACCGCGATCACGTGCCCCTTGCGGGCCCGGACCTCCTGGATGTTGCTCATCACCTTCTCGTACTGGCGGCCCCGGTTGGCGATGAACACCGCCGGCATCCCCTCGTTGATCAGCGCGATCGGCCCGTGCTTCATCTCCGCCGCGGGCATCCCCTCGGCGTGGATGTACGAGATCTCCTTGAGCTTCAGCGCCCCCTCCAGCGCCGTCGGGTAGTTGTAGCCGCGCCCCAGGAACAGCCAGTTCTCGCGCTCCACGTACTTCTCGGTCACCCGCCGCACGCGGTCGTCCTGCTCCAGGATCCGCTCGATCTTCCCCGGCAGCGCCTCCATCTCGCCGATCAGGTCCGAGCACTGATCGGCCGACATGTACCGCTTGCGGGCCAGGAACATCGTGATCATCGTGAGCACCGCCACCTGCCCGGTGAAGGCCTTGGTGCTCGCCACGCCGATCTCGGGCCCCACCCGCAGGTACACCCCCGCGTCGGTCTCGCGCGAGATCGACGACCCCACCACGTTGATCACCCCCAGCGCCATCGCCCCGCGCTCGCGGGCCTCGTGCAGCGCCGCCAGCGTGTCGGCCGTCTCGCCCGACTGCGACACCGCCACCACCGCCGTCCCCTCCTCCACCACGGGGTTGCGGTAGCGGAACTCGCTGGCGTACTCCGTCTGAGCCGGGATCTTCGCCAGGTCCTCCATCAGGTAGCGGCCGATCATCGCCGCGTGCAGCGCCGTGCCCTGCGCCGTCAGCACCACCCGCCGCAGCTTGCTGAGCTCCTTCGAGATCGACGACAGGCCCCCCAGCACCACCCGCCCCTCCTTGCGGTCCAGCCGCCCGCCGCAGCAGTTCCGCAGCGCCTGCGGCTGCTCGTAGATCTCCTTCTGCATGAAGTGCCGGTAGTGCCCCAGCTCGATCTGCGCCAGGTCGATCTCCAGCTGCTCGATCTTCGGGTTCAGCGTCACCTGCGCGTTGTGCAGGTTCGACGTCCGGAACCCGTCGCGCGTGATCTTCACCACGTTGTAGTCGTCGAGCGTGAACGCCTGCGCCGCGTGCGCCACGATCGCCGACGGGTCCGACGCCACGATGTACTCCCCGTCCCCGATCCCCACGATCAGCGGCGAGCCCTTCCGCGCCACCACCAGCGTGTCCGGCTCCTTTTCGCAGATCACCGCGATCGCGTACGCCCCCGTCACCTCGCGCAGCGCCGCCTGCACCGCCGCCTCAAGGTCGCCCTCGTACAGCTCGCTGATGAGCATCGAGATGACCTCGGTGTCCGTCTGGCTCGAGAACGTGTGACCCTTGTCCTGCAGGTAGGTCTTCAAGGCCGCGTAGTTCTCGATGATCCCGTTGTGGATCACCGCCAGCCCGTGCCGGTCGTCCCGGTGCGGGTGCGCGTTCACCTCCGTCACTCCGCCGTGCGTCGCCCACCGCGTGTGACCCATCCCGATCGTCCCCGAGAAGCCCCTGCGTCCCTCCAGCTGCTCCTCCAGCACCGACACCCGCCCCACGGCCCGCGCGATGTTCAGCGAACCGTCGATCACCGCGATACCCGCCGAGTCGTACCCCCGGTACTCCAGGCGCTTGAGCCCTTCCAGGATCAGCGGCCGGGCCTGCTTGTGGCCGATGTACGCGACGATTCCGCACATGCGCGGGGTTCCTTGCAGAAAGGGGCCCGAGGCCGGGCCGCATCGGCCCGCCGGTCGTGGCCCGGGACGGGGCGGGGCGCGAAACACCTCGCGCGGCCCCATGGGCGGCAGGCCGACACTACGATCGGCCAGCCCCCCGGGTTTGCTGGCCACAACCGGGCCGGGGACCAGGGTCCATCCCTGATTATTGATGCCCGGCCGCCATCGGGCCGCCCTCCGACCCTCCAACCGCCTCAGCCGACGCCCCGCCGGGCCGATGCTCAGGGGCCGGTTACCGGCCGCTCCCGGTATCGTGGACCCACCCCTCTCGCGAGCCCCCCATGTTCCTCATCCGCCGAGCCCGGCCCGACGACCTGCCCACCCTCCTGAAGCTGGCCAAAATGGTCCACTTCATCAATCTCCCGGCCGACAAGGACATCATCAACGAAAAGATCGCCCGTTCCACGGCCAGCTTCCAGGCCGCCGCCGCCGGCCTGCCCCCGCCCGAGCCCGGCCCCTCCTCCGACAAGTCCGCCGCCGCCCGCTCACCCATCTTCATGTTCGTCGTCGAGGACGTCGAAACCGGCAACCCGCTCGGCACCTCCATGATCATCGCCCGAATGGGCCTCCCCGGCTCCCCCAACGTCGCCTTCGAGCTCAGCGAGCGCGAGTTCTACTCCCGCGACCTCAAGCAGGGCGCCAAGCACATCACCGCCAAACTCTTCCTCGACGAGTCGGGCAAAACCGAGATCGGCGGCCTGATCCTCACCCCCAACAGCCGCGGCCACCCCGCCAAGATCGGCAAGCAGATCTCCCTCATCCGCTTCCACTACATGGGCCTCCACCGCGACCACTTCGCCTCCTGCATCCTCGCCGAGATGATGGCCCCCATCACCCCCGACGGCCGCAACACCCTCTGGGAGTACCTCGGCCGCCGCTTCATCAACCTCAGCTACACCGAGGCCGACAAGTTCTGCCAGTATTCCCGCGAGTTCATGACCAGCCTCCTCCCCCGCGAGGAGATCTACCTCACCCTCCTGCCCCCCGAGGCCCGCGCCCTCGTCGGTCAGGTCGGCCCCGACACCGTCCCCGCCCGCCGCATGCTCGAAGACCTCGGCTTCCACACCACCTCCCGGGTGGACCCCTTCGACGGCGGTCCCCACCTCGAGGCCGACACCGACAGCCTCCCCCTCGTCCGCGACACGCGACGCCTCCCGCTCCTGGGCGCCTGCAGCGCCGGCGAAACCAACGCCGAGGGCTTCCTCTCAGCCGACCATGAAGACGGCGACTTCCGCGCCGCCTTCACCCGTTTCCACGTCTCCGCCGCCGGCGTCAAGGCCCCCAAGAAGGTCCTCGCCATGCTCGGCGCCGAGCCCGGCCAGACCATGGGCCTCACCGAGTTTGACATCCACGGCGACAAGCGATCCAAGCGCCAGGCCCCCGCCAAGGGCCGCCGCAAGAAGGCCGCCGCGGCCGGCTGACCCGCCCGGCACGCCTGTTGCATCGCTCTCTGGCGGCACCTTCCGGAGAGCCCCCGATGCAGCCGATCCGCGCCGACCTGACGAACCTCGCGCAGTTCCTGTCATCCCCCGCGCCGAACGTGCGCACCCAACCCGCCCAGGGCCAGAGCGCCCCCGCCGCCGGCCCGCGCCGCCCGGGCGAGCCCGAGCCCGAGATCGCCGGCGCCCTCCGCGCCCAGGCCGCGGCCCGGCGCGACGGCCTCGACCGCGTCGACGCCATGCTCCGCGAGCTCGACGGCCTGCTCCGAGCCGCCGAGCCCGCCGCCCGGCGCTCCGCCGCCGACCGTCAGGCCGCCCAGGGACGCATCGACGCGCTGCTCGCCGACATCCAGCGCACCGCCGAGCAGTCGGGCGTCACCGGACCCCCCGCCGCCCGCGCCGACGCCGGATACCGCATCGAGAACCTCTCCCCACTCGTCACCGGCTACCGCGTCACCGCCAAGAACCTGCCCCCCGGCCAGCCCATCGACGTTCAGGTGGCCGTCCAGGAGCCCGCCCGCCAGGCCGGCCTGCTCCTGAGCTTCGGCGCCCCGCGCCTCGACCTCGCCGCGCCCCCCAGCGCCTTCGTCATCCGCATCGAAGGCCCGCGCGGCGTCATCGACCTCTCCTTCGCCTCGGGCACCCTGATCGCCGACATCTCCAGCACCATCAACGCCTTCGCCGCCCAGACCGGCGTCTCGGCCTCACGCACAGGCGCCGGCGGCGTCCGCCTGCTCGGCAGCGGCTACGGCTCCGACAAGTTCGTCGGCGTCCGCGTCCTCGACACCGGCGGCCTCGAAGCCGGGCCCAACGCCGGTGTCTACAAAGACCGAACTTCCGGCAAGGCCATCGGCACCCCCGACCCCGCCTCCGGCACCGCCTTCAGCACGGCCGCCGGCGACGTCACCGGCCGCGGCACCGACGTCAAGGCCACCATCAACGGCCGCCCCGCCGTCGGCCGAGGCTTCACCATCTCGCTCGAGTCCGCCGTCTTCGACGCCCAGATAGACCTGTTCCCCTTCCCGATCCAGCCCGGCGGCCCCAGCGGCACCACCCGAGGAACCTTCCGCGCCTTTACCATCGTGCCCACCCGAAGCAGCGCCGAGCCCGCGCCCGGTCCCAGCCCGACCGCCGACCCTACGCCGGCCGACCCCGCCCAGGACGTCCGCGACGCACTGGCCAGCCTCCTCGCCCGCGACAGCGGCGGCTTCGCGCTCCCGGGCCGCCCCGCCGCCGAGGCTCGCTCGATCGTCGCCGACGCCCGTCGCGCGGTGAACGCCTGGGCCGATCGCCCTGCCAACGCATGACCCGCCCGCTTACCCTCTCGACATGATCGAAGCGGTCAACCTCATCGGGCCGCGCCGCCTGCCCATCCCCGGCGACGCCCTGCGCTCCCACAACCCCGCCCACCCCGACCGCACCGTCTGGTCGGGCGCCCCCTCCGCCGCCCACGTCGATCAGGCCCTCGCCGCCGCCCGCGCCGCCCTGCCCGTCTGGTCGGCCTGGCCCGTCGAGCGCCGCGCCGAAGCCCTCCGCGCCTTCCAGCGCCTCGCCCAGCGCCACGCCGACGAACTCGCCGGCCTCATCTGCGACGAAACCGGCAAGCCCCTCTGGGACTCCGCCGCCGAGGCCAAGCTCCTCTCCGACAAGGTCGACATCACCCTCGCCGAGGGCCCCCACAGCGGCCGCTCCCGCGTCGAGGGCTTCGACGTCGCCATCACCCCCACCCGCCGCGGCCTCGCCCGCTTCCGCCCCCACGGCGTCATGGCCGTGCTCGGCCCCTTCAACTTCCCCGCCCACCTGCCCAACGGCCACATCGTCCCCGCCCTGCTCGCCGGCAACACCGTCGTCTTCAAGCCCAGCGACAAAACCCCCGCTGTCGGCCAGCGCCTCGCCGAGCTCTTCACCGACGCCCTCAACGAGGCCGGCGCCCCCCCCGGCGTCGTGAACCTCGTGCACGGCGGGGCCGACGTCGCCGCCGCCCTCTCAAACCACGACGGCCCCGACGGCATCCTCTTCACCGGATCGTGGCCCGTCGGCCGACGCATCATGCAGGCCAACCTCGACCGCCCCGGCCGCATCCTCGCCCTCGAGATGGGCGGCAACAACCCCGCCATCGTCATGCCTGATGCCGACCTCAAGCAGGCCGTGCTCGAGTGCGTCCGCTCGGCCTTTGTCTCCTCCGGCCAGCGCTGCACCTGCACCCGCCGCGTCATCGTCCACCGCCACGTCGCCGATCGGTTCCTCGCCCTGCTCGTCCGGGCCGCCGAGCGCCTGACCGTCGGCGACCCCCGCGCCGCCACCCCGCAGAGCTTCATGGGCCCGCTCATCCGCGCCGACGCCCGCGACGCCGTCCTCGCCACCCACGACGCCATCGTGAAGTCCGGCGGCCACAGCCTGCTCGCCCCGCGCACCCCCTCGCCCACCCAAGGGGCGTACCTCACCCCCGCCGTCGTCCGCGTGCCCCGATTCGTCCGCACCATCGACCCCGCCCGCGACCCCGGCTGCGACGTCGAGATGTTCGGCCCCGTCCTGCGCGTCAGCCTCACCGAGAGTTTCGACGACGCCCTCCAGCAGGCCGACGCCACCGACTTCGGCCTCGCCTCGGCCATCTTCACCCGCGACGCCGGCCTCATCGACCGCTTCCTCCGCCTCAGCCGCGCCGGATGCGTCAACGTGAACACCGGCACCGCCGGCGCCTCCAGCAAACTGCCCTTCGGCGGCCTGGGCCGCTCCGGCAACCACCGCCCCGCCGGCGCCTTCAGCATCGACTACTGCGCCGTCCCCGTCGCCTCCCTCGTCGAAGAAGGCCCCGCCGCGCAGATGCTCCCCGGCATGACCTGGGACGACGCCTGGTAAAACCCCGGGGCCCTGCCCCGACGCGGGCCGCTCCGCGTCGGCAACACCGCCGAACGTTCCTCGCGCTCCAATCGAGCCCGCGCCGGCGATGGCCGCCACACTCATGAAGTGCCGAGTGGTCGCAGATGGAAGAATCATCAGTCTCGATGACGCGCGCGTGAAATTGGAGAAGCCGCACAAGCCGCGGAGCGCAGCGCGTCATCGCGGGCGATGACGCTGTGTTCAGAGAGCGCAAAAATGCGCCCCGCGGCCGCGAAATTCTCTGGACCGCGAACAATTCCGTGCCACACTCCGGGGGTCTCAAAGGAGCATCGGCCGCGCCCGTCCATGCACAGCGACGGGGCGGCAACTCACTGTGGCAGCCCGCGACGCGCCGGCCCGACAGGGCCCGGGGTTACCTCACCCCCTTCGCGGAGAGGAGTCGTCATCATGTCGATTCGTTGCGCTATCGGTCTCGTTGCGCTCGCACTGTCCGCCGGGTCGGCTCACGCCGCCGGAACCACCTGGACCTTCAACTTCGCCAAGAACCAGCCCGGCGGCAACTACGGCGTCAGCAACGCCGCCGGCACCTTCGAGAACATCACCGCCACCTACAACACCGCCTCGCAGCGCTTCACCTGGAGCAGCTCCTTCAGCGGCGCCACCCTCCCCAACGGCATCTTCGTCGTCGTCAACGACGGACCCAACCCCAAGGGCATCGCCGGCCAGCTCGCCATCTTCTACGTCGACGCCTCCGGCGCTACCCCCCGCATCTCCGCCTACGGCTACAACGGCGCCAACGCCACCACCAGCTGGCAGGACGGCAACGCCGCCCTCTCCGGCAACCAGACCCCCGACCGCATCCGCGGCTTCAACGCCCCGAGCTGGATCAACAGCCTCAGCGTCAGCACCGTCGCCGGCGTCCGCACGTTCTCCTTCGACATTCAGGGCTCGGTCATCAACTCCTTCGCCTCCCAGTACGCCTCCGTGAACAACCCCTGGGAGGGCGTCCAGTTCTTCAACAAGATCGGCATCTGGTTCCACAGCTTCACCGGCCTCTCCACCGCCTACGACGCCAACGGCTTCCTCACCCAGTGGAACTTCAGCCAGGAGGGCTACCTCGACGGCACCAACTTCACCGCCGTCCCGACGCCCGGTGCCCTGGCCCTCGCCGCCGCCGCCGGTCTTCTGGGCCTCCGCCGCCGCCGCTCCGCCTGAGCACGGCCAACTCCTCTCGCTCCTACCACCGGACTCGACTTCCCACTCCAGTCCGCGTGAAACAGGCGGCCGCCGTCTCGCACAGGACGGCGGCCGTTATTTTTTTTCGAATCGGCACCCACCCCCGGCACGCGGCCCTCAACACCGCCGCCGAGCACCGACCGCCGTCGGACCATTCAGCCCGGGTCGTCGCGGCAGGTGCCCCCTTCATGCCCCATTCCCCCTCAATTCAACACCACCCAAAACAGGTGGACCTATAGCCCCTCCATACCGCCCTACGCGGCCACCACCCTGCCCCGGTCATCCGCCGGATTGTGTGGGTCGACCCTTGCCCGCGGCCCATTCTGGCCGAATACTTCTCTGTCCATGCGGCTCTTCGC
Organism: Phycisphaerales bacterium; assembly: GCA_016742075.1. Lineage (GTDB taxonomy): Bacteria > Planctomycetota > Phycisphaerae > Phycisphaerales > UBA1924 > JACVCL01. The sequence continues at coordinate 42,615 of JACVCL010000005.1, forward strand.
CCTGCTCACGCTCGGCTTCCTGCTCAACCTCGCCTCTCCGGTTCTGAACTGCGGCGAGGGGTGGAAGCGCGACTGCGCCTGCTGCCAGGCCGCCGCCGCCCCGTCCCAAGAAGATTCCTGCTGCCCGGCCGACGACCAGCCCGCCCCGGGGTCCGAGCACGCGTGCGGATCCATCGCCGATCCCGCCGTGTCCTGCTCGCGCTGCGACACCAGCGCCTGCGAGCTCTGCCCCGGCTGCAACGAGCCGCCCGCACCCACGCCCACCGCCCCCGAGCGCGTCGGCCTCGCGCTCGCGGCCACGCTCCCACAACCCGTGCTCCTCTACACCCTGCCCGAGAGCCCAAGCCCTCGGCCCATGGGCCACACCAGGTCCGAGCGCATCGGCCATGCCGCCGATGCCGGCACGGCCGAGCGCCTCGCGCGCCTCAGCGTCTGGACCACGTGAGCCACGCCGCGCCCCCGCTGCGCGCCCACCGAACGGGCACGCCACGGTCGGCGGATCTCCGCGACTGACCCCATCCCATCACTCACGAATCGAAGAGCCCCGCGCCTCCGCCATGCGGCCCGTGCGGGGCCCGAACGCCCGAACAACCCTCCATCACGATTGGAGATGTCCCATGCTGACTCTCGCATCCTTCCTGGCGTCCCTCGCCATCGCCGTCGCCCCGGCCCCCAAGGCCTCGGCCGACGCCTGCTGCTGCGGGCCCGACTGCGGCTGCGCCAACTGCACCTGCAACGCCTGCTCCTGCTCCTGCGGCTGCTGCGACGACGGCTGCTGCGGCGGCGGCGCGTGCTGCGACCAGTGCACCTGCGCCTCCGGTTGCTGCGGCGAGTAAGCCCGGCTGAGTCCACGATCACCCCGGCGGGGAACCCCTCCCCGCCGGGGATTCATGCTTCCGGCGCACCCGGCGCCGGTATACTTGCGACTGAGTTTCAACACCGAAACCCCACCACTCCGAAAGGACATCGCCTCATGAAGACTCTGCTCACCGCCTTCGCCGTCGCCGGTCTGCTCGCCATCGCCGGCTGCAAGTCCAACAAAGCCACCGCCGAGGCCGGCTCCGCCTGCGCCGAGAAGTCGGCCGCCTGCGAGGCCAAGTCCGGCTGCGAGGCCAAGGAGGCCAAGGCCGGCGGCTGCGAGGCCAAAGAGGCCAAGAGCGGCTGCGGCGACAAGTCCGCCAAGCAGGGCTGCGAGGGCAAGGAGGCCAAGTCCGGCTGCTCCACCAAGGAGGCCGGCCTCATGAAGGACGACGGCTGCTGCAAGGGCACCGGCCAGCGCGCCGACGGCGGCAAGTGCTGCGGCACCTGCAAGGGCTGATCCCCTTCCACGCCACACATCGCTTCTCGCGCGGGCCCGGTCGCCGGGCCCGCGTTGTTTTTGGCGGATGGCTCCCGCCCGCATTACCCTGACCCCATGCCCCGCACGGTGCTCCCGAACCCCCGCCAGCAGCCCCGCTTCTCCGGCCTCACCACCTTCGGCCGCTACCCCCGCCTCGACGACGTCGCCCCCGAACACCGGCCGCTCGACTGGATCGTCTTCGGCGCACCCTTCGACAGCGGCGTGACCTATCGCCCCGGCGCCCGATTCGGCCCACGCGCCATCCGCGCCGAATCCCAGTACCTCAAGCCCCACCACCTCGCCCACGCCGTCACCGTCACCGACGTGCTCTCCATCGCCGACGCCGGCGACGCACCCGTCCAGCCCTACGACCTCGCACGCAACGCCGAGGCCGTCGCCGCCTGGGTCTGCGCCCTGCCCGACGCCCCGCACGCCCGCCCGCTCATGCTCGGCGGCGACCACTCCAACACCCTCGCCAACCTCCGCGCCGCCCGCGCCCGCCGGGCGCTCAAGGGGCCCATGGCCCTGCTCCACTTCGACTCGCACCTCGACACCGTCGACCGCGTCTTCGACAGCGCCTATTCCCACGCCTCGCCCTTCATCCGCGCCATCGAAGAGGGCCTCATCGACCCCGCCCTCACCCTCAGCGTCGGCGTCAAGGGGCCGCTCAACTCCGCCGCCGACCTCGACTACCCACGCCGGCAGGGGCTCACGATCCTCACCTACGACGCCTGGCGCGCCGAGACCGCCGCCGGATCGCTCCCCTCGCGCACCATCGCCGCCTTCCTCGACCGCCTCCGCGCCGCCCGCGCCCCGGTTTACCTCACCTTCGACATCGACTGCATCGACCCCGCCTTCGCCCCCGGCACCGGCACGCCCAGCGCCGGCGGCTTCACCTCCGCCGAGGCGCTCGCCCTCATCCGGGCCGTCGCCCCGGCCCTCGGCCCGCCAGGGGCCTCCGCTCCCCACCTCGTCGGGGCCGATGTCGTCGAAGTCCTCCCCGACCGCGACCCCGCCGGCATCACCGCCTTCCTCGCGGCCCACATCGCCTTCGAGATCCTCGCCCTCGACGCCGCCGCAACGGCCGGCCGATAGCCATCCACAGGCCCCCGGCGATCATCGGGACCGATGACCGTATATCCGGGGTCGTGCGCAAAAAATTTGCGCCGAACAATCGTCGGAGACTCAGCCAGCCCGCCGCCCAATGTTCGGGCGGCCGCTGCCGCGGCCTTTGCTTGAGCGTTGCACGCCAGCCACTTTGGCGTATTCCCGACGGTTTACCCTGCGCGGCTTGGTCAAGTTCCGGGACCAAAATCTGGCCCCTTCGGTTGCACCCGCCCCGGATGGGGTTACTCTTTGAATTCAGCGCCCGTTTCCGAGGGCGATGCAGCACCGGGGTTCGGGAGACTCCGGGTCCACATCGGTTGGTTTTTGTTCGCAACTCCGGGCGAGGTATGCCGTGGGCCACCGGGGTCCCGGCCGCAAGAAGAGAAAGGGACAGAATGATGAGCAAGTCTCGAACCGTGAGCGCCCTGGCGGGTCTGGCGCTCGGCGTCGGCGCCGCCGCGGGCGCGTCGGCGCAGTGCACCCCCGTCTGGGCCACGAACTTCCTGCCTCCGACCGTCAGTCTCGCCGGCACCCCCGGCGTCAGCGGTTCCGTTTTCGCCGTCTGCGTCCACGACGACGGCGTGAACGGCCCCTCGATCTACGTCGGCGGCTCCTTCACCACGGCCAGCGGCAACACCGCCGCCGGCGTGGCCCGCTGGAACGGCACCCAGTTCGTCGCCGTCGGCCCCGTCACCAACCAGATCAACACCACCGTCAACTCGCTGGTCTCCTTCGACGAAGACGGCCCCGGCCCCCTGCCCGCCCGCCTCTTCGCCGGCGGCAGCTTCACCACCGGCGGCACCCCCGCCGTCACCTACAACCGCATCGCCCGCTGGAACGGCACCATCTGGGAGCCGCTCCCCGGCGCCGCCGGCAACGGTCTCAACAGCACCGTCAACCAGATGGCCGTCTGGGATGAGGACGGCGCCGGCCCCAACCCGCCCCGCCTGTTCATCGGCGGCGCCTTCACCGCCTCCACCGGCGGCGCCGCCAACAGCCTCAACCGCATCGCCCGCTGGGACGGCACCTCGTTCACCCCCGTCGGCACCGGCACCGGCGCCCTGCTCAACGGCGTCAGCAGCACCGTGCAGGTCGTCAAGGTCATGAGCGGCGTCCCCGGCTCCACCAGCGAGGGCCTCTGGCTCGGCGGCGCCTTCAGCACCGTCGCCGCCAGCGGCGGCCCGCTCACCGCCACCGGCATCGCCAAGTGGGACGGCACCGCCTACTCCCGCATCGGCACCGGCATCGGCTCCACCAGCGTCCGCACCATGGAGGTCTTCGACGAGGACGGCGCCGGCCCCAACCCCGCCCGCCTCTTCGTCGGCGGATCGTTCACCAGCGGCTTCGGCATCACCACCCCCACCACGACCGTCAACCGCATCGTCGCGTGGGACGGCACCGCGTGGGCCCGCCCCGCCGCCTTCGGCGACGCCGGGTTCGCCGATTGGGTCCGCTGGATGACCCTCTGGGACGACGACGGCGCCGGCCCCAACCCGCCCGCCCTCTACATCGTGGGCGACTTCCTCTCCTACGGCTCGCCCGCCGTCACCGTCAACCGCGTGCTCAAGTACGACGGCACCACGGTCTCGATGCTCAACAGCTCGAACAACGACTGGACCTTCTTCGCCTACCCGAACCCCACCGCCAACGAGCTCCTCGTTGGCGGCCTCTTCACCACCTCCGGCAGCCCCGCCATCACCACCAACCGCATCGCCCGGTGGAACGGCACCTCGTGGTCGGCCTTCGTGCCGCCACCCCCGCCCCCGCCCCCGGTCGGCTACGGCCTCAACGGCCAGATCCTCGCCTCCGTCATCTGGGACGACGACGGCGCCGGCCCCAACCCGCCTGCCCTCTTCGTCGCCGGCACCTTCACGCAGGCCAATAACGCCGGCACCAACGTCACCATGAACCGCGTCGCCAAGTGGACCGGCGTCCCCGGTGGCTGGCAGGCCCTCGGCCCCGGCGTCGGCGCGGGCGTCGTCTGGGACATGATCCCCTTCGATCCGGACGGCGCCGGCCCGCTCCCCGAGGAACTCGTGATCTGCGGCACCGGCTTCTCCACCATCGGCTCGACCACCGTCAACTCCGTCGCCAAGTGGAACGGCACCACCTGGTCGGCCCTGGGCACCGGCCTGGGCTTCAACAGCGACGTCGCCTACCGCCTGCTGGTCTGGGATGAGGACGGCGCCGGCCCCAACCCCGCCCGCCTGTTCATGGGCGGCAGCTTCTACGGCACCGTCGGCGGCACTAACGCCGTCGGCGGCGTGCTCAACACCGACGGCCTGGCCCGCTGGAACGGCACCGCCTGGTCCTCAGTCGCCGGCAGCTTCCCCACCAGCGCCTTCGGCTTCGTTTCCGGCCTTGAGGCCTTCGATCCCGACGGCGCCGGCCCGCTGCCCGAGTCGCTCTTCGTCGGCGGCAGCTTCAGCGCCACCCGCACCCTCACCGGCATCACCAACCTTGCCCGCTTCGACCCGGTGGCCAACGCCTGGTCGTCCGTCCCCGGCGCCGCCTTCGTCACCGCCAGCGAGTACATCGGCCAGATCCTCCGCGACGGCAACCGCCTCGTGCTCAACGGCATCTTCACCAACGGCGCCGCCACCGCCGGCGCCAACAACATCGTGACCCTCGACGACACCGGCGTCTGGGCCCCCCTGGGCACCGGCACTTCGGGCAACCTCGGCACCGCCACCTCCCCGGAGGTCTGGCAGACCATCAAGCACGACTTCGACGGCCCCGGGCCCCAGCCCGCGGTGCTCATCGCCGTCGGCTCCTTCACCAGCCCCGGCAGCGGCATCGCCGCCTGGAACGGCACCTCCTGGTCGCCCGTCGGCAGCGGCGCCGACAAGGTCGTCAACACCGTGGTCTCCTTCGTCGATGGCATCGGCAGCCCGGGCGTGCCCGCCCTCTACGTCGGCGGCTTCTTCGACAACGTCTCCTCCGGCCCCGCCGTCGCCTCCTCCCGCATCGGCCGCTTCGGCTGCGAGACCGTGGCCACCCCGCCGGGCGCCTTCACCCTCAGCACCCCCACCAACAACCAGCTCATCGCCAAGCTGCCCGTCCCCGCCAGCCTGAGGCCCGACTTCTCGTGGACCGCCTCCGCCGGCGCCGCCACCTACACCATCGAGGTCACCACCCCCGCCGACACATCCTTCACCACGCCCGTCGTGGTCCAGACCGGCATCACCGGTCTCTCGGCCACCCTGGGCACCGACCTGGCCTACGCCACCAAGTACCTCGCCCGCGTCCGCGCGGTCAACCCCAACGGCTCCACCACCGCCAGCCCGGCTTCGGTCCTCATCGGCATCAAGTGCCAGGCCGACGTCGACAACAACGGCGCGGTCGGCGCCAACGACCTCTCGCTCGTCCTCACCGCCTTCGGCACCTCCTGCGTCTGCTCCGCCGACGTCGACGGCAACGGCTCGGTCGGCGCCAACGACCTCTCCCTCCTCCTCACCGCCTTCGGCAACTGCTCGATCACCCTGCCGTGACCGGCTGACCGAAGTCCACAATCTCCAAACGCATCACGCACGGCCCAGGGGCCCAACCCCTGGGCCGTTTTCCTGCGCCCTCACCGCCCCCGCAGGGCCAGAATCAGCTCCACCTTCCCCGTCTGCTCCTCCAGACGCCGCGCGATCTCCACAGGCGTCAGCCCCTCGTCGGCCAGTTCCAGCACGCGCCGACTGAGCGGGTCCGACGCGTCGTCGCGGTAGCGCGGGGCGCCCCCCCGCCGGGGCCAGCCGCTCTCCGTCTCACCCCCCTCACCACCCGCGCCGCCGCGCGCACCCGTTTCACTCGAACGATCGCCGCCTTCCGCCGCCGCGCCGGCCGACTCATCCAACCGTTCGAGCAGCCCCGCCAGCAGCTTCAGCCGCTCATCGGCCTGCACGATCAGCCGCTCCAGCCGCGCCGCCCGGTCATCGATCAGCCCGGCCGACTCCCGCGTCACCGCCCGCGCATCGGCGATGAAATGCCGCAGCTCCTCGGCCGCGCCCGCCGCCGCGCGCGACTCCTCACCCCCGACCCCGCGCCCCGCGACCCCAACCCCAACCCCAACCCCAACCTTGCCGCTCTTCTCGGCCCTCGCCCCGCGCACCGGCCCGTCCGTCCCGTCCAGCACCCGCCGAAGCCGACGCCGGAACAGGAACGACCAAACCCGCGGCGTCGCCCAGATCCCCCCCGCCGCGGCGAGCGCCACGCCGGTCAGCCCCAGCAGCGCCGTATTGATCGACACCAGCCCGCCCAAACGCCCGCCCTCGGGCGGCGCCTGAGCGATCAGCCAGGGAAGTTGATCGGCGAAAAGCGGCAACTCGGCGGCGCCTCCGTGCGCGGAACAGCAATCCCCGTCCTCCGGACGTGTGGCCACTGCGCTTGCATCGGTAACATTTGCCGATCGCGATGACAAATCCCCCGACCCCCTCCCGCCCGATTCGGCCCACCCCGCCGTCAGCCGGCGGCGGCGTCCGAGCGCGCGGTGCCGAAGCAGGTGCCGAGGTGGCGGGGATGGTTGGGGCGTTGGGGGGGGGAGGGGGGGTTGGCCGGAATCACCCGGTCGTCCGCCGCATCGTCCACACCTGGCGGATGCTGACCGATGAATCGCCAACCCGCGACACCTTGATCGCTGTCTCCGGCGGGGCCGACTCGTGCGCGCTGCTCCTCGCCTTCGCCGCGGCCAACCGGGGGCGGCCGGGGCGGGGCAAGGGCCGCATCGCCGCGGCCCACATCCTGCACGCCCACCGGCCCGACGAGGCCACCCTCGCCGACGCCGCGTTCGTCGGCGAACTCGCCGCCGCGCTCGATGTGCCGCTCGAAGTGATCGACCTCCGCGCCCGCCCGCCCGGCTCGGAGTCCAACGCCGAGGCCCGCGACCGCCGCCGGCGCTACGCCGCCCTCGCCCGCCTGGCCCGGCGCTGGCGCATGCCCTTTGTCGCCACCGCGCACCACGCCGGCGACCAGCTCGAGACGGTGCTGCTGGGCCTCATCCGCGGCGCCGGGCCCGCGGCTTTGGGCGGCGTGGCCGAGCGCCGGGCGCTCGCCGAGGGCGTCACGCTCATCCGGCCCATGCTGGGGCTCTCGCGTGCCGACGCCGAGCGGCTGTGCCGCGACGCCGGCGTCCGCTGGCGCGAGGACGCCACCAACGCCGACCCCGCGCGGGCCCGCGCGGCGCTCCGCCACGGCCCCGCGGCGGGCCTGCTGGCCATGCGCCCGGGCGCCGCCGAGCGCGCCGCCCGCTCGGCACGCATGCTGCGCGAGGCCGGCCGGCTCATCGCCGACGCCGCGGCCCGCGCCTTCGGCGGCGGCCCGTGCTGGCCCCGATCGCTGTTCCGCGAGCAGCCCGAGGTGGTCGCCGCCGAGGCCCTGCGCGCTGCGCTGCGGAGAGCGCTGGGCCCGGGCGCCCGCGGCGCCGGACGCATCGGGGCGCGCTGGCTCGACTCGGTCGTCACGGCCGCCCGCGGCCGCGGCACCGATCCGCGGACGTTCGTCGGCCCGCGCGGCCTGCGCGTCACGATCACCGCCCGCCGGGTGCGCGTCGACCGCGAGCAGCGCCCGGGGAAATGAAACCGGCCCGGTCGTTGTCGACCGGGCCGGCGGAGGAGACTTGAGATCAAGCGGCAGCCGGAGGAGCCCCGCCGCCGTGCCGTCAGTTCAGAAGCAGGTCGAGCGGCAGGGGCTTGGCCTCGGCGGTCTGGCCGGGCAGGGGGGCGATGCCGGCGGCCTGCGCCGCCAGCTCGGCCTGCTCGGGCTTGAGCGTGCCGAGGAACTTGGCCTCGAGCTGGAGACGGATCTTCTCCATGGCCTTGTTCTGGATCTGCCGCACCCGCTCCTTGGTCACACCGATGATCTGGCCGACCTGCTCGAGGGTCATCGGCTTCTCGTCGGGGTTGGCGCCCTCGAGCCGGAAGCGGTGCTCGATGACCGTCTTCTCGATCTCCGAGAGGTCGCAGCGGTTCTCGGTGACGATGCGCCGGACCTCGGCCGCGGCATCGGAGACGAACTCGGCCCGCTTGGTGTCGGTGAAGTTCGACTTCTCGAGCTTGGGGTCAAAGTCCGTCGGGAAGCGCTGGCGGTACTTGCTGAGCTTCATGCCCTGGCGGCTGAAGGCCTTGAGGATGGCCCGGCACGCGTAGGTCGAGAACTTGAAGCCGCGTTCGCAGTCGAACTTATCGACCGCGCGGAGCAGCGCCATGTTCCCCTCCGAGATCAGGTCGGCGAAGTCGACCTCGCTCATGCGCGTGCGCTTGGCCATCGCCAGCACCAGCGCCAGGTTGGTCTCGGCGATCTGCTCGCGCAGCTCGTCGGCCTTGCGGTACCAGCGCAGCAGCACCTCGCACTGCTCGTGCGTGGGCCGGCCGGTCTCCGACTTCTTGATGTCCTGCTGGATCTGCCAGATCTGGCACCGCGCGTAGTTGAACTGCAGGAAGAGGATCCGCTCCTCCGCCGCCGTCAGGATCACCTGCTCGGTGGTCTTGGGCAGACGCGCCCGGCCACCGCCGATGTCGTCCATCACCGGGTGGTACCACGACGCGTCGGGCTTCTTCACGTCCGCCGCGTCCTCGTAGATCTTCTTCTCGGCGTCCTTCACGTAGAACGCCTTGTTGTCGATGAAGTCCTGCTCCTCGGCGAGCAACTGCTTGAGGATCCGCTCCTCCTCAGCCGAGAAAGTCCGGCGCGCGGCCTTGGCCGCCGCCGCCGTCGGCGCCACCGCCACACCCTTCCGCCCGCGCACACGGGCGAGCGGCGAGTTGGCGGCGAAGCGCGGGCTGGTGATCCGGTCGTTCATGGCTCGTCCTTCCGCTTCGTCTCGGAAGCGTTCGGGTGGTGGGCGGGAGCGTGACGAAACCGGTCGCTCACGGCACTCATGCGACCCCGGCCCGACCACTCCGGCTCCCCCGGAAGCGATCGGACCCCGAAGCACTCATCTCTCTACCCTCAGACGCGCGGGGCCGGCGAACGTCGCCACAAACAACCCCGGAAAGCGCCGTCTTCTTGGGCTTTCGCCCGTGGACTACCCCTTTGTACGGGTAACCCGCGGGCCGGTTCAGGTCTTTCCGAGAATGATTCTAAACTGGATATCGGAAGACGCAAGCAAGCCGTAGGAAAACTGCCTACAAACGGATTCGGGAAGGCCGGAATTCGGCGAATCTCCCGGGAATGTGCCACGATATTCGGCAGAAGCAACGCCCAGCCGAGTTATCCACGGAAATTTCCTGTTCTGGGGAAAGCCCCGGGGGGCCATCCCGGGAAACGCGCGGCCGCGGAACGCCCGAGGCCGGATTCAGGGGGCCGAAACCAAGGGCTCCGGCCGCGAGGGAGTTCGTCCGCGGCCATGGCCCCGGATGCCCCCTCGGGGCGGGCGCGGTAGGGTGGCGAACCCGCCCGACGGCGGCTCCCTCTTCGTGCGTCCGCGCCGGACGCCACGGCCGAAATCCGGGGGCCGCCGGGCCCCGCCCGGGGGCAACAGGAGACCACCCATGGCCTTCGTTCTGCCGAGCCTTCCGTACGCGTTCAACGCCCTCGAGCCGCACATCGACGCGCGGACGATGGAGATCCACCACGGCAAGCACCACCAGGCGTACGTGAACAACGCCAACAACGCCCTGGCCGGCACGGCCCTCGCCGCAGCCGACGCCGCCACCGTCTGCCGCTCGCTCCGCGACGTGCCCGCCGACAAGATGACGGTCGTCCGCAACAACGCCGGCGGTCACTGGAACCACTCGCTGTTCTGGGAGGTCATGGCCCCGCCGTCGGCCGGCGGCGGGGGCCGCCCCGGCGGCGCGCTGCTCGCGGCCATCGAGCAGGCCTTCGGCAGCTTCGACGGCGCGGGCGGCTTCAAGGAGAAGTTCGCCGCCGCCGCCGCGGGCCGCTTCGGCAGCGGCTGGGCGTGGCTCTGCGTGCAGCCCGGCGGCAAGGTCGAGATCTGCTCGACCGCCAACCAGGACAACCCGCTGATGAAGAACGCCATCGGCGACGCGGCCGGCTGCGGGGGCGCACCGATCCTGGGCCTCGACGTCTGGGAGCACGCCTACTACCTCCACTACCAGAACCGCCGGCCCGACTACGTCTCGGCGTGGTGGAACGTGGTGAACTGGGGCAAGGTCGGCGAGCTCTACGCCAAGGCCAAGTAACAGCACCCGACCCCGCGTCCCGCTCCGGAGGATCTTCGATGCCCCTGCGCGCCTTCGCCGCCTCGCTCCTGGCGCTCGCCCTCGTGTGTGTGGCCGCCGGCGCGCAGCCGGTCCGGCGCGGAGCCGAGTATCTGCGGCTGATCGTGCTCGACCGCTCGGGCCTTTTCGAGACCGAGCCGCTGGGCACGCTGTTCCTGGCGTCGAGCGCCACGCAGTGGAACCCGCGCGGGCAGTGGTCGATGGCCCACGTCAGCCCGGCGGGCGACGCCCCCGGCGGCTGGATGTTCGAGATCCCCCGCGCGGCGGCCGAGGCGGGGATGGAGTTCAAGTTCACCCGCGGCGGGTGGGAGACCGTCGAGGTCGACGCCCGCGGGCGCGACCTGCCCAACCGCACGCTCCCCGCCGTCGACTGGAGCGCGCACCCCGCGGGCTCGGGCCCGCCGGTGCTTGAGCTCAGCGTCGAGGGCTTCGCCGATCAGCGCGGCACGAGGTGGCCAGAGATGACGAGCAACCCGCAGCAGCCCGACCGCACCCCCAGCGTCGTCGGTGAACTCGAGATCTCGCGGATCGCGAGCGCCGTGCTGGGCGCCGAGCGCACGGTGCGGGTGTGGCTGCCGCCGGGCTACAGGGCCGGCGAGCAGGCATCGCGCCGCTACCCGGTGCTGTACCTCAACGACGGCCAGAATCTCTTCGACCGGGCGACGAGCTTCATCGGCGTCGAGTGGCAGGTCGACGAGACGCTCACGCGTCTCATCGGCGAGGGGAAGGCCCCGGGCACGATCGTGGTGGGCATCGACAACGGCGGCGACACCCGCGCCGTCGACTACAACCCGCCCTACACCACCTTCCAGGGCAAGACCAACGCCGCCGACCGCTACATGAAGTTCGTCACCGACGAACTCATGCCCTGGGTGAACGCCCGCTACCGCACGCTCACCGGGCCCGAGCACACCGGCTTCGGCGGCTCGAGCTTCGGCGGCAACGTCACGGTGTTCGCGATGATGAACAACCCGGGCGTGTTCGGCGTGGCGCTGGTCGAGAGCCCGGCGGTGCTGCTGGAGGGGCAGAAGATCACCGACAAACTGGCCGAGTTCTCCGGCCCGCTGCCGGGGCGGGTGTTCATCGCGGTGGGCACGCGCGAGACCAGCCGGGTGGGCGGCGACGAGGCCTACACGCAGGCCGTGCGGCGCCTGGCCGACGTGCTCAGGAGCAAGGGCCTGGGCGACGACCGGCTGAAGTTCGTCATCGAGCAGGGGGCCGAGCACAACGAGGCGGCGTGGGCGCGGCGTCTGCCGGGGGCGGTGGAGTTCCTGCTGCGGCCGCCGTTCGGCGCCCCGTCCCGCTGAGCGCCGCCGGCCCGCCCCGGTGTACCGTGGGGCCATGACCGAGACGACGAGCAGGCCGCGCGGCGGGGGGCCGCCGTGGGCCGAGATCCTGACCTGGGCCGCCACGGCGGTGATGCTGAGCACCTACTTCGCCTTCACCGCCGGCTGGCTGAAGCCGGGGGTGTCGTTCTTCCTGTGCCAGTTGGCCGGGCAGGTGGCACTGACCGCGATGAGCGTGGCCAAGCGGGCGTGGCAGCCCGCGGCGGCGAACGGGGCGTTCGGGGTCGCGAGCGTGCTGGGGCTGATCCGGGCCATCGCCGGCGGCTGAGGGCGCGGCGCCCGGTGCTTCCCCCGGGCGCTGCGTGAGCACGGCCGGCGCTGCGCCGGTTGACAATGGTTGTTTCAACAGGTATATTCGTGCCGTCGCCTGTTTCCTCCAGCGCCCCGTCGGGCCCGCGCGGGCCCCGGCGCGGGGGGCGGGTGCGTGCGGAACCCAAGCGGGAGTGTGCGCGATGAAGAAGCTCATCGGGTCGGTGCTGACGGCGGGCGTGGTGGGGGCGGCGGTGTTGCTGGCGGGGGGCGTGGCGGTGGGAGAGCCCGGCGCTTCGAAGCCCGCGGCGGCCGAGCCCGCGGCGTCGGCCAAACCGTTCGACATCGACTCGGTGCACTCGATGGTCAGCTTCCGCATCGGGCACCTGGGGGTGGCCAAGTTCTACGGCCTGTTCGCCGGCCCCACCGGCAAGTTCCATCTCGACTTCGCCAACCCCTCGGCCAGCGTGCTCGAGGTGTCGGTGAAGACCGAGTCGGTGCTCTCGGGCAACAGCAAGCGCGACGAGCACCTCCGCAGCCCCGACTTCTTCAACAGCAAGCAGTTCCCCAACATGACCTTCCGCGCCACCGGCTTTGAGAAGGCCGGCGAGCAGAAGATGACCGTCAAGGGCGAGCTCACGCTGCTCGGCGTCACCAAGCCCATCACCGCCGAGGTGGTCAAGGTCGGCGAGGGCTCCACGCCGCAGGGCTTCAAGTCCGGCGTCGAGGCCAAGTTCGAGATCAAGCGCTCGGACTTCGGCATGAGCAAGTATCTCGAGGGCAGCATGCTCAGCGACGACGTGCAGCTGATGGTGGCCCTCGAGGGCGCCCGCAAGTAAGCGGCCCCGCCCGGCACTGAGTCCGCATCTCCCGCCCGGGCGGCGGCCGACCCCATGACGCGGCGGCCGCCGCCCGGCGCTGTTTTCAGCGGGCCCCGCGCCCGCGTCCTCCGGAGCCTGAGCGTGCTGACGACGGCCCAACTGGTGTGGAGCATCGTGGCGCCGCTGGCGATCGCCGCGGTGCTCGGCGTGCTGTGGGTGGTGGCGGCGGCCCGGGTGCGGGCGGGGGCGTGGCTCGGCGGGCTGCCGGCGGCGCTGGGCGTGGCCGGGGCGGGCATCGCGGCGCACGCGGGGCTGATGCGCCTGCCCGATGGGCAGTTCGGCTGGGTCGAGGACTGGGTGTTCGTGCTGATTGTGGCGGCGGGCGTGCTGGCCTGGGCCGACGGGGCGTGGCGAGGCGGCGCGCGCGTGTCGGCCGGGAAGTTCATCGCGAGGGTGGTGATCGGCGCGGCGGCGGCGGCGCTCATCGGCCGGCGGATGGTGGAGCTCGAGACGTGGACGCGCGGCGCGTGGCTCGGCTGGTCGGCGGTGCTGGGCGTGTGCGGGGCGGTGCTGTGGACATCGCTGCTGGTGGCGGCGGGTGGCACGGGGCGGCGCGACCCCGCGGAGCGCGCCGGAGCGGTGCCGGCGCGCCCCAGCGGCGTGCTGGGCGCGGCCGGCGCGGCCGGGCTCTCGGCGCCGGTGACGATGTTCGTCGGCAAGTCGATCGACTACGGCCTGGTGTGCGGGGCGATCGCGCTGGCGGCGACGGTGCTGGCCGCGGCGGCGTGGGCGGCCGGTCGCTTCCGAGGGGCGGAGGGCGCGGGCAGTGCGGCCCCGGCCGGGGCGCGGGCCGTCGCGGCGTTCGTGGGCATGGCGCTGCCGGTGATCTGGGCCTTTGGGTGGATGTGGAGCGCTCTGCCGCTGTGGTGCCTGCTCACGCTGCTGCTCGGGCCGACGCTGGTGCTGCTGGCCGAGATCGGGCCTGTGACGGCCGAGCGGCCTCGCCTGAAGGGACTCCTTCGAGTGACGCTTGCGACGGCGGTGACTCTCGCCCTCGCGGCGTGGGGAAGCGCCACGTACTTCCGCGAGCCGCCGTCGGGGTACGAGTCGGAGTCGTACTGAGAGCCCGCTGAACCTGCGATGCGGCCTCGATGTGGGTGTCGGGCCCTTGCGCCGGTGTACCGGAGTGCCCCGCCGCGCCCTCGCCCAACGTCGTCCGGCGCGGTGCCGGGCTTCCTCCATCCGAGCCCGGGCCGGGCGTGGCGGGAGGGGGTTTGGGAAGCTTGATGCCCAGGATGATGGTGGCGACGCGGCGGAGTTCTGCCGGGTCGGTGAGGGTGTCGAGAAGTTTGGTCAGCACGCGGATGGCCGCGAGCTGGGCCCGGGCGAGGTCGTCGGCGAGGGTCAGGTGGAGGGTGTCCATACCCGGGAAGATAGTTCGGGTTTTGAACGGGTCAATGGATTCGGAGTGAATCCGGGTCAAAAAGTCGCGAAAGTGGGGGTATATGCGTGGATTGAGCGCTCAGGCGACGACATGCGCGTCGATCGCAGGTGGTTGCGCGGGCGTCGGGGTGGGGGGGCGGGGGATGGGTTCGCGGGGCGTGTCAGGCCGCGGGCCACATCCCCGCGAAGATCGCGCCGGTCGCGAGGCCGGCGATCAGGCCGTCGAGCACGGTCATCGCCAGGGCCCGGGGGGAGTGGGCGAACCAGATGCCGTTGGGCAGGAAGGCGAAGCAGTAGGAGAGGATGCCGGCGGTGCCGAGCACCTGGAAGACGTGGCCGAAGGTGCTGCCGCGCGGCAGGGTGACGCTCCCGAGATAGGCGATAAGGGCGCTGACGACGAGGTAGACACCGAAGGTCAGCAGCATGTTGCGGGGCATGTTGATGCGGCCGAAGACGGTGAGGGTGCCGACCGGCCCCGCGGCCCAGCGGGTCTCGGCCTCGGGGCCGCGGGCCTCCTGGTGCGAGGCGATGTACGGGAAGGAGTAGTTGCCGGGTCCGACGCCGTGCTGCTTCAGGGCGGCGCGGACGGCGTCCTCATGGGGGAGGCGCGTGAAGTCCTTGCGGTGCAGAGCGAGCATCGCCCACGAAAGGAACGCGGTGAACCACACGGCCGCGGCGGAGAGCAGAGTGGGGAGCCAGAGCTGCTGGAGCAGAGACATGCGGTCGACGCCTTTCTCCCTCCGGACAACCGGCCCGGGCACGCCCGGCCCGGCGCGCATCACGGCGCGGCCATCGGGGGTCGGGGCAGGGGCCGAGGGGATTATCGGAGAACCCCCGGGCCTGCGCGTGGAGGATGTGGGCGGCGTTTTGGTCGCCTTGTGTTTGGGTGGGCGTGCTGGGCGAAAAGGCCAGCGGATGGCGGCGCGGCGGAACAGGGGGTCGCGGGGCCTCGAATAGTGAGGGATCGGGGGCCGTGCCGGTGTTGCCCGGTGCGGGGCGGTCTGGGGGACGGGGTGGGGG
>JACVCL010000059.1 GCA_016742075.1 Phycisphaerales bacterium
CCGTGGGGGGGGGGGGCAGCGGCACACCGGGGGGCGCGCGCGGCGGGGCGGCGCGGGGGGTGGGGGGGGGGGTGTGGGTGGGGGCGGCGATCCCAGGGCCACGCCGCTGGCCGAGCGTCTGGCGGCCGAGCACGGCGTCGATCTCTCGCGCGTGGTCGGCACCGGTCCCGCCGGCCGCGTCCGCGAGCAGGACGTGCTGGCCTACGTGCAGTCGTCCAGGGCCGGCGGCGCTTCGCCGAACGGCGCGGCGGCGCACGCGGCATCCGCGGCGGGTCCGTCCCGTGGCGTGCGGCGCGAGCGCATGACCCCCCTGCGGCAGCGCATCGCGGTGCGCCTCGTCGAGGCCCAGCACACCGCCGCGATGCTCACCACGTTCAACGAGTGCGACATGACCGCCGTCATGGAGCTCCGCGGCCGGTACAAGGACACCTTCGAGAAGTCGCACGGCGTGAAGCTGGGCTTCATGTCGTTCTTCGTGAAGGCCGCCGTGTCGGCCCTGCGCAAGTTCCCGTCGGTCAACGCGGCGATAGTCGAGGGCGAGAAGGGGCCCGAGGTCGAGTACCACGACTACTGCGATATCGCCGTGGCCGTCGGCACCGATCGGGGTCTGGTGGTGCCGGTGCTGCGGAACGCCCAGTCGCTGTCGTTCGCGAGCGTGGAGAGCGGCATCAACGAGCTGGCCGTCAAGGCCCGCGACGCCAAGCTCACCCTCGAAGACATGCAGGGCGGCACGTTCACGATCTCCAACGGCGGCGTCTACGGCAGCCTGCTCTCGACGCCCATCCTCAACCCCCCGCAGTCGGCCATTCTGGGCATGCACAACATCGTCCGCCGACCCGTCGAGGACCCGGCCAAGCCCGGCAGCGGCGCGGTGGTGGTGCGCCCGATGATGTACGTGGCCCTCTCCTACGACCACCGCATCGTCGACGGCGAGGGGGCGGTGCGGTTCCTCCGGCACATCAAGGAGTGCATCGAGGACCCGCAGCGGCTGCTCCTGGACCTCTGAGCCGCCCGGCCCGCGCGTGCTCCGTGCGCAGCGCAAAACGAAGCCCCCGGCCTAACAGGCCCGGGGGCTCCTGGCATAGTGCCGAAATCCGGAACGGTGTCGTGGGTTAGCGCCGGCGGCGGATCGCCGCGACGCCCGCCAGTCCGAAGAGCACGGCGGCGCCGGGGCTCGGAACGGTCTGCAGCGTGAAGATCACGTCGTTGTAGTCGCCACCCTTCTCGATGCCCGAGTTGGCCAGAGGCAGATCTTCCGCGCCGACGATGTAGCTCTCGCGCCCGGCGGTGAGGTCGGTCGCGAAGATCGCGAAGTGCTGGTGGTTCGTGTTGATGGCCGGCGCGTTGCTGCCGAAGCCCACGGCCCGGTTGCGGTGGGACTCAGAAAAGAAGTACAGCCCGTTCCCCGAGGCCTCGCTGAAACCGTTGAAGCTGCGGATGTACAGGCCCCAGTCGGAGGACGGGGTGAAGTCGACGGTCATCACGGGCAGGTCCGGGCCGCGGAAGATGACATTGAACGCTTCAGAGCCCACCGGGGCGTTGCGGTTGTACCAGCCGATCTCGTTGAACCCCTGGTTGACGGCCACTTCGGTGCGCAGGCTGGCGCGGATCACCGTCCGGCCGGGCGTGGCCTGGAAGGAGATGCGGGAGTCTTCATTGGAGGCGGTCGGCAGCGTGAGGTTGGCCCGCGTCGAATACCCCCACCACGCCGGGCGGGTGCCGGGGCCCGGCACCGAGCCGTTGGCGGGCAGCGAGGGGGTGTAGGTGTTGCTCACCCAGTTGCCGATGTTGCGGTTGCTGGAGTCCATCGATGCCTGGTCCCAGTAGGGCCGGTCGGCGTTGGAGTAGGCGTTGAGCGTGGCCGGGAAGGGCTGCCAGCCGGCCACCGAAGGCCCGATGGTCGAGCCGCGGACGACGTCGGCCGAGGCCGTGCCTCCGCACGCCAGCGCCACTATGGCGAGGCCGAAAACCGCTCGGGTGTTGGAGAACATCTGTGCCTCTCTTCTCTGGGCCCCCGTCCGGCGTCGGCCCGGCCCGGGTGCGCCTGTGCTTGAAGAGAGACTGCCTCCGAAGAGCGCGACCGGCCAGCACGGCCGCGGGCGGGGCCCCCGGCCCCGTCCGGTTGTGCCGCCGCTGCGGAATAACCGGACCGACCCCGGACCCACCGAGGGGCGAGAACGTGCGTCGGCCGGGTGGGGTGTGCCGGCCCAAACCCACCGGCCAGCGGGCGGCATGGCACCTGAGAAGTTGACCGTTGAATCCCCAGGGCGTTTAAACCCTGGGATCTATTCTGTTCTCCACCCGCACGCAAGGATTGTCACATGAGCGATCAGCCCGTCCGCAAGCCCTCGCCGGTCATCGGTGTGCTGCTGGCCGCAGGGGTGCTGGCCTTCGGCATCTTCATGATTGTTTCGCCGGATTCCTTCGCGACCGCCGCCGAGCCGTCGGGTCGCCGTGCGTTTCTGAAGTCCATTTTCGTGTGGCTGCTGAGCACCCTCACGCCGCGCGGCCTCGGGGCCATCGTGTCGATCGTGGGCGCCCTGTGGCTCGGCTCGATCGTCTACCCGTTGTTCAAGAAGCGGGCGGCGTGAGCGGCCGGCGGCCCGACCGGGCCGCCTCGAACACGAACAGCGCCGCCAGCCCCAGCAGGGCCACGCCGACGGCCGCGTTCATCACCGTCGGGTTCAGGCCGCCACCCGCCGTGAGCAAGCGGCCGAAGCATGCATCGCGCACGCCGACGAAGATCTGCACCGCCAGCGCCCACACCGTGATGGTCATCACAAAGGCCATCGGCGCCGCCACGTACCACGACCGCTTGCCATGGCGACGCAGCCAAACCGCCACGCCCAGCAGCGTCAGCGAGGCCAGAAGCTGGTTCGAGGTGCCGAAGAGCGTCCAGAACAGCCGGTAGGCCTGGGGGTCGGCGGTCAGCAGCATCAGCAGCGGCAGGCCCGCGGTGGCCGCCGCGGCCGTCACGCCCGCGGCCGTCGACCGGGCCCGGAACAGCTCCTGCAGCAGGTACCGCCCCAGGCGGGTGGACACGTCGAGCGTGTCGAACACGAACGTGCTGAACGCCATGGCCCCGAACGTCGCGGCAAACAGGAACGCGTCGGGGCCCAGGATCACGGTGAGGAACCGTGCCAGGCCGTCGCCGTAGATCCTGGCCGGCGGCAGGGCCCGGCCGTCGGTTCCCAGCAGTTGGGGCCCGGCCAGCATCATCACCGTGGCCAGGGCGATCACGGCCACAAAGCCCTCGAGCAGCATGGCGCCGAAGGCCACCGGCTTGCAGTGCGACTCCTTGGCGATCTGGCGCGAGGTGGTGCCGCCGCAGATCAGCCCGTGGAACCCCGAGCAGGCCCCGCAGGCGATGGTCACGAACAGGAACGGGAAGATGAACGAGGTGATCGCCGGGGCGTGGTCCGGGTCGATCAGCGCGAGGGCCGAGAGCGGGTTGAGCGTCTCCCACGCGCGGTCGGTGAGCATCGGCTGCTGCACGGTGAAGCCGCCGAACAGCACGCCGACGACGCCGACGGCGATCGCCAGGTACAGCACGAACCCCCCGAGGAACCCGCGCGGCTGCTGGAGCAGCCACATCGGCAGCATCGATGCGACGAAGCAGTACGCCAGAATGAGAATGAACCACTCGCGCGCCCCGAGCACCAGCACGTGGTCAAGCTTCATGCCCAGCCACACGCAGCCGAGGGTGGCGGGGACGAACACCAGCGTCACGAGCCACATCGGCGGCCGTAGGAACCGCTGCACCACGCCGAGCACCAGCGAGAGGCCCAGATACAGCGCGCTGGCCATCGCCACCGCGCCACCCTTGTTGAACGGGGTACTCAGGCCCTCCATCTCCTCGGCCCGGCCCACGAACGTGTCGGCCGTGATCTGCGTGAAGGCGATGATCACATACAGCAGCGCCAGCCAAATGAACGACGTGAGCGCCAGCCACGCCCGCGTGCCCAGGTTCACCCGGGCAACCTCGGCGATGGAGTGAGCCCCGTGCCGCACGCTGGCCACCAGCGCCGAAAAGTCGTGCACGGCCCCGATGAACACCACACCCAGCACGATCCACAGCAGGCACGGGAGCCAGCCGAAGCTCATGCACGCCAGGATGGGCCCCACGATCGGCCCCGCCGCGGCGATGGCCGAGAAGTGCTGCCCCAGCAGGTAGAAGGGGCGCGTGGGGATGAAGTCCACCCCGTCGTTCTTCGCGGCGGCGGGCGTCACCCGCGCGTCATCAAGGCGGTACTGCCTCGCGATGAACGAGCCATAGAGCAGGTAGCCCGCCGTCAGGATGGCGATCACGGCCGCGGCGAGCAGCCAGAGCGGGATCATCGCCGGCCATCGTACCCGCGACGCCGCCGTCCTCTCGCCCGCGCCCCCGCCCCCGCCCCCCGCCCCCACCCCGGCCCCGGCCCCGGCCCAGGCCCCACCTCAGCGGGCGAGCGTTGCCGGGGGCCGCCGATCGATCTGCCGGACCACATCCTCGAACAGCTCGTTGGGGATGGGCTTGGTGAGGTTGTACTGCTCCACGAGCCACCGGCCGCCGCGACGGCGCATCACGCCGGTGCCGCGGCAGTCGCCGTACTTGGCGCTGCGCACCACCTCGTCGAACCACGCCGCCTCGCGGCGATCATCAACGGTGATGTTCCGCGACACCGGCGTGTACGCCCACCCCGTGCCGCGCTGGAAGTACGGGCGCGCGTAGTCCTGGAACTCGGGCTTGGTCCACCGCTCGCCGGCATCGGTGCCCAGGAACACCGCCGAGGGGGCGAAGTGGGCGAAGTACCGCTCGAAGTCAGCCGCGGCCGCCGCGGCGTGAAGGTCGTCAAGGGCCGCGGCGATCTCGGCCCGGGCGGCCTCCTCGCCGGGACCCACGTCCCGCGGCGCGGCGGTGCAGCCGGCCAGCAGCGCCGCGGCGAGCATGGTCGAAATCCCAAGTTTCATCGCATCAGGCCCTCCAAGGGTGAACCCCGGGCGGGAGCGCACCGGGACGGGGCGTATGCTCAGACCGGTGCCCGAGACCCACGTTCAACCTACCGCGCCGCCCGCCGGGGTTCTGACCCCGGGGCCCGACGACCCCCCGCCGCCGGCAGCCGGCGCCGCCGCGGCGGTCGAGCCGGCGGGCCCGCTGGGCCACATCCCGATCTTCTCCCGGCTGGATGCCGCCGAGCAAGCCGCGCTCCTGGGGTGCATGCGGCGCGAGCGGGCCGAGGCCCAGCAGACGATCTTCTGGGTGGGTGACCGCGGCGATGCGCTGTACCTCATCGATCGGGGATCGGTGGCCGTCACCGTGCCCAACGACGCGGGCGAGCACGTGTCGATCGCTCACCTGGGCCCGGGCGGCTTCTTCGGCGAGATCAGCCTGCTCGACGGCGGCCGCCGGACCGCGACCGTCCGGGCCAACGAGCCCACCGAGCTGCTCGTGCTGCACCGGCGCGACTTCCATGACTTCCTGAGCGCTCAGCCGGGGGCGGCGCTCGACATTCTGCGGTTCATGGGCGAGCGGCTGCGTGAGTCGACCGAGGCCCGCCGCCACCTGCCCAACGCCAACGTCGTCTTCGAGCGCAGCCGAGTGACGCCGTGGCAGTTCGTCTCGGACCTCATCGCGAGGGTGGCCGCGTCTCAGTGGTTCACGCTCTTCCACATCGCCTGGTTCGGGTCGTGGCTGGCGCTGAACCTCCTCGGTTCGCTCGTGCTCTTCGGCTCGCCGCGGGCGCCGGACGGGCAGGGCCCGTGGTGGCTCTTCGACCCCTTCCCGTTCGGCCTTCTGACGATGGTCGTGAGCCTCGAGGCGATCTTCCTCTCGATCTTCGTGATGGTGTCGCAGAACCGCCAGACCGAGAAGGATCGCCTGCGCACCGACCTCGACTATCAGGTGAACGTGAAAGCCCACGCCGAGATCATGGAGATGACCAAGCGGCTGGAGCACATCGAGTCATCGCTGGCGAAGATCGCCGAGAACCGCGTCGGCTGAGAGGGTGGGGGGTGGGGAGGGTGGGGGGGTCAGGCGGTGCCGAGGCAGCGCGAGACCACCGAATCGATCTTCACCATCTCGCCCTTGCCCTGCGTGTCGGACCGCAACTTGAACTCGACAGACTGCTCGGCGAGCGACTTGTCGCCGATCGTCAGCCGGATGGGCACACCGATGAGGTCGGCGTCCTTGAAGCGGACGCCGGGACGCTCGTCGCGGTCGTCGATGAGCACGTCGAACCCCGCGGCCGCCAGCCGGCCCGAAAGCTCGCACGCCACCCGCATCGCCTCGCTGGTGGGCTCGACCTTCATCGGCGTGATCACCACGTGGTACGGCGCGATGGGCAGCGGCCACACGATGCCGTTCTCGTCGTGGCTCATCTCGACGCACGCGGCCATCACGCGGCTGACACCGATGCCGTAGCAGCCCATGATCACCGGCTGCCGCTCCTGCTTCTCGTTGAGGATCGAGAAGCCCATGGCCTCCGAGTACTTGGTGCCCAGCTTGAAGATGTGCCCGACCTCGATGCCGCGCCGGGCCTCGAGCTTCGCCCCCGGCGAGCGCGGCGAGGGATCGCCCGCCAGCGCGTTCCGCACATCGGCCACCTTCACCTTCGCCGGGTCGTTCAGCATCGCCTCGCCCACGTCGCGCTTCCAGTTGAAGTACTTGACGTGATGGTCTTTGCGGTCCGATCCGGTGACCCAGAACGGCGGCTTCTCGGCGGGCGGGCAGGCATCGGGGTCGATCAGCAGCAGCGTGTGGTGGTGCTTCGCGGCCCGCGGGCTCACGTAGCCGATCGCGAACCCGGCCGCGTGGGCGTCCTTCTCGGGCGCCAGCTCCACCGTGCAGCCCGACGCGGCCTTCACCTTGCCCTCGTTCACGTCGTGATCGCCCCGCACCGTCGCCAGCACCCACCGCAGGCCCCGCCCCTGTCGGTCCTCGACCACGCGGAACACGATCGTCTTGAGCATGTTCCGCGTCTTGACCTTCATGAACTCGCCGACCTGATCGATGCCCGGCAGGCCCGGCGTGTGCACCTCCTGGAGGTCTCCCGCGGGCGCGGCGTGCAGATCCGACGGGCGGGGGCCGATCTCGCACTTCTCAACGTTCGCCGCGTAGCCCGAGGCCGGGCAGGTGAGCACCGTGTCCTCGCCGCTCTCGCAGTTGACCATGAACTCGTGGCTCGCCGACCCGCCGATGGGGCCGCTCTCGGCTTCCACCGCCGTGAACGACAGCCCGCACCGCGTGAAGATGTTCACGTACGCACGGTACATCGCGTCGTAGGCCTCGTTCAGCCCGCCCGGACCCTCGACGCCCATGTGGAACGAGTAGGCGTCCTTCATGATGAACTCGCGCCCGCGCAGCAACCCCGCCCGCGGCCGGGCCTCGTCGCGGAACTTGGTCTGTATCTGGTAGAGGTTCAGCGGCAGCTGCTTGTAGCTCGCCACGCCCGCCTTGGTCAGCTCGGTGATCGTCTCCTCGTGCGTCGGGCCCAGCGCGTTCACCATCCCCTTGCGGTCGGTGAGCTTGAAGAGCAGGTCGCCGTAGGCCTCGTCGCGCTTCGTGCCCGCGTAGAACTCGATCGGCACGAGCACGGGCATGAACAGCTCGCTGGCGCCCGCGGCGTCCATCTCCTCGCGCACGATGTTCGAGATCTTCGTCAGCACCCGCCACGCCAGCGGCAGGTAGTCGTACACCCCAGCCGTCACCCGCCGGATGTAGCCCCCGCGCGTCAGCAGCTTGTGGCTCGGCGACTCCGCGTCCGACGGCGCCTCCTTGGCGGTCGGAATCAGCGTGCGGCTCCAGGACTGGATCACGCCCTTGCGGACGGTGGAAATCGGCGACGGTTTCGCGGCGGTGACGGTGGACATAGGGCGGAGAGTGTAGCCGCGGCCCCCGCTCCGCCCCCCCCACACCGGCCCCTCACCGGCCCCGCACCGGCCCCGCACCGGCCCCCGCGGCCGCGCTCACACCGCCCGGTCGAGCCCGAACGCCCGGTGCACCGCCTGCATCGCCTTCTCGCCGTCGGCCTGATCGATCAGCACCCCGATCTTGATCTCGCTGGTCGTGATGTTCGCGATGTTCACCCCGGCCTCGGCCAGGGCCTTGAACATCGCCGCGGCCACGCCCGCGTGGCTCCGCACCCCCACGCCCACCGCCGACACCTTGCTGAACCCCACGTCGATCGTCGCGTGCCCGCCGCCGAGGTTGTGGAGGATCGCCTCCAGCACCGGCTTGATCGCCGCCAGGTCGCTGTGTTCGACCGTGAAAGCCACCGTGGCCACCCCGTCGCCCACCACCGTCTGGATGATGTCGTCGACCACCACGCCCGCCTCCGCCAGCCCGGCGAAGATCCGCGCCGCCACGCCCGGCGCATCGGGAATCTTCGTCAGCGTCACCCGTCCCAGCTTGGTCTTCAGGGCCAGCCCCGCCACGGCGATGCCTTCCATCTTCGGCGCCTCCTCGACGATCCACGTTCCCGGCGCCTCCCGCTGGCTGTGCAGCACCAGGATCGGCACCTTGTATCTCGCCCCGAACTCCACCGCCCGGTTGTGCATCACCCGGGCCCCCTCGGTGGCCATCTCCAGCATCTCTTCGTAGCTGATCGCGTCGAGCTTCCGGGCCCGGGGCACCACCCGCGGGTCGGCCGTGTACACGCCGTCGACGTCGGTGAAAATCTCCGCCACCACCCGCCCGGCCCCGGCCTGCTGCAGCGCCGCGGCCAGCGCCACCGCCGTGGTGTCGCTCCCGCCGCGACCCAGCGTCGTCACGTCGCCCTCGTCGGTCACGCCCTGGAAACCCGCCACCACCGGCACCCGCCCCGCGCGGATGTCGGCCAGCAACTCCTCGCCGTCGATCGCCGCGATGCGGGCACGGGAGAAGTTGCGGTCGGTGACCATGCCGGCCTGGGCTCCGGTGTAGCTCACGGCCCGCTGACCGGCGGCCTCCAGCACCATCGCCATGAGGGCGATGGTCTGCTGCTCCCCGGTGGCCAGAAGCTGGTCGAGCTCGCGCCGCGGCAGCCCGGGGTCGGGGGCGGCGCCGCCCTTGGCAACCTCGCCGCCTTCGCCGCCGCCGGGCGCGTCTCTCCAGGCGTTCCAGCACTCGTTGGCCAGTTGGATGAGCCGGTCGGTGGTCTTGCCCATGGCCGAGACCACCACCGCCACGCCGTCGCCGCGTTCCCGCGACGCCAGCACCCGTTCGGCGCAGCGCCGGATCTTCTCGGCGTCGGCGCACGAGGAACCGCCGAACTTCTGGACCACGATGGCCATGCACCGCCAGTGTAAGGCCTGTGCATCCCGCGGGTGGGGGGGGCGGTATGTTCCCCGGTCGTCCGACATCCACCCGGAGGCCGCCATGATCCGTACCGCCCTCGCACGCCTGTTCCCCGCAGTGGCCGTGATCTTCGCCCTGTTGGCCTCCGCGCCCGCCTTCGCCGCGCGTCCGCGGCTGACCCCCGAGCAGCTTCGCCAGGCTGCCGGCCGGATTCTCGACGGCGTGGTCACCGCCATCTACACCGATTTCGACGGCAACAGGATGAGATACATCCTCGAGTTCCGTATCGCCCGCGTCGAGAAGGGCAGCGCGACCGTCGGCGACTCGATCCTGGTCCGCTCCGAGTCGGTCACCAACGCCCTGCCGATGACGGTCGGCGACCAGGGCCACGACACGGTGCCCCGTCGGGTCGGCGCCACCACCCGGGTGTACCTGCAGGGGGATACGGCCCTCGCCCCCAACGGCTGGACCGACGCCGAGCCCCTGTTCGCCACCGGGCAGCTTCTGGAGTCCAAGGACCTCAGCACCCTCGACGCGGCCTTCAAGGAGGCGGCCAAAGCCCGCGCCGGCGTCGAGGCCGAGCGGATCGCCCGGCGGATGCTCGAGCTCGACCCCGCGTCGGCCGACGCTCAGCTCAATCTCGCCGGAGCCATCGCATCGCAGCGTCGCTTCAAGGACGCCGCGGCCGTCGCCGAGGCCGTCGCCTTCCCGAAACCCGGCCAGCCCGACGCGGGGCCCGAGGCCCGCGAGAGGGCGATGATGGGGTACGCGATGCTCACGTGGGCCGCCGAAGACCGCCCGGCCTACGTCGCCGCGATGCGCCGACGCGCCGAGGCGCTGAACACGCTGGAAGCCTGGACCGACGCGCTCGACGCCGCCGAATGGTGCCGGGACGCCGCGGCCAGGAAGCTGGCGGCCGAGAAGATCACCGCCCTCGGCGGCGACCCCGACTCGCGATCCCGTCCCATCCCCAGGAAGTAGGCGCCGCCCGGCTCGGCAGCGCCGGCCTCACACCCCGGCCTCGGCCTTGGCCCGGTCCTTCTGCGACCGCTCGGCCTTCTTCCGGGCGTTCTCGTCGAGCAGCCGCTTGCGGATGCGCACCGTGCTCGGCGTCACCTCCACCAGCTCGTCGTCCTCGATGTACTCCAGGCACTGCTCGAGGTTCATCAGCCGCGGGGCCTTGAGGCGGACGAACGCCTCCTTGGTGGCCTCGCGGAAGTTGGTGAGCTGCTTGGCCCGGGTGATGTTCACCACCAGGTCGTTCTCGCGGTTGTGCTCGCCGATGACCATGCCGGCGTACACCTTGGTCTGCGGCTCGATGAACATCACGCCCCGGTCGTGCATGCCCTCGATGGCGTAGGCGGTGGCGGTGCCCGGGTCCATGCTGATCAGCACACCCTGCCCGCGCCCGGGCAGCTCGCCCTGCACGGGCGCGAATCGCTCGAAGGCGTGATGCATGATGGCCTCGCCGGCGGTGGCGGTCAGCAGGCGGCTGCGCAGGCCGATGAGGCCGCGCGCGGGGATCTCGAACTCCAGGTGCGTCATCGTGTCGCCGCGGGGCTCCATCGTCTCGACGATGCCGCTGCGCACGCCCACCAGCTCCATCACCGCGCCCACCGCCTCGTTCGGGCAGTCGACCACGAGATACTCGATCGGCTCGTGCAGCCGGCCGTTGATCTCCTTGGTCACCACCTTCGGCTTGCCCACCGAGAGCTCAAAGCCCTCGCGGCGCATGTTCTCGATGAGGATGCCCAGGTGCAGCAGGCCGCGGCCCGACACCTGGAACTCGTCGCCCGCCCCGAACTCCACCCGCAGGGCCACGTTGTGCTCGCACTCTTTCATCAGCCGGTCGCGGATCTGCCGGCTGGTCACGTACTGACCCTCCTGCCCGGCGAACGGCGAGTCGTTCACCCGGAAGATCATGGTCAGCGTCGGCTCATCAACCTTCACCGGCGGCAGCGGCTTGGGGTTGTTCGCGTCGGCCAGCGTGTCGCCGATGTCGATGCCCTCGATGCCGATCGCCGCGCACAGGTCGCCCGCCAGGCACTCCTCGATCTCCACCCGCCCCAGGCCGCTGAAGCCCAGCAACTTGGTCACCTTCGCGTTCCGCCGCTCGCCCTCGCGGTTCAGCACCGCGATGCTCTGCCCCTTGCGGATCGTCCCGGCGAACACTCGCCCGATGCCGATCCGCCCCACGTACTCGCTGTAATCCAGCGTCGTCACCAGCATCTGCAGCGGCGCCGAGGCGTCGTCGTCCGGCGCCGGCACGCGGTCGATCAGCGTCTCGAAGAGGTCCCGCAGGTCGGTGCCCTTCTTGGCGATGTCCAGCGTGGCCCAGCCGTCGCGCCCGGCGGCGTACACCACGGCGAAGTCCAGCGCCTCGTCCTCGGCCCCCAGCTCCACCAGCAGGTCGAAGACCTCGTTGATCACCTCCTGCGGCCGGCCGTCGGGGCGGTCGCACTTGTTGATCACCACCACCGGCTTCAGCCCCGCCTCCAGCGCCTTGCTGAGCACGAAACGCGTCTGCGGCATCGGGCCCTCGGCCGCGTCCACCAGCAGCAGGCACCCGTCGGCCATCCGCAGCACCCGCTCCACCTCGCCTCCGAAGTCGGCGTGGCCCGGCGTGTCGATGATGTTGATCCGCACCTCGTCACCGCTCGGCCGGTGGTACGTCACCGCGCAGTTCTTCGAAAGAATCGTGATCCCGCGCTCCCGCTCGATCGGGTTCGAGTCCATGATCAGCCCGTGCTGACCGCCCGCCAGCTTGTCCAGCTCACCGGCGCGGAACATCCCCGACTGCTTGAGCATCTGGTCCACCAGCGTCGTCTTGCCGTGGTCGACGTGGGCGATGATCGCG
The DNA here is from genome assembly GCA_016742075.1 of Phycisphaerales bacterium. Lineage (GTDB taxonomy): Bacteria > Planctomycetota > Phycisphaerae > Phycisphaerales > UBA1924 > JACVCL01. The sequence goes on from JACVCL010000059.1 coordinate 12,111, forward strand.
ACGTTCCGAAGAGACCTGCTGCTCATCCGATTCCTCCGCCCCCGCGCACCGAATCTCGACCACCACCGCCCGCGGGCGCTCCGACCGCCCGGCGAGCCACGCGGCTCTGGGGGCCATTCGCCGAACTGATACCGTACCGATCGGCGGCGCCAGCGGGGCTCCACAATAGACCCCCGCCCGGCCCCGGGCGAGCCGCGCCTACTTCGGGTCCGCGGGCGCCAGCGTGATCCGGCCCGCCCCCAGCACGAACCCCTCGGGCCGGCCCAGCACGCGCCAATCGGCCTCCTCCACCGCCCTCCACCGCGCCACCGCCGCGGGCAGCGGCAGCCCGCGTTCCGACCACTGAGCCAGCAGCCGCGCCGGCCGCACCACCCCCACGCTCAGCCATGGCACGCGGATCTCATCCCCACCCGCCGGCCCGTCCACCAGCTGGCCCGACATCCGCCGCACGCTCGAAGGGCCGATGCCGATCGTCCACCACCCCGAGTGCGGACCCGACTGCGCCCCGCCCGGCCCCGCGGCCCCCGCCGCCGCGCGGCCGTCGTGCCGCCGTCGGTAATTCCAGGCCAGCACCGGCTCGAGGCCCCCGACCCGCGCGATGGCCAGCGGGCCCAGCACCGACGCCACGTCGACCGTGCGCACGGCCCGCGGCTCGATGCCGCCGAAGTCCGGCCGCATCGTGCCCAGGGGGTTCGCCCGAGCCTCCTCGGGCGTCGGGCTCAGGGCGGCCGCCAGCATCCGATCGCCCTCCACGGCCGCGGCCTCGGTGTCGCGCACCTCGATCGCCAGCGACGCTTCCATCGCCCCCTCGCCCGAGCGGGCCACGCGCAGCGCCACGCGATCGCCCATGAGAGCATCGCGCAGCTTCGGCAGCGCACGGCCCGCGTTGCCCAGCAGCCACGCCAGAGGCAGCGGCTCGGCCTCTCCAGACGGCCGCCGCTCCATCACCGCCACCATGGCCCCTTCCTTCATCGCGTCGAACGCGCCCAGCCCCCATGGCGCGCCGCCTCCCCCCTCCGCCCGAAGCGCCCCGCTCCGCGAGGCCAGAGAAAGGTTGATCACGTCGCCGTCGCGCCG
>JACVCL010000060.1 GCA_016742075.1 Phycisphaerales bacterium
GCGCTGCGCCGACCCCGGCGCCGACGGTCCCAGCCGTGCCCGGGGTGACGCCGCCCGCCACCGCCGAGCCCGCCACGGGCGCCACCGGCCCCGCCGCCCCCAGCGGTGCGGCGCCGGCGGCCGAGCCCAAGCCCATCCCGGCCCCGGTGCTCGACAACCCCGTGGCCAAGCAGACGGCCAAGCTCCGCCAGCTCGACGACGCCTTCAAGGCCGTGGCGGCGCAGCCCATCGCGACCGCCGAGTTCCAGCCGCTGATCGACCAGTACGAGGCCTTCAAGCGCGACGTGGGCAACGATCCCACCACCGCCCGCATGCGGGCCTACGCCGACGCCCGCATCGAGCTGCTGCGCCTGCGGGCGCAGATCCAGCAGGACGCCCGCGAAGTCCGCGGCCTTGAAGAGCAGGCCAAGCTCTCGCAGCAGCAGGTGGCCGAGATCATCGCCCGCCTCGAACGCAGCCGCCTGTACCGCGTCGTCGGCCGCCTCGACACCAGCGCCATCTACGACGGCACGCGGAACACGCTCATGTACCGCGTGGTCGCCGTGCAGGGCGTGCAGCCCGGCGCCGGCCGCACCATCGCGTACATCGTGCCCAACCCCGCGCTGGGGCTTGAGAAGATGCTCGGCCGCGTCGTGGGCATCAAGGGCGACGGCGAGTTCGACTCGGCCGCGCGCGTGTCGATCATCCGCCCCACCGGCGCCGACATGCTGCTCTCGGCCGAGCAGGAGACCCAGCTCGCCCCCGCCGCGGCCTCGCCTTCCGCGCCGGCTTCCCAGCCGTAACCCCGCGGCGGGCGGTCACTTCGAGGCCGGCGGCGTCGCGGATCGGGGTGGCGTCGGCGCGGGCGGTCCGATCTGGTCGAAGGGCCGCTTCCACTGCAGGCCCAGCTCGCGGAACACGAACGCCAGCGCCTCGGCGTCCTGGGCGATGCGCTCGCGGAGCGGCAGGAGGTCCGAGGGCCCGGTGTTCGCCGCCGCCCGCAGCAGCGCCGGCCGCGTGCCCGACTTGCCCCCGCCAACGGCCTGCAGGCGAGCCGCGAGCTTGTAGGCGTGCCACGGCGGCGTGCGACCGTCGCGCACGCCCGTCTGGATCAGGAACGACGGACACTCGCGCTCGCCCTTGACCTGGTCGAACGGCGAGATCGCCCACATCGCCTCGAACGACTCAGCGACCGCCCCGTCGCCCAGCTCGGGCGTCATGAGCCTGCCCGCGGCGTCGCGGTCCTTGCGTGTCAGATCGAACAGCCCGCCGCGGACGACCACCGCCCGCACGGCCTGCGGGTGCAGCAGGCCCGCCGCCGCCGCCGGGGTGCCCGAATGGCCCCGCCCGAGGACGGCCGTGAGCCCGGGCCCGCCGATCTTCTCGGCCTCGAGCATCTCCAGCACGCTCGCCAGATCGCCGATCGCCACCCCCTTGGTCGAGCGCAGCGCGCCCTCGTGCCACGCGGGGCCCCGCTCGCCCCCGCCGCGCACGTGCGCCGCCACGTACACACCGCCCTGCTCCACCCAGAACCGCACCAGCGGGTCGTACCGCGGGCGCAGCGGCTGCCCCAGCATCCCGCCCACCTCCACCAGCACAGGGTTGCCGCCGTCGGGCGGGGTGGTGTTCAGCGCGACGAAGGTCACAGGGATCTCGGTCCCGTCGGCGGCCTTGGCGGTGCGCCGGCCGACGGAAGCCTCCCCGAACATCTTCGAGCCGGGGCCGCCCATCCCCGTCGCCTTCGGGAGGTCGTCCATGAGCCCCTGCCGCTTCCACTCCGAAGGCCGCAGGTACGACTGCGTCTCGTACAGCACGCCGTCGGCGCCGAAGTGGGAGAGCCCGTTCACCGACGAATCCTGCGGAAGCCCGATGACGCGCACCGGCTGCCCCGTGCCGCTGTGAACCGACCGCAGCATGGCGCGGCCCGCTTCCTCCTCGAGCACGTACAGCACGTTCGTGCCCGGCAGCATGGCGCGGATGGGCATGCGGCCCTGGGGAACGATCAGCGTCGCCGAAGCGAGGCTCGGGTTGGCCAGCGGCGTCCGCAGCACTCGCCCGCGCGGCGCATCGTTCCTCGACAAAAGCCACAGATGGCCCCCCCCGATCGCCGCCTGCTCGACCCCGCTGCCGAAGTCGGCCACGCACTCCCACCGGCCCGAAGGGCGGCGGAGGAACACGGCCCGCTCGCCCCCCATGGCCATCTCGACCACCGCGAGCACGTGCTGGCGGTCGCCGCCGTCGACCAGGCTGATCCGCGCCATCTCGCCGAGGTCGCCGCCGAACTCGATCCGGTCGGTCACCGGGTCCTGCCCCAGCGAGTGGAAGTACACCTTCTGGTGCAGGCGCGGGTCGAAGGGCACCGGGTCGTCGCCGCGGCCTTCGCCCGGCGCGGGGTAGCGGGTGTAATAGAACGCCCGGCCGTCGGGGTGCCACACCAGCCCGCCGCCGCGCGTCGCCTGGTTCACTCGGGGGATGACATCCGCCAGCGGCGTACCGGTCTCGGTCTCGATCAGCCGCAGCTCGCCCGCCTCGCTCCCGTCGCGCGACACCGACACCGCGACGATCGAGCCGTCCGGAGAAGGCTCGAACCAGTCGACCATCGTCCGCCCCGTGCGGTCCTGCTCGCCCGGATCGAAGACGATTTTCTCCGTCGCCCCGGGGTCGGGCCCGGAGCGGACCACCACGAACGCCTGCTGGCGGGGCGGCTCGAACTTCAACGCGAAGATCCGATCGCCCCGTGCCTGCGCCGCCCGGTACTCGGTGATCCCCTCCGAGGCCAGGGCTGCCAGTCGGGCCCGCATGTCGGCCGTGCGCGGCACGGCGGCCAGCACGGCCGCGGCGTAGGCGTTCTGATCCTCGACCCACTGCTGCACCTCGGGGTGGGTGACGTCCTCAAGCCAGCGGTAGTCGCCATTGAGCTTCAGGCCGTGCCGCGCCTCGTCGACGCTGCGCGTCTCGGTGGGCGGCGGCTGAAGGGGCTGAGCGGCCGCCGTCACGGTGAGCCGGGCGACCACGCTCAGGGCCAGGACGAACGGCGGTGTGCGGCGCAGCATCAGAGAGGCTCCTGCCGGAGGGGCGCGCCGGCGTCGCGAAAGCCGTTCAGTATTGCCGTCCGGCCGGAGGCTCGGCGTGCCGCCGCCCCACCCGCCGCCGGGGCGTCCGGTAACCGGCCCGCAGGATGCCCGCCAATGGAACAGGCCGCCGCCCGGCACCGGACGACGGCCTGCGTATCGGCGTGCCTCTGGGCGGACGATCCCGCGTCGCCAACAACGGCCGATCAACGGGCCTTGCCGACCCTGAACCGCTCCACCAGCCTCTGAAGTTCCTCGGCCTTGGCCGACAGCTCGGAGGCTGCCGAGGCCGACTGCTGGGCGGCCTGGGCGGCCTGGCTGGTGACCGCCGTCACGCCCTCGAGGCTGCGGCTGATCTGCCCGCTCGCCGCCGACTGCTGCTCGGCCGCCGCGGCGATCGACTGGATCATCCCGGCCACCTGCTGGGCGTTACCCACGATCTGCTCGAGGCTCCGGCCCGCCTCGGTGGCCCGCTCCACGCCGCTCCTGACCTGCTCCATTCCGGTGTTCATGCGGCCGACGGCGGTGCCCGTCTCGCCCTGGATCTCGCGGATGCTCGACGCCACCTCCTCGGTGGCCCTGGTGGTGCGCTCGGCGAGCTTGCGCACCTCATCGGCCACCACGGCGAAGCCGCGCCCGTGCTCGCCGGCCCGGGCGGCCTCGATCGCGGCGTTCAGCGCCAGCAGATTCGTCTGGTCGGCGATGTCGTTGATCACCTCGATGATGCGCCCGATCTGCTCGCTCTTCTTGCCGAGCGTCTCGACGCTCACCGAGCCGGCGGTCACCGCGTCGTTGATCGCCGTCATCGCGTCGATGGTCTGCCGCACGATCTCGCCGCCCGACTCGGCGATCCTGCCCGAGTCGCCGGCGGTCTGCGAGGCCTCCTGGCTCTTGCCGGCCACCTCGACGACCGAGGCCGACATCTCCTCCACCGCCGCGGCGATCTGCTGGAACTGCGCGTTCTGCTCCGAAGCCGAAGCCGCGGTTTCCTCCGCCGACGCGGCGATCTCCGTCGCGGCCGAGGCCACGTCGCGGGCCGAGCCGGCCAGGTCCGTCACCATCCCGCGGAGCGATTCGGCCATCGTGTCGGTCACCCGCGACAGCTCGCCCAGCTCATCACGCGCCGCCGAGCCGATGGGCTCCATCGTCAGATCATTGCGGGACACCGCCTGGAGCACGGTGAGCACCCGCGACACCGACCCCGTGATGCGCCGGATCAGCAGCGTGCTCATCACGCCGGCCATCAGCAGCGCCACCGCGGTGGCCCCGGCCGACTGCCATTGCGCGGCGACCGAGATTCCGTCCGCGCCCGCCTCCAGCTCGTGGTGGAGGGCGTGCTCCTTCTCCGCCAGCTCGCCCAGCACCACCTCCATGCGCGGGCCCTGCCGGTCGATGGTCTCGGCGACGGTCTTCTCCCGCTCCCGGCCCATCGCGACCGCCTCGGCCAGCCGCGCGCTGTAGAACGCGATCCCGCGCCGGGCCTCGCCGGCCAGGGTCCTGCGGGCCGCGTCGGGGGCCTGCTCGGCGATCGGCTTCAGCCGAGTGTCGGCCGCCTGCAGCAGTTCAGTGGCCTTGCGCAGGTCGCTCTCTTCCCCCGTGCGCACGCTGCGCATCGCGAACACCCGCGCCTCGTGGAACACCTTCTCCGCCTCGAGCGCCGCGATCACGCCCTCGGCGCCGCGCGCTGCGCGGGCCCGGTCGACGATCGCCCCGATCATCGCCCCGGTAGCCGGCGCCGCCACGTTCATCTGCGAGGCGACCACCCCCTCGCGACGGTCGAGCAACTCCACCGCCCGGGCGAACCCCGACTGGTAGTCGCGCACCAGGCGATCGAGCTCGGCCACGCGGCCGTTCCGATCGGCATCATCCACCGCCGACCTCACGACCCCCAGCCGTGCCACGAGCGCCGCCGCGGCGTTGGAGTACCGGGCGAGTTCCTCGTCGCTCGGCGCGGCCAGGAAGCTCTTGGCGTGGAACCGGACGCGCATCGCCTCCCGTTCGATCGTCTGGATCTGCTCCGAGATCGCCGCCGCCCGATCGGCCTCCGCCATCGCCGCCTTCCCGCGGAAGTCCGACCACAAACTGAGCGTCCCCGTCAGCACGATCAGCGTCGCGAGCGTGCCGAGAGAGAGCGACAGTCTCGTCCCGAGGGTCATCCCGCGGACCACCGTTCCATCGGCCCGGCGCAGCCGCGAAAGCCGCCACGCCGAGCCCGCGGTCACCACCACCGTCAGCGCCGTGAGCGAGGCGAACACCCAGACCTTCCAGCCCGACGAGTAGTCCATCCAGGCCAGCTTCACATGCTCGGCCTGGCCCACCGCCGCACCAAAGGCCGGGCGCTTGGTCACCACCAGCGCCGGTTCGGCGAACCGCGCCGCCGGCTCGGCCGCCGACGCCGTTTCGATTTCGACCGCCCCCGGGTTGGCCCGGGCCACGGGCTCATCGCCGGCCAGCGCGGCGGGGGCGCCGAGCAGCCCGGCCGACGCCGCGGCGCAGAGAATGACCACCGACAGTCCGTTGCGGATCTTGGAAAGCATGCCTTGGCTCCGATCGCCCGAACGACCGCCGCGGCGCTGACTCAGCACCGGGCGCGGACCCTGAGCCGATCGACCCCGCGGCCCGCCAACTTGACGCCGCGGCCGCCGCGCCGGCGAAGAACCGCCGGCATCGAGCCGCCCGGGGAATTCACTGGTCCGATAACCGCAGAGATCGCCGCCTACCGCCGTCCGCTGTCCATCTGCTCGCGGAGCGCGCGGAACCTCGGCGCGTCGATCTGCTCGCCCTCGCCGATCGCGGCCCTGGCCTCCTCGACGCGGCCGGCGCGGAGGTAGGCCCTCGCCAGCGCCTCGAGCTCGCGTGCCGCGTTCTTCCCCGTGCGCTGCACGGCGATACGCAGATCGGCGATCGCGCCGTCGGCGTCGTTCTGCCGCAGCCGGAACAGGCCCCGGTAGTAGTAGGGGAATGACTGCGAGGCATCGTTGGCCACGGTGCCCACCGCGCGGTCGTACCCCTGACGGGCCTCGTCGGTCTTCCCGGTGTTCTCCAGCGCAATGGCCAGGTTCACCCAGCCGAAGTGGTAGTAGGGCCACAGGCGGAGCGCCTCGCGGAATCGCCGCTCGGCCTCGGGGTAGTCGGCCTTCTGCATCCGGGCCAACCCGTAGTTCATCTGGGCGCGCGCGTTGGCCGGGTCCTTGGTGGCCACGTCGAGCCAGAACACCTCGCCGTCCTGCCACACGCGGTTCCGGTCGATCGTCAGCCACCCCAGGCTGAGGCCCAGCAGCAGTGCCGCGCCCGCGGCACCGGCCCCCCAGCGCCTCGGCAGCAGCCACGCCGCGGCGCCCACCACCGCCACCCCCGTCAGCACCGCCAGGCCGCTCAGCGGCAGGTAGGGGCGGTGCTCGTTGACCATTTCCGAAAGCGGGATCAGGCTCGAGTGCGGGCTGAGGTGGATCACGAACGCGCCGACCAGCAGCACCACGGCCGGCAGCCGACGCATGCACGCCAGGCACAGCCCCGCCACCAGCACCCACCCCGCCAGCGGCCACAGCACGCCGGGCGAGACGATCGACGCGCGCAGGGCCGGCCAGTTCGATGGCTCTCTGAGCCAGGCGCCCAGGCCGCCATCCCCGATCCCCGGCACGAACGGCGCCTTGGCGAACCCGATCCGGTCGGCGATGAGGTCGATCGGCGCCAGCCACTGCGAGACGTAGAACCACCACGCCCGGAACTGCGTGAGCAGGTAGGTGATGCCGTTCATGCCCGTCGCGGCCCAGCCGGCCGCGTGGTCGGCCGGCATCACCTTGATCCGGAGCCAGACGTACCCGGCCAGCAGCAGCGCGAACGGCAGCAGTTTCAGATCGCCCGGTCGGGGCATCAGCCGCCGCCACCAGCTCATGCCCCGGCGGGCCGGGGCGAGCAGGTACTCGGCCAGCAAGAGCACCCCCAGCAGCGACGCGCCCTCGCTCTTGCTGAGCATCGCGCAGCCGTAGCACGCCGCGGCCAGGCTCAGCGACAGCCACCGCCGGCCCGCGCCGTCGCGCATGGCCCGAAGGTAGAGCGCCGTCGCGGCGAGCGTGAACAGCGTCACGAGCCCCGTGGCCCGCGACGACGTGTAGTTCGCCGCGGCCGTGGTGATCGGGTGCACCGCGAACAGCACCGCCCCCAGCAGCGACGCCACATCCCCCTGGCGGCACGTCAGCCACGAGATGGGCAGCACCCGTCCCGAACCGAACAGCATGAAGCCCACGCCGAACAGCATGAGCGCCGCCCCGGCGTGCACCGCCTTGCCGATGATCTGCCAGCCGATCGGGTCGTAGCCCCGCTGCCCCGTCGAACGGACCAGTTCGTGGTCGTCGCTGCCGATCCGCTCCGACAGCCAGAAGCTCACGGCGTAGGTGGTCTGCGTGAGCGGACGGTAGTCGATGTTCGGCCTGTAGCTGCTGAAGGTCGCGGGATCGCGGAAATACTCGGGGATGTGGCCGAGGCTTCGCACGAACGGGTTCTCGACGATCACGTGCGAATCGTCGAGGTGGAACACGCACCGGAAGCTGTTCCCGTAGGCCCCCAGCACGGCGCCGAACACCGCCAGAAGGGCCGCCAGGAATACCCCCACCCGCCACGACCGCGGCGGGCCATCCGTGCTCGCCGCCGCCGCCACGCCCGCTGCCGTCCGCGACTCTTCCACGCCGCCGCCTCCGTCCGCCGGCCCCGGGGCCGGCCTCAACGAGAGCCTATGCCCGCCGGCCCCCGGCGTCAGCGATCGGCTCCGGGCAGCACCGCCGTCCCCGACCGGCGGACACCCATCATGCTGTACACGAAGCTCATCAGCACCGTCTGCACGCCCAGGGCCGTCAGCGTGGCGCCGATGATCGTCGGCCGCAGCGTCACCGCCGGGTCGAGCGTCCCGAACCCGCGCGACCACCACTGGTGCACGATCGGCGCCGCGATCAGCAGCAGGCCCGCCGCGGAGGCGACCAGCCCCGCCACCACCCCACGCTCGAGCGTGAACACGTTGAACAGCCGCCGCAGGCCCTCGGCGGGCGGGCCCAGTTCCTCTTCCAGCGCGAAGATCCGCAGCGCCGCCGCGGTGGTCACGAACTGATAACCCACCAGCACCAGCAGGCTGCCCACCACCAGCGTGTGCACGTCCAGCGTCACGCCGCCGATGGTGAACGCCCCGAAGGCCACCAGCAGCATCGCCAGGGCGCCCAGCCCCATCAGGGCCAACCCCGGCACCAGCAGCGTCCACCTGGGGCTCAGGCACAGCATGAACCGCAGGTGCCGCCAGCCGTCGCGCCACGGCCGCAGGTGCGCCGGGCGCGACCGCCCGCTGGGGTGCACCGTGATCGGCACCTCCGCGAACCGCAGCCCCCGCACCGCGCTCTTGATGATGTGCTCGCTGGCGAACTCCATCCCGGTGGTCCGGATGCCCAGCCGCTCGAAACCCGCCCTGGTGAACCCGCGGAACCCGCAGTTGAAGTCGCCGCTCCGCGCCCCAAAGAGCACGCGCCCGATCAGCGAGATCGCCGGGTTCCCGATGTACCGGTTCTTGAACCCCATCGCCCCCGGCGCGATGACCCCCAGCGACCGCGAGCCCATCACGATCTCGTGCCCCTCACGCAGCTTCTCGACGAAGCGGAACCCCTCCCCGAAGTCGTGCTGGCCGTCGCTGTCGCCCATCACGATGAACCGCCCCCGCGCCGCCGCGATCGCCCCCCGCAGCGCCGCCCCGTAGCCCCGAACCGGCACATCCACCACCCTCGCCCCGGCCCGCCGAGCCAGATCCTGCGAGCCGTCGGTGCTGCCGTTGTCGCCCACCACCACCTCCCCCGCCAGCCCGTGCCGAGCGATGCACCCCACCGCCGCGCGCACGCATGCCTCGATCGTCTCGGCCTCGTTCAGGCACGGCATGACGAACGAAACTTCCACCTCGCCCGCGGCCTCTCCCCCGCCGCCGCCGGCGGAAGCAGAAGGCGAGGACAACGCGGCGGGTCTTGAGCCTGGGTTCGGGGCGGTCATGCTTGGCACACACTATCGGCCGCCGAGCCGCGGCGGTTCGGCCGCCAAAGAAAAGAGGGGGAGGGCCAAGGCCCTCCCCCTCGGGATCGGTCGGTTCAGGCGCTGCCGCTGGGGCTCAGCGCTCGCGGCGACGCAGCCGCAGACCGGCCACCACCACGCCGGCACCCAGGGGCAGGGCCAGCACCGCGAGGCTCCAGCCGGCGTTGCTCGAATCGCGGACGACGTTCTGGGCCATCTTCGACTCGAGGTCGCGCAGGCGGCCCTCCAGTTCGGCGATCTTCGAATCGCGCTGGCGGAGCTCGGAGCTGATCTTGCCGTCGAGGCCCTGGATCGCGGCGAACGCCACGCCGTCGGCGTTCACGCTGTGGATCACCGTGTCCTTGTCGCCGAGCCCGAAGAGCCCGTAGAAGTCCTGGGCCATCGGGCCCATGTACCACGTCTTGGAGTCGTTCTTGTAGTGCCAGCGCGTCACCGGCATCGACAGCACCTTGTCGAGCACCGCACGCCCGTCGACCATCTCGAAACCGGTCTTGGCGTTGCGGTCCGACGGCGTGAAGAGCGCGCCGGAGGAGTTGAAGCCTGAGGCACCGCTGTTACTCCAAACGATCAGGCCGTCGGTGCCGCTGGTGGCCGAGCCCTGCGCCGAACGGTTCTCGATGTAGATCGAGCCCAGCGCGAAGATCGATCGCCCACTGGCGGCGGCCGTGCTGGCATACACCCCGACACCGCCGCCCGTGTTGGTGCTCTCGCCACGGACTCCGAAGCCCGAAGTCGACGCCGAGGTGCCGCGAACACCAACGGCGTTGCCCGAGGTTCCGGTCGCCGTGCCCAGCACACCCGCCGAGAAGACGCCCGAGCCGGTAGGCGTGCCGGCCGCGGTCCCGATCACGCCCGATCCGCCGCCCGTTGCCGAGTTGGTCCCGACGACGCCCGCGGAGTTGGAGTTGGCGTTGTTGACCGTGCCCGCGACGCCCCGTGCCGTCGCGGCCGCGTTGGCGTTGCTGACGTTGCCCAGCACGCCGGTCTGCGTGCCGGTGCCCGTGCTGGTGTCGGTGGTATTGCCGAAGACCGCCGTCGTGCCGTCACCGGTCGCGCTGTTCACGCCCCGGATGCCATTGCCCGAGGCGTTGCCGACCGAGCCGAAGACGCCGTGGGCGCCGTTGGTGCCCGTGCCGAAGACGCCGGCCGCGCCGGCGGTCGAGCTGCTCGCCGAACCCGACACGCCGTAGACCGTGCCGGTAGCGCCGCTCGCGGTGCCGAACACACCCGCGGCGCTGTTGGTCGTCGAGGCCGACTGGCCGTAGAGACCGAACACCTGCCCGCTGGTCCCGGTCGCCGCGCCGAACACGCCCGCGGCGTTGTTCGTCGTCGACGACGTCTGCCCGGCGACGCCGGAGGGAGCGTTGGTGGTCGCGGTGCTGCCGGTGAAGCCCGAGCCCAGGCCCAGCACACCCCAGCCCGAAGCGCTGGAGGTCTGGCCCTGCACGCCCGCGGCCACGCCCGTCGTCGCCGAGTTGGAGCCCAGCACGCCGATGCCCGTCGCAGACGAGTTCGTGCCCTGGACGCCCGAGCCGGTGTTGCTCGTGCCGCTGTTGGTGCCCACGATCGCCGAGCCGGTGTTGCTGGCCACCGACTGCGTCGACCCGATGCCCACGCCGCTGGAGCCCGAGGCCACGACGGTGAGAGCGTTGCCGGTCACGGCCGTCGAGGTGTTCACCATCACCTGGCCGCCGCTCACGTTGTAGAACGTGTTGAGGCCCGACAGCGTCCACGGCGAAGCGCCGGTCGGGCCGGTCGGCCCCGTCGCGCCGGCCGCGCCCGCCGGGCCCTGAATGCCCTGCAGACCCTGGGCACCATCGTTGCCGGTGGGGCCGGTCACACCCTGAGCGCCGGTGGCACCGGTCACACCTTGAGCGCCGGTGGCCCCGGTCGGGCCGGTGACACCCTGAACACCCTGAGCGCCCGTCGCCCCGGTCGGCCCGGTCGGCCCGGCGACGCCCTGAACGCCCTGCGCGCCAGTGGGACCGGTCACGCCCTGAGCGCCGGTGGCACCCGTGGGCCCGGCGATGCCCTGAACACCCTGGGCGCCCGTGGGACCCGTGGGTCCGGCGACGCCCTGAGCACCGGTGGCACCCGTGGGCCCGGCGATGCCCTGATCACCCTGGGGACCGGTCGGACCGGTCACGCCCGGAGCGCCGGTGGCGCCCTGCGCGCCGGTAGCACCGGTGGCGCCCTGGAGACCCTGCGGCCCTGTGGGGCCCGTGACGCCCTGAGCGCCCTGCGGTCCGGTGGGGCCTTCAGCGCCAGTGGCGCCCTGAGCCCCAGTCGGGCCCGCGGCACCCTGAGCGCCGGTGGCGCCGGTCGCGCCCTGGAGGCCCTGCGGTCCGGTGGGGCCCTCAGCGCCGGTGGCGCCCTGCGGGCCCTGAGCGCCGGTGGCGCCGGTGGCGCCGGTGGCGCCCTGGAGACCCTGCGGCCCTGTGGGGCCAGTGACGCCCTGAGCGCCCTGCGCACCGGTGGGGCCCTCAGCGCCGGTGGCGCCCTGTGGGCCCTGAGCGCCGGTGGCGCCGGTGGGGCCCTGAATGCCCTGCGGGCCAGTCGGACCTTCAGCGCCGGTGGCGCCCTGCGGGCCCTGAGCGCCGGTGGCGCCGGTGGGGCCCTGAATACCCTGCGGGCCGGTGGGGCCGGTGACGCCCTGAGCGCCCTGCGGGCCGGTCGGACCTTCAGCGCCGGTGGCGCCCTGCGGGCCCTGAGCGCCGGTGGCGCCGGTGGGGCCCTGAATGCCCTGCGGGCCGGTCGGGCCGGTCATACCCTGAACACCCTGCGGTCCGGTCGGACCTTCAGCGCCGGTGGCGCCCTGCGGGCCCTGAGCACCGGTGGCGCCGGTGACGCCCTGAGCGCCCTGCGGTCCGGTGGGGCCCTCAGCGCCGGTGGGGCCCTGCGGGCCCTGAGCGCCGGTCGCGCCCTGAGCACCCGTGGCCCCGGTGGCCCCGGTGTCGCCCTTCTGGGCGACGAGGAACCAGTCGGCGGGGGTGAGGTCGGGGGCGCCGGTGTTGTTGCCGGAGATGTTGCGGTACGACGAGCCGTTGTAGAAGACAGCGTCGTTCACCGCGTAGGGGTTGCCGTTGACCCAGTTGCCCTGCCAGGTGAGGCCGGCAGCGCCGGTGGCGCCGGTGGCACCCTGAGCGCCGGTGGCGCCCTGCGGGCCGATGGGGCCGGTGGGGCCGGTGGCGCCGTCCGCGCCGTTGGAACCTGTGGGACCCTGCGGTCCGGTCGGACCCTGGATGCCCTGATTGCCTTGGATGCCCTGCGGGCCCTGAGCGCCGGTGGCGCCGGTGGGGCCGGTGGGGCCCTGAATACCCTGCGGGCCGGTCGGGCCTTCAGCGCCGGTGGCGCCCTGCGGGCCCTGAGCACCGGTGGCGCCCTGGAGACCCTGCGGCCCTGTGGGGCCGGTGACGCCCTGAGCGCCCTGCGGGCCGGTCGGGCCTTCAGCGCCGGTGGCGCCCTGCGGGCCCTGAGCACCGGTGGCGCCCTGGAGACCCTGCGGCCCTGTGGGGCCGGTGACGCCCTGAGCGCCCTGCGGGCCGGTCGGGCCTTCAGCGCCGGTGGCGCCCTGCGGGCCCTGAGCACCGGTGGCGCCCTGGAGACCCTGCGGCCCTGTGGGGCCGGTGACGCCCTGAGCGCCCTGCGGGCCGGTCGGGC
>JACVCL010000006.1 GCA_016742075.1 Phycisphaerales bacterium
GCACTGAGGTGAAATTCGGCGGGTTGTCCTCCGAAGGAGGCCGGCGGGGAGGTCCGGCTGTGACGGCGCGCGGGGCGCCCGGAGCACGGATCTTGGCGCGCCGGTGTTGACCCGGTCGCGTTTCGGTGGCATCTGTTGAGGGGGTACCCACGAGGCTGTCTGATGACCGCGTTCTCGCCAGATCGTGAGCTCATGCGGGCCGTGCCGTCGCGGCGGCGGAGTGGCTGGCGCGTGCGGCTCGGATCCCTGGTTTATCGGGGCCTGCGATTCAGGGGCGCGCGGGGCGTCGGCGGCAACGCCGGGCGGGCGAGGGGCGACGGCCCGAGCGACGTCGTGCTGCCGGGCCCCCGAGTGGGCGAAGCCGAGCTGGACCGGCTGTACGCGGTGTACGAGGCGATGGCGGCCATCCGGCCGGCGAGAATCCGGCTCGACCTGCGGGGGGCGAGAGAGTCCGATAGCCGGCTGGTGGCGTGCCTGGTGGCGATCTGCCGGCGTGCGCGCAACCTGCGGGTGGCGGTGGAGATCCGGGGTTCGCCCGAGGTGCGGGCCTGGCTCGAGGTGTGCCGGCTGCCGGGTCTGGGCGCGCTGGTGGTCACCGACTGAGCGGCCCGGCGGCGGGTGCCGGGTGGATTCACTCGCCTCGGGGCGAGGCGGCGATGGTCAACTCCACCGTGCGGCCGTCGGTGTGCTCCACGACGACGGTGCGGGTGTTGAGGTCGATCGAGCGGACTTTCCAGCCCTTGCTGACGGCCTGGCCGACCGAGTGAAGGCGGCCGTTGATGGTGGCGACGGGGGCCTGGGTGCGGCCCATGACGGCGGTGAGCTCCATGCGCGGCGGGGCATCGGGCTGTGCGGGCGTGGAGGGGCTCTGGACCTCGGGCGTCGGCTTCGGCGGCGGCGGCGGGGGCTCGGGCGGTTTCGGCGGGACGGCCACGGGGGCCCGCAGGGTCTCGGCCATAGGCGGCCGGTGGGCGAGCCAGTCCTTGAGGCGGTTCTGCTCGGGCGTGAGCTTCACGGCGGAGGGTCCGGCGACGGGGATGGAGGCGGGGGTCGCGGCGGGCTGCGCGTCGGCGGGCGCGGCGGGGGCCTCGGCGGGGCCTCCCGAGAACAGGAATCCGGCGACGGCGACCGCCGCCGACGGCGCGAAGAACGCCCCGACGAGCACGGCCAGAGACTTGTTGCGGAGCAGGTCGATCATGGGTGGGCGCGTTGGGGCTGTGGCGCTGCCGCGGCTGGCGCGCTGGGCGGCGGGGTGGTGTCGAAACTGTGGTGCTCGGTCTCGATGACCGCGAGGATCTTGCCCTCGTCCTTCTCGGCGGCGGGGGCGATGCGCACGTTGAGGATCCGGGTGAAGCCGATCCGGTCCTGCAGGGCGCCGACAAAGCGGGTGACGCCGGTGTACGAGCCGGTGACGCTCATGCCGAACTGCAGGGCGGTGTCCTTGGGCGGGTTGGGGCCGCTGGGGCGCTGGCCCGAGCCGGTGCGGGGCCCGTCGCGCGGTGTGAGGTGGTCGACGCGGACGCCGGCCTCGGCGGCGAGGGAGACCACCGAGTCGTAGAGCCGGCCGGCATCGGAGGCGGGGGCGCTCTGGGTGCTGATCCACTCGCGCTGCCGCTTGGTGTGCTCGGCGAGGGCGATCACACGGGGAAGCTGGGCGCGGACCTGTTCGGCGCGGCGCTCGTCGGCGAGGGCGGCCTGGGTCCGAGCGCGGGCCTCGGCGAGCTGTCGCGAGGCCGGGTCGACGAAGACCATGTAGGCCCCGGCGCAGACGGCGACGGCGATGAGGCCGTGGGCGAGCATGCCGCGGCCGGCGGGTTGGGGCGCGGCGGGTGTGCTGGGGGGTGCGGGCTTCACCGGGCGGGCTCCGTGGGCGCGACGGCCTGGGTCGAGACCGGGGCCGCGTCACCCTGCGACCGGGGGAGTTCGACGAGACGGAGGCTGACCTGGAAGTCCTGGAACTCGGCGCCGTTGATGACCACGCGCTGGGCCCCGCCCATCTGGACGGAGGCGACGATGGGCATGCCGGAGAGTCGGTCGAGGTAGCTCCGGAGCACGGCGGCGGCCGGGGCCGAGCCGGAGGGGCGGGCCTGGCCGCGGAGCGTGGCTTCGGCGCCGGAGGTCTGATCGACGAGGACGACCTCGGAGAGGATGATCTCTTCGGGGGTCTGCTCGGAGAAGAGGCGGAGCAGCGCGGCGAAGTCGGCCGACTGGCCGAGCTTCTGGTCGATCCGGGTGAGGGCCGCTGTCACTCCGGCTCGCTCGGCGATGAGCTGGGCGTTGAGCTTGGCGGCCGGGTCTTCCTTGCCGGCGCGGGCGACGATCTGGGCGGCGGTCTGCTGCTCGGTGCCCAGGCTGCTGCGGGTGATGAGCGCGTGGCCGGCGGTGAGGGCCATCGCGGCGGCGACGCCCGACCAGAGCGCCGCCTGGATCTTGCGCGACTCGGCGGCGCTGTCCATGGACCGCGGGCGAAGGCCGGCGAAGCCCTCGCCGGCGCCGAGAACCGCGGCGACGCCGCCGGAGGCGGCCGAGGTCGGCTGCGGGCCGCCGGCGGCGGTGGCGGTGTCGGCAGAGAAGCCGCAGAGCTCGCCGAGCACCGTCGCGAGGCGCGGGATGGCGGCGCCGTAGCCGGCGATGCGGAGGCGGTAGGCGGCGCGCTCGTCCTCGGCGACGCCGAAGCGGACCGACTGTTTGATCTCGAGCACCAGCCGCTGGAGGACCGGCTGGAGGAGCGGCAGGACGCTGGACGCCAGCAGGCCGCGGGCCTCGTCGACGACGGCGGTGCGCTCGGGGATGCCGACGCGGTAGAGCAGTTCGCGGGCCTCGGCACGGGCCAGCGTGACGGAGGGGGGATCGGCGCCGGGTGCCGGGGCGCGGGCCTGCATCGGCCGGGTGAGAGCCTCGGCGAGCAGCTCGGCGCCGAATCCGGCGGTGCGGACGAAGCGGAGGCGGCCGGCGTCGGCGGCGGCCAGGACGCTGGTCTGCTCGCCGAACATCAGAAGGATGGTCTTGCCGCCGTCGGCGGTGGACTCGGCCGCGGCGCGGGCGGCGGCGCGGATGAGGGCGGCCTCGACGGGGATCGCGCCGTCGGGCCTGAGGCCGGCGGCGGAGAGCCACTGGAAGATCGAGGCGACCGAGGATTCGCGGTCGGTGAAGCCGAGGGTGTGGATCTGGGCGGCGTCGGCCGCGGCGCCGCGCTGGGGGGCCTGCAGGCACGAGAACGCGTGGGGGTTGGCCTCGACGCTGAAGCCCGCGGCGTCGGTGAGGGCGAGCTGGGCGGCCCGCTCGGCGGCCTGGCGGCCGGCGCCGGCGGGGCAGGCGAACACGCCGGCCCGTGCCTCGGCGCCCGTGTAGACCACGCTGGCGGGCAGGCCTGCCGAGGCGGTCTCGGCGACCCACTGCCGGAGTTTGGCGGACAGCTGCGCGAGGGCCGCGGGCCAGTTGGCGTTCCAGTCGGCGGTGTCGTGGTGATCGCTGACGGCCTGGAGCACGTCCGAGCCGCGCACGATGGCCAGCTCGATGCGGGCCGGCGAAACCTCGATGATGGCGCGCTTCCTGGCCAAGTCTGCAACACCTTTCGGCAGGGCCTGCGCACGGTGCGGACCCTGGCACGGAACGAGAAGACGTCCCTGAACATCGGACCGGTCGGGCACCCTCTTTCGCGGTGATCGGGAAGTTTGCTGCGCAGAACCGACGCGGTGGGCGAGGTCTGCCGGGGGTTATCTGGGGTCGACCTCGGTCCAGCGGAGCACGCTGGGGGGCGGGATGCACGAGCCGTTCTGATAGGCGCCGATATCCCAGCCCCCGTTGCAGGGGCGGTAGGTGCCGTTCATGTCGAAGGTGGTGACCGACGAGGCGTCGACGCCGGCGTTGCGCAGGGGCGACGAGGCCTGCAGCCGCCAGTCGGTGCCGGGGCTGACGAACTGGGGATTGGTCGGGAAGGGCAGGTCGTTGGAGCCGGCGGTGAGGCCGGAGTAGGCCCAGGAGAGGCCGTTGTAGGCGTTGTTGCCGTGCGTGGTGGTGCCGCCGGACTTCTGGATGCCCCCGCCGCTGCTGGTGACAACGGAGTTGCGGAACGTGAGGCTGCCGCCATCCTGGCGCACCCCGGAGGCGCCGAGACCGGACATCGTGGCATGCCACAGCTGGACGTTGACCGACGAGTGAGACTCGGCGTACACGCCTCCGCCCAGGCTGGTCGCCAGCAGGTTCGAGATGATCGCGGTGCCGCGCTGGACACGCACGCCCCAGCCGGAAGAGTTCGTCAGGCGGGTGCGGCGGAGGGTCAGTATGGCATTGGTGTGCCAGACGTTGATGCAGTCGGAGCCGACGCCCGTGATGAGGCACTGATCGACGGTCACCGACGATCCGGTGGAGCTGTTGGTGAGGTCCATCCCCACGCCGCCGCCGGACTGCACGGTCGAGGAGGTGATGGAGATCGACGTGGCGTTCTTGAAGGAGATGCCGGTGGAGGACCAGCTCTGGATGGTGCACCCGACGAGGCTGCTTCCCGTTGCGCCGAAGAACTCGACGCCGGTGGCGCCTCCCGAGATCACGAAGCCGTCGAACGCGACATAGTCGCCGCGGATCGACAGCACGGAGCCCGACCAGAAGGTCAGGGTGACCGTTCCCGCGGAGCCGGTCTGGGCGCCGGTGGTGTCGGCGATGAAGCGGACGGGAGCGTTGGCCGTGCCGTTGCAGGACACCGTGCTCGCGCCGGTGTAGGTGCCGCCTCCGACGTAGACGACGTCGCCCGCCGAGGCCACCGAAGCGGCCTTGCCGATGGTGGCGAAGGCGGAGGAGGGAGTGTTGCCTGAGTTGGAGTCGTTGCCGCTGGTGCGGACGTAGAAGGTGGCTCCGGCGGCGGGGCCGGCGGTGGCAAGCAGAAGGGTGAGGGCGGTGATGGTTCGGGCTCGGATGGGCGAAACGATCATGACTCGGGCCTCTCAACGAAGATTGGACTGGGCACGGTTCACCGCCTGGCCGCAGCGGGCGAAACTGTTGAGGGTCATCGTGGACCCGCTATTGGTTCGGGTGACGTACACGCGGGCGGTGCCGACGGCCGGGTCGGTGGCGCGGTTGGTGCCGCTGTTGATCCCGCCGATGGTGCCGTCGCCGTCCTCGTCGGTGTTCTGCCACATCTCGCGCATGGCCATGTTGATGCCGGCCTCCGACGCGTAGAAGGACTGGACGGTTTCGATGCGGCGGTTGGTGAGCCCCTGGTCGCGGCCGGTGCGGGTGACGATGGAGACCACGGCCAGCTCGGCCACGGCGACGAGGATCATGACGGCGATCGCCACGGTGGCGCGCCGCGAACGGGGGGGGCACGGCCGGGGTTGCGCCGGCCGCCGGGGGACACTGGGGGACGGGTGAGGGGTCATACGCCGGAAGCTCCCTGCATGGCCGAGCGGATGTACACCTTGGCGCGGATGGTCTCGGTGATGCCGTTGGAGGTGAGCGACAGGGTGATCTGGACGCGGCGGATGGGGTCGCACGCGTTGCCCGAGAGGGCGGCGGCGAGCTGAGTATTGGCGTGGTCGAAGGTGGTGATCGTGAACGCCGAGACGCCGGCCACCAGCACGCGGCTCGTCGCCCCGGCGTCGACGAAGTCGATCTGCGATCCGTTGAGGGTGATGCTCGAGTTCCCGCCGTAAGCGATGGATGAGGCGGTGGTCGACTGGATGTTCACCGCGACGCCCGCCTGGGCGCGCAGCGGGATGTTGCGGAGCTCTTTCACGATGCGGTCGAGGGCGACGGAGGCCTCGTTGACGAGTCGGCTGCGGACGGTGGCGGCGGCGTAGCCGTTCATCGCATTGAGCAGCACCGAGCCGCTGACCGAGCCGATAGCCCCGATGATGACGATGGTGGCGATGACGCCGATGAGCGTCGAGCCGCGGCGGCGGGCGGCGGACGCGGAAGACCTTCGCACGGTTCCGGCATGGGGGGGGCTGAGGGGCATCAGTAGCTCCCGTAGCGGGTGAGCACGGTGGTCACGGCCAGCGAGCGCTGGCCGGTATCGCCGTCGCTCCAGGTGACAGTCACCGTGACGCGCATGTAGTTGCTGCCCGGTCCGAGGTTGGGCCCGAGCTCGACCAGCGAGACGCTGCGCGAGAAGCGGGTGAAGCCGGCGACCTGGGTTTCGGCGGGGTAGTTCGACGCCACGAGATAGGCCCAGCCGCGCGAGTCGGACTGGCGGTCGGCGATGACATCCTCGAGCCGCTCGGTGGCGAGCCAGCGGGCCTTGGCGGCGTTGACGGGCGCGGCGCGGTCGAAGTGGGCCTGGCGGATCGCAAAGAGCAGGGAGGGCACGGCCAGGCCCAGGACGACAACGGCGACGACGCACTCGATGAGCGAGAAGCCGCGGCGGCGCGGCCGTGGGGCGCGGGAGGCGGGATGGGCGCGGAGGAGGGTGGTCACAGCCCGCTCACCTGTGCGTAGCCCGTTCCGGGCGTGATCGTGATGGTTCGGCCGCCGCTGAGGGTGATCACGCCGTTGGCGGCGAGGTCGGTCTCGCCCTGGTTGTACGGCTTGCCGAGCCAGTCGAAGGCGATCTCGGGGTTGCCGTCGATGTTGACGGAGGTGAGCGTGACGCCCGCGTAGGGTCCGTTGTTGAGGCGGGTGAGGAATAGGTTGTTGGTGGCCGGGTCGGTCATCTGCACGCGGTTGCTGCGGCCGGGGGCGCCGGCGGTCTCGATGAACAGCGACCAGGTCTGGTTGGCGGTGGAGAACACGACCCAGGTTCGGCGCCCGGTGGCGACGGCGTTCTGGCGGGCGAAGACGATGTCGGCGTAGAGGTCGCGGGCGGCGGAGCGCTGGCGCTGGCCGCTGAGCCGGGAGATGGCCGGCACCGCAGTGGCGGCGATGACGGCCATCATGACCATGACCATCAGCAATTCGATGAGGGTGAAGCCGCGGCGCTGGCGCTCGGCCGTGGGGCGATCGGCGGCATGGATGCGGCGGGCGGGCATGGTTCTTGGCTCAGAGCTGGTTCGCCGTCTGGGGCGAGCCGTTGGCGGTGGCGGTGGTGGTGCTGTCGGTGTTGGCGAAGAAGCCGGCGGCGGGGGGGGTTGCCGAGTTGTCGACGTAGTAGCGCCAGCCGGAGGTTCCGTCCTGGGTGCGGTTGGTCCACTCGGTGGCCGAGGCGGCGACGACGTCGGCGCGGCCGTTGTAGGGGTTGGCGAGGATGGGCTGCTGGAGGACGGTGCCGACGGTGGTGAGCTCGGCGAGCGTGGGGAACCGCGGGGTGCCGGCGACACTCTGATCGCTCAGGAAGTTCATGATGGCCTGCCGAGTGGCGGCGAGGGCGCCCTGGAGGGCGGAAGTGCGGGAGCGGTTGGTGTAGTCGAAGTAGCGGGGGACGGCGACGCCGGCGAGGATCGCCAGGACGATGATGACGGCGATGAGCTCGATGAGCGTAAAGCCGATGCGGCCGACTGTCGTCGGCCGCAGGGCGTGCTCGTGATGATCGGCTCGCTTGCGCGGGCGGATGGTCATCGTGAGGTCTCTTTCTTGTGCGGCCGCGGGGCCGCGTGAGATCAGAGCTGGTTGGCGGTCTGGACGGTGGTGCCGTTGGTGCCGCCGAGGGCGGTGGTGGTGGTGTTGATGTTGGCGTAGAAGCCGCAGGCAGGGGTGGCCAGCGTGTTGTCGACGTAGTAGCGCCAGCCGGAGGTGCCGTCCTGGGTGCGGTTGGTCCACTCGGTGGAGGTCGCGGCGATCACGTCGGAGCGGTTGTTGTACGGATTGCGGGGGAAGGCGTCCATCACCACGGTGCCGATGGTGGTGAGCTCGGCGAGCGTCGGGTAGGCGGCGGTGCCGGCGACGGAGGCGTTGGCGAAGAAGTTGCTGATGGCCGAGCGGACGTTGCCGAGCGTGCCCTGGAGGGCGGAGGTGCGGGAGCGGTTGGTGTAGTCGAAGTAGCGGGGGACGGCCACGCCGGCGAGGATCGCCAGCACGATGATGACGGCGATGAGTTCGATCAGGGTGAAGGCCCGGATCTTGCGGATGCGCTTGGCGAGATTCTTCTTCATGGGACTCAGACTCCTGTGTGCGGTCCGTGCGAGCGGGGGTTCCCGGGGAAACGCCCCCGGCCCGCGGGATATCGAGAACGCTCTCCTCACCCCCTGTATCTGCGTTTCAGCCGATCAACGTGACCATGTCCCACATGGGGAGGAAGATGGCCAGTGCTACAACCAGCACAACCCCCGCGATCAGCACGACCATCACGGGTTCGATAAACGTGGCGATGTTCTTGGTGAGGTAGGAGGTCTCGCGGTCGTAGTGGCGGGCCACCACGCCGCACATGCGGGGCAGCTCGGCCGACTCTTCTCCGGCCGAGAGCATGCGCTTGGCGAAAGGTGAGAGGTACCGGCAGGCGAGCATGGCGGCGGAGAGGCGTCCGCCGGTCCGGACCTGCTCGGCGAGGCGCTGGGCGTCCTCGTTCAGGCGGGGCCGGCCGCACGAGCGGCCGGCGGCCTCCAGGCTCTCGAGAACCCCCAGTCCCGAGCTGAGGCTGAGCCCGAGAATGCGGGTGAACCGCCCGATGCCCGCGCCGCGGAGGATGCTTTTGATGTAGGGGACGCGGTGGAGGATGTCCTCGAGGATCAGACGGCCGTGAGTGCTGAGCCACATGCGGCGGAGGCCGTAGACCGCGGCGCCGATGCTCAGCAGGTACATCCACCAGTGCGACTGCATGGTCTCGCCGAGCCAGATCAGGATCTTTGTGAAAATGGGCAGCTCGACGCCGCGGGTGGCGAAAATGGCGGCGAACTTGGGGACGACGAACCCGATGAGGAACGACACCCCGAGGGCGAGGGCGATGAGCACGATGACCGGGTAGGTGAGGGCCGACTTGACCTGCTGGCGGACCTCGTCGGCCTTCTCGAGCATCTCGCCGAGGTGCTCGAGAACCTTGATGAGGTTGCCGGTCTTCTCGGCCGCCTCGACGGTTTCGATGTAGATGTCGCCGAAGGTCTTGCGGTGCGGGGCGAGGGCGATGGAGAGACGTTCACCGCTCTCGATGCGCTTGGCGACGTCGAGGATGATCTCGCGGAAGGTGGGGTTGTTCTCCTGCTCGCCGATGCTCTTGAGGCCGTCGGAGAGAGGGATCCGGGCCTCGGTAAGGACGGCGAGCTGGTGGGTGAAGTGCGAGATGTCCTTGACTTTGACCTTCTTGCGGAGGAGCTGCCGCTTCTCGCGCAGCTCGCGGATGGTCACGGGTGTGAGGCCCGCCGCGGCGACCTGGCGGAAGGCGGCCTCGCGCGAGGCGGCCTGGGCCACGCCGCGGCGCTGGGCGCCGAGACGGTCGAGGGCGACGTACTCGAAGGCGACGGAGCTCATGTGGCTCTCCCGAGGGCGTTAGGGTTGTCGGAGAGGGCGGCCGCCGGGTGCGTGTCGGGGGCATCGTCTTCCTCTACCGCGGCGACACGGGCGACTTCTTCGAGGGTGGTCCAGCCGAGGCGGGCCTTATCGACGCCGTCCTGCCACATCGGGCGCATGCCCGATCGGCGGGCGGCCTCGCGGATGGCGTTGGTGGAGCCGCCGGCCCCGACCACACGCTGGACCTCGGCGGTCATGCGGAGGACCTCGAAGATGCCGATGCGACCCCGCGCCCCCTGTCCCGAGCACTTGGTGCATCCGGCGCCGTGCACCCACCGGTCGGACGCGGACACCGAGAATCGCGCGGCGATCGGACCGGCCGGGGAGTAAGCCTCCTGGCAATCCGGGCAGTTGCGCTTGACCAGACGCTGCGCGAGCACGAGCAGCAGGCTGGTGTTGATGGCGAAGGGTGGACAGCCGAAGTCGACGAGTCGCGCAACGGCACCGGGGGCGTCGTTGGTGTGGAGCGTGGAGAGCACCAGGTGGCCGGTCATCGCCGCCTGGATGGCGATCTTGGCGGTCTCCTGGTCGCGGATCTCGCCCACGAGCACGACGTTGGGATCCTGGCGCAGAATCGAGCGCAGCGCGCCGGCGAAGGTCATGCCGATCTCGGGGTTGACCTGAACCTGGCGCACCATCGGGAGGCGGATCTCGACGGGATCCTCGATGGTCATGATGTTGCGGTCGGGCGTGTTGAGGCGGTTGAGGGCGGTGTAGAGGGTGGTGGTCTTGCCGCTGCCCGTGGGGCCGGTGACGAGCACCATGCCGTGGGGGTGGGCCACGGCGTTCTGGAAGGCGTCGGTCTGCTCGGGCGCAAAGCCGAGCTCGGCGAAACCCTTGATGTTCGCGCTGCCGGCGAGGATGCGCATCACGACGTTCTCGCCGCAGACCGTCGGGATGATGCTGACGCGGATGTCGACCTGCCGGCCCTGGTGGGCGAAGCGGAACTTGCCGTCCTGCGGGCGGCGCGACTGGGTAAGGTCGAGGCTGGCCATCACCTTGATGCGCTGGACGATGCCGGCGTGGGCCGAGAGAGGAGGGCCCTGCTTGCGCTGCAGCGTTCCGTCGACGCGGTAGCGGAGAATGAGCTCGCGCTCGTCGGGCCCGATGTGGATGTCGGAGGCCCGGCTCTCGATGGCCTGGGCCAGCATGTGGTTCACCGCGGCGACGATGGGCTCCTGGCCCGTGGTGAGCTCGGCGGACCGGTACTCGGCCGCGGGGCCGCGGTCGCCGTCGGCGTGCAGCGAGTACGAGCGGGAGATGAGCTGCCTGAGGGCCTCGGGCTCGCAGAGCACGGGCTCGACCTCGGCCCGCAGAGCGGTGCGGAGCTGATCGACAGCCTTGAGGTCGAGGGGGTCCGCCATGCCCACCGTGACCACTTTGCCCAGCACAAAGAGGGGGAACGCCGTGAGGCGGTCGGCCAGGGAGCGCGGCAGCCGCGAGGCGTTGCTGATGTCGATGTCGAACTGCGCCAGGTCGACGTACGGGCACTCGGCGATCCCGGCCCGCACCATCGCGACCTGCCGCGCCGAAACCTTGCCGTTGTTGATGAGCTCCTGCAGCACGCCGACATGCGACTCGGCGGCCTTCAGCGACGCCTCGGCCAGCGCGGCGTCGGTGATCAGCGACTCTTCGAGGAGCGCGGAGACGACGAAGTCGTTGTGGTCAAGCACGGGGCGTCCCCTCCCGCTGACCGCCCGAGCCCGTGAGCGGCACCGGCTCGCCGTGGGCCTTGGCCATGTCGAGCACGTGGCCGAGGGCCGCCCGGCCCGCGTCGGTCGCGTCGGTCATGGCACAGCCGAGGTAGTACGACGGCGTGCGGTCCAGCATCGCCACACGCTGGATGCGAACACGCACCACGGCGGGCGACTGCCCGGCGCCGGCCTGCAGCTCGACGTCGAGCTCGGCCGACTTGGGCAGAAACACCGACGAGCGAAGCCCCAGGCCGCCGGCGCTGCAATCGACCACCGACACGCGGATGCCCCCCGACTCGGTCACGCTCGGCGACGGGCTGACACGACCGGCCGACTCGCCGGCGATGCGCGCCACCGCGGCCAGGCTGCAGCGGTACCGCTCGTGCTGGCGGACGATCAGGTCGCTCGCGGGCGTGCTCGGCGTCTGGCTCATCTGGCGTTGAATCCCCGGGCGATGGGCGGGTCGGTTCGGGTGTCCGGAGGCGAAGCCACGGCGACCGACGGTGGTCGGCGTCCACCGCCCGCCGTTCGATGCGGTGTGGGATCGGGATCGGCTGATCGGCGGGATGCCTTCAGGCGGGGAGCCCGGCTGCCATACGGCCGGGTGCAAGGTCCTCGGACCACGCGGGTCATGAGCGGTTATCGGTCGCCGGCGCGGGGGACGGTGCCGGCGGATAACCTGCCGGGGCAATGCGAGCGATGCTGGCCACCATGGGCTCGGCGGGCGATCTGCACCCCTTTCTGGCGATCGCCTGCGAGATGCGAGGGCGGGGGCACATCCCGCTGCTGGTGGTGCCCGAGGGGCACACCGCGGCGGTGCGCCGGGCGGGCTTCGACCCGGCCGTGCTGCCGCTGCGATCGACCGTGGCCGATCCCGGGGTATTTCTGCATCCGTGGAAGGGGTCGGCGAATTTCCTAAAGCACGTCGTCGTGCCGTCGACCGCGGGGGTGGTCCGGCGGCTCGATGAACTGATCGGCGCCCTTCGGCCCGACATCATCGTCGCCCACCAGACGGTGCTCGGGACCCCCTGGGCAGCGGCGCGGCACAGCGTGCCGTTCGCCATCGCGGCGATCGCCCCGGCCTCGTGGCCGAGCGTCGAGAATCCCAGTGTTTACCCCGGCATGCCGGATCGGGACCGCTACCGGCCGTGGATGCTGCGGATGGGACACGCGATCGGGGCGGCGGTGACCAACCGGCTGGTGGATCCGCCGCTGAACCGACTCCGGCGCGAGCTCGGGATGCCCCCGGGCCGGGCGTTCCTCCTGGAAGAGCAGTTCTCGGGGAGCCTGAACCTGGGTCTGTGGTCGCCTCGGCTGCGTGGGCCGGCGTCGGACGATCGGCCGAGGAGCCTCATCGCGGGGTTCACGTGGTTCGACGCGGGCGACGAGCCCTCGCAGGGTGGGGGTGGTGATCTGCTGCGGTGGCTGGACGATGGCGAGCCCCCGATCGTCTTCACCCTGGGCACGAGCGCGGTGGCGGCCGCCGTGGACCGCCGATGCCACTTTTACGAGGCGGCCGCCGACGCCGCGGCGGAACTCGGCCGTCGGGCGCTGCTGCTGGTGGGGCAGGACGCCAACGCGCCGCGGCTGGCGTGCGCCGAACTGCGTGTCGAGCGGTACGTCCCGCACTCGATGGTGATGCCGCGGGCCTGCGCTGTGGTGCACCACGCGGGGCTGAACACCCTGGCCCAGGCGCTCCGCGCGGGGCGCCCGTCGGTGATCGTGCCGCATGCGCACGACCAGTTCGACAACGCGAGGCGGTCTCGGCTGCTGGGGGTGTCGGTGACGCTGCCGCGCCGGCGGCTGTCGCGGCGAACGCTGGTGGAGGCGCTCGACCGCGTGCTGTCGGAGCCGGGCTTCACGTCGCGGGCGGAGGCTCTGTCGGCGTCGCTGGCCGTCGAAGACGGGGCCGCGCGGGCGGTGGATGCCCTGGAGGCCGTGCTGGGCGGCGCCGTCATGACCGAGCCGAAGGCGGGCTCAGGCCGAGGCGCGGCCGAGGGCGTCGAAGGTGCGCTGGCGCCAGGTGCGGCGCCCGGTTTTGTACAGAATGTATGAGTGCCACTGGATGGCGGTCATCATCAAGACTGCCAGCGGGTGCAGCAGGGCGAGCCACGCGGGGTGGCCGAACCGGCGGGAGAGCATGAGCCGCTGCACAAGATTCGCGGCCACCGCGCAGGCGGCAGGGCCGACGCCGTCGGCGTCCGCCAGCCCGGCCCACGCCAGCGGAAGATAGACCCACGGGAGCACGTGCCCCGCGGCGTGGGCCACCGTCAGGAACACGAGAAGCCCGACCGAACCCAGGCCCTCGTAGGCGTTCTTGGCGAAGCCGCGCCAGGTCTGGACGAGCCCGCGGTACATCCGGCACTCGCACAAGTCGGTGCCGTCGAAGAGGTCAGACTTTCGGCCGGCAGCCCGCACGGCCCGCGGCATGCGGATGCCGTCGTGCATCGATTCCTTCCACGCCGCGTGCCCGCCGATCGCTTCGTAGGCGCTGCGCGAGATGAACAGGAACTGCCCGCACCCCGCCGAAGCGGCCGGGAGACGTGTGCGGCGCATCCGCGGCATGGGGAGGTACGAGAAGAGGATGAAGAAGATCATCGGGATGATCAGACGCTCGCTGAGCGAGCCGGTGATCTGCCGCGGGAAGGTGGAAACGAGATCGGCGTCGAGCCGGCGTGCCTCGTCGAGCGTTCGGCGCACGCAATCGGGGGCGAAGCGCACGTCGGCGTCGGTGAAGAGCAGCCAGTCGCCCGTGGCGGCTCGGGCGGCCTGCTGGCAGGCCCACTGCTTGCCGATCCAGCCGGGCTCGAGCGCCCGGGTTTCGGCCCTGACGACGCGCGGGTCCTCCGCGGCGAGGCGTGCGAGGATGCGAGGGGTGGCGTCGGTGCTGTGGTCGTCGTACACCACGGCCTCGACGCGCGCCCAATCCTGCGCCAGGACCGAGCGGATCGCCGCCTCGACGTTGGCCTCCTCGTTGCGGGCGGGGATGCAGACGCTGACCTTCGGGCCCGGCGGCCCACCCTCGGGCGCCGGCGGCGCGTCGGCTCGGCTTCGGCGGTACACGCCGAGGTTAACCCAGGTCATCACGAGCGTGACGAGGGCGCCCGCGAGCCCGATCAGCAGCAACCAGAGCCAGACCGACGTCAGCACGACCATCTCCCGGGTGCCATCACCCATCGACTCCGTGGGATTTCGGGCTCCCGACGGCTCCCGATGCAGCCCGGCGCGCGGCGATCACCCCGCTCCGGCCGCGCAGTTTCAGCCAGAGGTCGTACACCGGGTTGATGCGTCCCCCGCCCCCGCCCACTAGGCACGTGAACGCCGGGGCTTCACGGGCCCGGACGAGGCCCGCCAGCGCGTCGCCGTTGGCCTGCATGGCCGGGCCCATCACGCGGTGCCAGTCGGCGGTCGACGGCGAGGCCCCCGGGGGGGGCACCTCGGCGAGCCGAACAAAGCACTCCGGCCGCTGATCCTGCCAGAATCCGTACTCGATGGCGCACGACACGACCGCGGCGGGGCGGGTCCGTGCCGCGAGCGCCGCGGCGCCGGGCCGGATGACGACCGGGTCGCGGACGTCGGTGAAGCGGCCCTGCGGGGTGATCCACAGCGTGGGACGCGCTTCTCGGCCGAACCACGCCGCGACGTAGTCGAGCATCGCACGCATGCTCACGGGGTCGTCGGGGTCGATGCCGAAGATGCCGACCTTCCGGAAGATCCCGAACTTGCTGAGCTGTTCGCGGTCCATCGGCGCGCCGTGGGTGCGGCGGGGTGTCAGGCCATGGGCCAGCACCAGCGAGAGGAGCGGATCCCACCAGCTCGAGTGGCTCAGCAGCACGATCGCCGGGCCGTCGCGGGCATCGAGTCCGGCCAGCACGCGTTCGGTGCCCGAGGCGATCCGCACCGCGTTGAACCGCTTGCCCATCAGCCGACGGCTGTAGTTCGAGAAGAAGCGGAAGAACCACGCGCTGGGTTTGGCGGGGATGAGGTCGGGCTGGGCGGCGGGGGCCATGACGCCCTCACCCGGCGACGCCGGCCGGGATGTCCTTCGGTTCGACGAGGGCGGCGGTCGGGACGCCGAAGTCCTCGCACACCGCGCGGGCCGCGGTGACGCCCGACATCAGCACCATGGGCACGCCCGGCCCGGGGTTGACGCTGCCGCCGGCGAGGTACAGCGACTTGAGCACGCGCGAGCGGTTGCGGGGCTTGAAGCCGCCAACCAGCCGGCCGTGGGAGGCCAGGCCGTAGATGGCTCCGCCCTCGGCGTTGTACATGGTGTCGATGCCCTGCGGGGTGAGATGACGTTCGACGGCGATGTGCCGCTCGATGTCGGGCATCCGGCCGCAGGCCTTGAGCTTGTTGATGAGCGTCGGGCGGTACTGTTCGAGCAGGCCGCCGGGTCCCTCCCAGCGCTGGCCAGGCCGGAGGTAGGGGGTGTGGATGAGCACGTAGAGCGCCTCGTGGCCGGGCGGGGCCTGCGAGGGGTCGGTTCTCGACGGAACGGCCAGGTACAGCGTCGGATCGCGGGCGGGGATGCCCTTTCCGTAGATGTCATCGAACTCGTCCTGAGAGCTCGAACTGAACAGGAAATTGTGGTGCGCGAGGTGGTCGTACTGGCGGGTGAGGCCCAGGTACAGCACGACGCCGCTGCACGCCGGGGTGTACCGCGACGCGACGGCTTTCTGCTCCTTCTTCGCGGCCGCGGAGGCCAGAAGGTCGCGGTGGGTCCGCTGCACGTCGCAGTTGGAGATCACGGCGTCGGCGCGGATCGTTCGGCCGTCGGCGGTGACGACGCCCGCGGCCCGCCCGCCCTCCTCGATGATCGTCTCCACCGGCGCCCCGGCGATGACCTCAACGCCCAGCTCGCCGGCGATGCGTTCCAGAGTGCGGGCGACCATCCGGGTGCCCCCCATGGGGTACCAGCAGCCGTGGTCGACCTGGGCAGCGGCGATCAGTGAAAGGATGGCGGGGGCGAGGAATGGGCTCGAGCCGACGTACTGCAGGAAGTGCTCAACGAGTTGCCGCACGTGCGGCTCGGCGATCATCTTGTGCGCGGTGGCACCGACGGTGCTGTGCAGGCGCATGGCCAGCACGTCCTTCATGATCCCGGGCTGACGCGGCGGCGGGGCCCGCATCAGGTCGGCCATGCCGCCCAGATCCTTGTAGAAGAACACCTGCTCGGAGAGGCGGTACATCCGGCGGGCGTAGGCGATGAACCCGCGGTATCCCTCGCCCGCCCGGGTGCCGGGAAACTGGCGGTCGAGCGCGGCGGCCATGGCGTCGACGCTCTTGCGCAGATCGATGACCTGACCGTCCTCGTAGAACAACCTCCACTGCGGGTCGAGGTCGATGAGATCGATGTAATCCTCGGGCCGGCGGCCGGTGCGGCGCACGATGCCCCGCAGCACCTGGGGGAGCGTGATGATCGTCGGCCCCATGTCGAAGGTGTAGCCGCCCTCGCTGAGCACGTTCATCTTGCCGCCGAGGTGCGTGTTCTTCTCGATCAGGCTGACACGCCAGCCGCAGCCGGCGAGTTCAACGGCCGCGGCCAGCCCGGCGAGTCCGCCACCGATGACGACGGCGTGACGGGTGGGGCCGGTATGAGGGTTCGAAGTGATCATGGTTCAGTGTTCGCGGGGGGGCTTCAGGCGGACGCAACGGGCCGGCGTGCCGGGCCGCCGACCGGTGGGGTCGTGGGAGCCGGGGTGGGGGCGTGGGTGGAGGTGGAGGAGGGCAGAGCGAGCTCGCCCGCGGCGGGGGCGGGGATCGGCACCGCCGCGGCGGAAGCCCCCCGCGGGGTCGGCTGCCGCGCCCCGCCGTACACGCGGGCGATCAGGCGGTGCATCCACCCGACCACCGCGGGAGAGGGCTCGCCGGGCGGGGTCCGGAGCCTCGAGCCTGTCACCGAGATGGTGATCGCCCGGGTCATCGCCAGCAGACCGTCGGCCCCTCTGGTGGTGCCCCAACCGCTCGCTCCGGACCCGTGGATCGAAACGCCGGGGTGCGCCGTGGGAATCACGCAGTCGTTGATGGTGATGCTGCCGGCCCCCAGGCGCGGGGCCAGGCGCTCGGCCGCGCCACGGTCGGCCGTGAAGATGCTGGTGGCCAGATGCTGACCGCAGCGAAGATGGATCGCCAGCGCTTCCTCGAGCGAACCCACCGGCACCACCGCGAAGGCGGGGCCGAAGTGCGCCCCATCGACGAGCGCCGCATCGGCCGGGCAGTCGACGATCGCCAGCGGGCGCATCAGGGCTTCCCGCGGCGGCTCGAGCACGCCCGAGAGGCTCCGTGCGCCGTCGCGCACCGCCGCGGAGCAGGCGTCGAAGCACTCGCGCGCCGCGAGGGCCGACACCAGCCGGCGAGGACGAGCCGCGGCCGCGAGCGGCGCCAGAGCATGAAGGAATCGCGGGTAGATCGCCCGGTCGACCAGCACGCGGCGCGGAGCCATGCAGGTCTGTCCGGCGTTGCGCGCCATCGCGTCCCACAACGTGCGGGCCGCCAGGCCGGGGTCGGCGTCGGCCAGCACCAGCGCGCTGTCGCGCCCGGAGAGTTCGAGAGACGACGGTGTGAGCAACGGGGCCAGGACCTGGGCGATCTGCCGGCCGACCGCGGTCGAGCCGGTAAAGACCACATGGTCGAAGCGGCGGCGCTCGAGGAGCTCGCGGCCGGCCTCTCGTGTCGCCTTGGTCCACGTGAGCACGCCCTCGGGCAGGTCGGCGGCGCGGGCCAGCTCCAGCAGGCGGAGCTGCGTGCGGGGGGCGTGCTCCGAGGGCTTCACGACGACCCGGTTGCCCGCCATGATCGCCTGCACCAGCTGAATGCCGAGCAGCTGCACCGGATAGTTCCAGGTGGCGATGATGGCCACCGTGCCGAGCGGGGCCCTGAGCACGCGCTGGCGGACGCCCAGCATCCACCACGGGCGGCCGCGGACCCTCGACGGGGCGAGGAGCCGGTCGGCGTGCCGCTCGTGCCAGGCGCAGCAGGCCAGCAGCGGCAGCAGGTCGGCCGTCAGGGCCTCGTGCTCGGGCTTGCCCAGTTCCTCGCGCATCAGCTCGATGAACTCCGCCCGTCCGGCGCTCACGGCGGCGCGGAACCTGCGCAGCCAGCGCACGCGGGCGTCCATCGGCAAACTCGGGTTGGCGATCGGCTCTTCCGCCGGCATCCCGCCGAGTATAAAGATGTCCGCAGCGGCACCGCGGCCGCTGTCCCCGCCGGTGCGCGAATCCGCCAGGCCCGTCCCCGCGAACATGCGTGGACGTGTCCGGCAGGCCGGACGGGCCGCCGCCGCGCCGCGGCGCCCCGCGGAGCCGGCCGGCGGCCGTCGAGAGCAAACTCCTCTCAGGAATTGAGCAACCCTTTGTTCAACGAACAACACAGCATCCCAGCGGCCCATCCGGCGCGTGTCAGTCGAGTCAGCCGGTCGGCCGTCGTCGCGTTGGGCCCCTGCAGAGGTGGCCGCCCATGGTGAAGACGGCCGACGGCGTGGTGGCGGTGGTGGGCGCGGGGCCGGGTGGGCTGGCCGCGGCGATGCTTTTGGCCGCCAGCGGGCTGCGGGTGAAGGTGTACGAGGCCCTGCCCGAGATCGGTGGGCGGACGGGTCGGGAGGCCGCAGTCGATCGCGAGGGCCGGCGGTTCCTCTTCGATCGTGGTCCGACGTTCTTCCTCATGCCCTACGTGCTGGAAGAGATCTTCGCCGCCGCGGGGCGACGGCTCTCGGACTACGCCGAGCTCCGGAGGCTCGACCCGATGTACCGGCTCATCGTGGGGCAGCCGGGGCGCGAGCCGATCACGCTCGACGCGACGCAGGACGTGCCTGAGATGTGCCGGCGGATCGGCGCGGTGGATCCGGGCGACGGCGCGGCCTTCGCGCGGTTCATCGCCGACAACCGCACCAAGCTCCGGCTGATGGAGCCGATCCTGCGCCGGCCGATCCGGTCGGTGCTCGACCTGCTCTCGCTCGACACCATGAAGGTGGGGCCGCTGCTCAAGCCGCACCTGTCGGTGCACCAGCTGCTCCGGAAGTACTTCCGCCATCCGGCCGTGCAGCTGGCGGTGAGCTTCCAGAGCAAGTACCTGGGCATGAGCCCCTACGAGTGCCCCAGCCTCTTCACGATCCTGCCGTTTATCGAGTACGAGTACGGGATCTGGCACCCCATCGGCGGGTGCCACGCCCTCATGCTGGGCATGGCCGACGCGTGCCGCGAGATGGGGGTTGAGTTCGTCACGTCGGCGCCGGTCGAGCGCATCGTCTTCGAGGGGCGGCGGGCGGTCGGCGTCGAGATCGCCTCGGGCCCGCACGCCGGGCGTCACGCCCACGGTCATGTGGTGGTGAACGCCGATGCCACGTGGGCCCTCAAGAAGTTCATCCCGCAGGCCCTTCGGGGGGCCGACACCGACGCCGCCCTCGATGCCAAGAAGTACTCCTGCAGCACCTACATGCTGTACGCGGGCATCGAGGGCGAGATCGGGCTGCCGCACCACACGATCTACATCAGCGAGCGGTACCGCGAGAACCTCGACAACATTTCGCGTGATGGGGGCGCGGGCGGCCGGCTGTCCGACGATCCCTCGGTCTATCTCTGCAACCCCTCGCCGATCGACGGCACGCTGGCCCCGCGCGGATGTTCGAGCGCCTACGTCCTGGTGCCGACCCCGAACACCCGGGCCCCGATCGACTGGGACGCGGCCCGGGGCGCGCTCCGCGAGCAGGCGATCGAGCAGATCGAGCGGCGGCTGGGGGTCAAGGACTTCGGCCGGCGGATCGTCGCCGAGCGGGTCATCACCCCCGCCGACTGGCGCAACGCCAACATCAACTACGGCGCTACGTTCAACCTCGCGCACAACCTCGGCCAGATGCTCCACCGCCGCCCGCAGCACCGGCTGCCCGGGGTCGACGGCGTGTGGCTCGTCGGCGGGGGCACGCACCCCGGCAGCGGGCTGCCCGTGATCTTCCTCTCCAGTCAGATCACCGCCCGGCTGCTGTGCAACGAACTCGGGGCCGCCTACGCGCCCGAACGGCTTGGCAGCATCGAGCCCAAGCCGCGCCGGCCGCTGGCCGCCGTAGGGGAGGACAACCGGTGAGCTCTTCGTGCCTGATCTTCGGCGGCGGTGGGGGGATCGGCTCGGCCCTGGCGCGGCGTCTGGCCCGAGACGGCTGGCGCGTGGCGGTGGCGGGCCGGTCGGCCGAGCGGTTGCGGCCGGTGGCCGAGGAAGTGCGGGGGCTCGCCCTCGAAGCCGACGCCACCTCCGGCGAGCAGGTGGCGGGCGCCGTCGAGCGCGCGGCGTCGGAATTCGGCAGGCTCGACGCCGTGGCGAACTGCGTCGGCTCGATCCTTATCAAGCCGGCCCACACCACGACCGAGGCGGAGCTCGACCTGACGATTCGCCAGAATCTAGTCACGGCTTTCAACGTTGTCCGATCGGCGGCCAAGCGGATGATCGCCCAGTCCGCCGAGGGCGACCGTCCGGCGGGCGGTTCGATCGTCCTGCTCAGCTCGGCGGTGGCCCGGCATGGCTACGCGGCGCACGAGGCCATCGCGGCGGCGAAGGCCGGGGTGATCGGCCTGGCGCTCTCCGCCGCCGCCAGCTACGCGCTGCGGGGGGTTCGCGTGAACGTCGTCGCGCCGGGGCTCACCCGCACGCCGCTGGCGGCGGGCCTCACGGCCAGCGAAGCGGCCCTCAAGTCCTCGCTCGCCCTCCACGCCGATGGCAAACTGGGAGAGCCGGATCAGGTCGCCTCGGCGATCGCCTGGCTTGCCGACCCCGAACAGTCCCACGTCACCGGCCAGGTGATCTGTGTCGACGGCGGGCTGGGTTCCGTGCGATCCAAGTGATTTTTCCGCCACGCCGAGGGAGCCGCGTGCCGACCACCCCCGACCAACCCTTGACCCTCAGGCAGGCGATGACCGAAGGGTTGTCGCACGACGGCCGCTCTCTTCTGGACCTTTGCCGCGGGCGGGCCGTGCTCGTGGTCTTTCTGAGGCATTCCGGCTGCCCGTTCTGCCACGAGGCCCTGGCCGATCTGGCCCGCCAGCGGGCGGCGATCGAGGGGGCCGGAGTCGGCATCGCGATCGTTCATCAGGGGCGTGAGGCCGACTGGGGCGGTCTGTTCTCGAAATACGGCGTTCAGGACCTGCCGCGTGTGGCCGACCCCGACCGCCGGTTGTACCGGGCGTTTGAACTGCGCCGGGGAAACCTCTGGCAGATGTTCGGTCCGAAGATCTGGTGGCGGGCGCCCATGGCGATTCTCCGCGGGGCCCGCCCGGGGCGGTCGGTAGGAGACGCCTTTCAGATGCCCGGGGCCTTTGTGGTGCGGGACGGCGAGATCATCTCGGCGTTCCGGCACCGCAGCCAAGCCGATCGGCCGGATTACGCCGGTATGGCGTGCGAGCTGCCCCCTCCAAAAGGGGCATGATCGGCGGTCGCCGAGGGGGGAAATCCTCATCCGGCGGCCACAGTACGGCGAAATGCTGGCGTGGGACGGGGTTCAGGAGTGGTGTGATGAGCCGACTTCACATGGTTGCCGGTTGTGCGCTGGCGCTGGCGTCCGGCCTCGGGTTCAAGGTCTTCGCGGAGCCCGTCCCCGCTCCCAAGGCGGGCGATTCCAGCCCGCCGGCATGCGGCGGCGGGGTGGCTGCTGACGGCTCCCGCGACGCCGAGGCGATGTGGACGGTCAAGCGCGTCGCCGGCAACATGGATGCGCAGGTGCGGTTCGAGAACGGGACCTACACGCTGGGCACCGGCCGCATCCCCACCCCGCTCCCTGAGGGCTATCCCGGGCCGACGGCCTTCGGGGCCATCGAGCTCAAGCGGTACCCGAGCGTTCGGCGGGCCGAGGTTTCGGGTCGGGTCAACAGCGACATGGGCATGAACGCCGGGTTCTGGCCGCTGTTCCAGCACATCAAGCGTCGGAACATCGCGATGACGAGCCCGGTGGAGATGGACTACCACTCGATGCCGGTCGACGCGCCGAAGGCTGAGGCGCCGAAGCCCACCGATGAGCCCGAGCGCCGCGTGGGCGGGCAGGATGCCGACTGGACGATGTCGTTCCTGTACCGCACCGCCGATCTCGGGCCCACCGGCGAAGACCGGAACGTTCGGATCCTGGATACCGAGCCGATGACGGTGCTCGCGATCGGCTTCCAGGGTCCGTACTTCCGCGAGCGGGTGGAGCGTGAGCTCACGAAGCTCGAGGAGTGGCTGAAGGGACAGAGCGAGTGGGTGGCGGCGGGAACGCCCCGCGCGTTCTACTACAACGGTCCCGAAGTCAGTAACCGGAACAAGTGGGGCGAGGTTCAGGTGCCCGTTCGCCGCGTGGCGCTGCAGCCCGCGGCGGCCGCCGAGCACCAACCGGAGGCGGCCAAGCCGGCCGCACCGCAGCCGTCCGAGGGCAGCGCGAAGCCGTGATGTCGGACGGCTTCCTGCTGCTGTCGCACGCCGGCGTCTCGTGCTTTCTGGCGGGGCTGATCTGGACCATTCAGGTTGTGCACTACCCGCTGATGGCACGGGTGGGTGCCGAGGGATTTGCCCGTTACGAGCGCGAGCACATGTCTCGCATCTCGCTGGTGGTCGGCCCCACGATGCTGGCGGAGATGTCCCTCACGTGCTGGATTGCGGTGCGCACCCCCGGCGGGGTTCCGGCATGGGCCGCGTGGTCGGGCGCGGCGCTGTTGGCGGCGATCTGGCTGTCGACGATCCTCGTGCAGACCCCGTTGCATCAGCGGCTCGCCCGGGGATTCGACGCTCGGGCGATCCGGGCCCTGGTGCTGGGAAACTGGCCGCGGACGCTGCTCTGGACCGCAAGGGCGCTGCTGGCCCTCTGGATGCTCGCGGCGGCGTTTCCGGGGGCGGGGGTGGGGCGGTGACCCGATCTGCCGCGAGGCCGGGGCCGCGGCGGGCCGGGACGATGTACCTCGTCCTTGGCGATCAGTTGAACCACGGGGCTTCTTGGCTCGGGCGGATGGATCGCCGGCGCGATCACGTGGTGATGATGGAGGTGGCCGAAGAGTCGCGGCACGTCCCGAGCCACCGGCAGCGCACGGTGCTGTTTCTCTCGGCGATGAGGCACTTCGCCGCCGAACTGGAGGCCATGGGGTGCCGGGTGTGGTACGCGCGGCTGGAGGACCCGCAGAACACGCGGTCGTTCCCCGGTGAGGTGGCCCGGGCCGCCGCCGAACTGCGGCCCGAGCGCATCGTCGTGACCGAGCCGGGGGAGCACCGCGTCGCGGCGATGGTGCCGCGGTGGGAGCGGGACGCGGGCTGCCCGGTGCAGGTGATGCCCGACGAGCACTTCCTCACCAGCCGTGAGCAGTTCGCCGAGTGGGCGGCCGGGCGGAAAGAGCTGACGATGGAGTATTTTTATCGTGCGCAGCGCCGCCGCCTCGGTGTGCTCGTGCAGCCCGACGGCGAGCCGGTGGGCGGCGTGTGGAACCTCGACAAGGAGAACCGGGAGGCGTTCGGGGAAGCCCCGAAGGTCCGCCCGCCGCGCGCGTTCCCCGCGGACGCGACCACGGGGGAGGTGATCGCCGCGGTCGAGCGGCACCTGCCGGGCCTGTACGGGCGGGTGAGCGCCGAGTCGTGGCGCTGGCCCGTCACGCGCGCCCAGGCGCTGGAAGCGCTCGACGACTTCGTGCGGTTCCGCTTGTCGCGGTTCGGCCCGTTCGAGGACGCGATGTGGACGGGAGAGCCATTCCTGTACCACTCGGTGCTGTCGCCGCTGCTGAACCTGAAGCTG
Source organism: Phycisphaerales bacterium (assembly GCA_016742075.1). GTDB lineage: Bacteria > Planctomycetota > Phycisphaerae > Phycisphaerales > UBA1924 > JACVCL01. The sequence goes on from JACVCL010000006.1 coordinate 23,794, forward strand.
CTCGATCCGCGCGAGTGCGTCGACGCCGCGGTGCGGGCGTTCGAGTCCGGCAGAGCGCCGCTGCAGAGCGTCGAGGGCTTCGTGCGGCAGATCATCGGGTGGCGCGAGTTCGTCCGCGGGGTGTACTTCCACGAGGGCCCCGGCTACGGCGATCGCAACTACCTCGGGCACACCGGGCGGCTGCCCGCCTGGTACTGGGACGGGAACACCGACATGAACTGCCTCCGGCAGTGCCTGGGGCAGGTGGTCGAGCACGGCTATTCCCACCACATCCCGCGGCTGATGGTGATGGGCAACTTCGCGCTCATCGCCGGCGTCAACCCGCGACAGGTCAGCGACTGGTTCCTGGGCATGTACGTCGACGGTGTCGACTGGGCGACACTGCCGAACGCCCTGGGGATGAGCCAGCACGCCGACGCCCGGCCCGGGCCCGCGCGGGGCAGCGGCGAGGGCGGCCGGCCGGTGGTGGGCACCAAGCCGTACGCCGCGAGCGCGAACTACATCGGCAAGATGAGCGACTACTGCCGGGGCTGCCGGTACGACCCCGCTTCCCGCACGGGCGAGCGTGCGTGCCCGTTCAACACCTTCTACTGGGACTTCCTGATCAGGCACCGCGAACGCCTGCGGAAGAACACCCGCATGGCGATGATCCTGAAGAACGTGGACAGGCTCGACCCGCGTGAGATCACGCGCATCACCGTGAGCGCGGCGGCCAGAAGGAAGGAGATGGGGATCGCATGAGCCCCCGCGCACCCTCGGCATCCGGCATGATCGGCGACCGCGGCCTGGTGTGGTTCCGGCGCGATCTTCGCGCCTCCGACCACACGGCGCTGCTGCACGCGGCCCGCTCCTGCGGCGCAGGCGTCGTGGGCGTGTTCGTCATCTCTCCCGGGGAGTGGCGGCGGCACGACGAGGCCTGCTGCAAGGTGGAGTTCTGGCTCCGATGCCTGGCCGACCTGTCGTCAACGCTCGCCGGGCTGAACATCCCGCTGCTCATCGAGCACGCCGCCACGCCGGGCGACGTGCCGGCGGCGGTGCTGCGGGCGGCGGCCCGGGCCGGCGCCGGCACGCTGCTGTTCCACAACGAGTACGAGGTGAACGAGGTGCGGCGAGACGCCGCGGTGGAACGGGCCGCCGTGGCGGCGGGCCTGGCCGTCAAGCGCTTCGACGATCGGGTCATTGTGCCGCCGGGCGCCGTGAAGACCAACGACGGGGGCTGGTACACCGTGTTCTCGCCGTTCCGGCGGAAGTGGTACACGGTCCTGGCCGAGTCGATGCCCACCGTCGGGCCGACTCCTCGGAAGCAGGCGGCCATCGCGGGCCTCGGGCCCGACGCGGTGCCCGATCGCGTGGACGGCTTCGGCAGCAACGTGGACCCCGCCCTGTGGCCGGCTGGCGAGCGTGAGGCGACAAGGCGGCTCGAGGCGTTCGCGGCCGAGCGCATCGCGTCGTACAAGGACGATCGTGACTTCCCCGGGATTGACGGCACCAGCTCCCTTTCGCCTTACCTGGCCGCGGGCGTGATCTCGGCACGACGGTGCCTGAAGGCGGCGATGGAGGCCAACGGCGGCCGTTTCGACTCGGGCGGCAAGGGCCCGGTGGCGTGGATCAGCGAGCTGGTGTGGCGGGAGTTCTACAACCACCTCCTGGTCGCGTTCCCGCGGCTGTGCATGCACCGGCCGTTCAAGCTCGACACCGATCGCATCCGGTGGCGTGACGACGAGGGCCTTTTCGACGCCTGGAAGCGGGGCATGACGGGCTTCCCGATCGTCGACGCGGCGATGCGCCAGCTGGCGGCCACCGGGTGGATGCACAACCGGCTGCGGATGGTCGCGGCGATGTTCCTGACCAAGGACCTGTTCATCGACTGGCGGCGGGGCGAGCGGTACTTCATGCAGTGCCTGGTCGACGGCGACCTGGCGTCGAACAACGGGGGGTGGCAGTGGTCGGCCAGCACCGGCACCGACGCCGCGCCCTACTTCCGCATCTTCAACCCGTCGAGCCAGAGCGACCGCTACGACCCCGAGGGACGGTTCATCCGTCGCTGGGTGCCCGAGCTGGCAGGGGTCGATTCCGCGCTGCTGCACGACCCGGCACGCCTGCCCCGGGGCCTGTTCGGCGGGTCGGCCTACCCCCAGCCGATCGTCGATCGCTCCGCGACGCGGGCGATGGTGGTCCGGGAGTTCAAGCGGGTGGGTGCGGTGCCGGCCGATACGGCCGAAGAGGAGTGAGCGGCCCGGGGCGGGGCCGCTATCATGCGGCACACCGTTCAGGGTGTAGCTCAGCTTGGTAGAGCGCGGGGTTTGGGTCCTCGAGGTCGGAGGTTCGAATCCTCTCACCCTGATTGTCCGCCCGCCCGGGGCCGTATGATCGGCCCTCATGCAGCGGATGCCGGCGAAAGTGAACGTGTTGCTGGTGGGCGGGGGCGGGCGCGAGCACGCGCTGGCGGCGGCCATGAAGCGGTCGCCGCGGCTGGGGGCGCTCTACACCACTCACCCGGACAACCCCGGCCTGGCCGCCCTGTGCAGGCCGACCGACATCCCCTTCGATCTGAAGGAGATGTACCGCCTCGAGCAGTTCTGCGGGCGGGCGGCGATCGACCTGGTGGTGGTGGGCCCCGAGGCGCCGCTCGCCGCCGGACTGGCCGACCGGCTCACCAGCGAGCGCACCAAGGTGTTCGGCCCCACGGCCGAGGCGGCGAGGCTCGAATCGTCCAAGGCGTGGGCGAAGCAGCTCATGCGTTCGGCGTCGATCCCCACGGCCGAGGCGCGGGTGTTCAAGGATGCCGAGTCGGCCCTCACCTACGTCCGCACGCGCGACGAGGCCCTGGTGGTCAAGGCCAGTGGTCTGGCGTCGGGCAAGGGCGTGTACGTGTGCGAGGGCAAGCAGGAGGCCTTCGACGCCGTGCGGGCGATGTTCGTGGAGCGGCGGTTCGGCGATGCCGGTTCCGAGGTGGTCATCGAGGAGCGGCTGCAGGGGCCCGAGGTGTCGGTGTTCGCCATCGTCGACGGGCGGAACATGGTGATCCTCGACGCCTGCCAGGATCACAAGCGGCTGCTGGAGGGCGACGCCGGCCCCAACACCGGCGGCATGGGCGCCTACTGCCCCACCCCGCTGATCGACGGCCCCACCATGCAGGCCGTGTGGCGGCAGGTGCTGGCCCCCACGGTCGACGCGCTTCGGCGAGAGGGGTTCGAGTACCGGGGGGTGCTTTACGCCGGGCTCATGCTCACGCCCGGCGGGCCCAAAGTGCTCGAGTTCAACGTGCGATTCGGCGACCCTGAGTGCCAGTGTCTGGTGGATCGCCTGCCGGGCGACGTGGTCGAGCTGCTCTTCGCCGCGGCGTCGGGTCGGTTGGAGGAAGTCCGCCTCGACGACGCTCCCGCCGCGGGGTCGGTCTGCTGCATCGTGCTGGCGGCGGCGGGCTACCCCGATGCGCCGCAGGCGGGGGCGGTGATCGAGGGCGTGCCGGAGGCCGAGGCGATGCCCGGTGTGCGGGTCTACCACGCGGGGACGCGCCGCGACGGCGAGCGGCGGCTCGTGGTGGCGGGGGGACGGGTGCTCAACGTGGTGGGCTCGGGTGCCACGCTCGAAGAGGCACGGCAGCGAGCGCTGGCCGCGGCCGACGCCATCCGTTTCGCGGGCAAGCAGCTGCGGCGCGACATCGGGCACCAGGCGCTCAGCGTCAAAGCCGGCAAACGGCGGTGAGAGGGGCGGCCCTCGGCTGGCGGGCCGGTCAGTCGACGCGTTCGAGCCGGGCGTACTGCAGAACCAGGGTTTTGGTGCCCACGCCGCGGAACTGAATCTGGGCCCGGGCGTTCGACCCGGAACTGAGCAGCGCGACCACCTTGCCGACGCCGAACTGTGGATGCCGCACGGCGCAGCCCACTGGGAAGGGCTGGGCAGGGCCGGCCGGTCGGCCTGGGCCACCAGCCGCCGCACGGGCCCGGGCCATACGGCCCGCGGTGTCCACGTTGTCGACAGGCTCGTAGCGGGGGCCCTCGTGGCGGTCGTCGTCGAAGGTGTCGTCGCCGAAGGCGTCGGATTGGTCGGAGATCTCGATGGTGTCCTTGGGCAGCTCGCTGAGGAAGCGGCTGGGGATGGTGCGCTCGCGCAGGCCGCGGGAGGCGCGGTACTTGGCCGAGGTGATCAGCAGGTGCTCCATCGCGCGGGTGATCCCGACGAAGCACAGCCGGCGTTCCTCCTCGGCGTTGGGGTCGGCCTCCAGGGCCCGCATCGAGGGGAGCAGCCCCTCTTCGAGCCCGATCATCGCGACGCAGCGGAACTCGAGCCCCTTCGCGGCGTGCAGGGTCATCAGCGTCACGGCGCCGCTGGCGGGGTCGATCGCGTCGGCGTCGGCGACGAGCGCCACCGACTCGAGGAATCCGCGGAGCATCGCCAGCAGCGGTGGGGGGGCCGGGGCGCCGGCCTCTCGCGGGGCGGCCTGCGCAGCGTCGGCGGTGGGGTCGTACTCGGCCTCGAAGTCCTTGGCGCTGGTCACGAGTTCGGCGAGGTTGTCGAGGCGGTTCTCCTCGGCGTCGGCCCCGCTCTTGGCCGCGGCCGACTTGTACATCGCCTCAAGGCCCGACTCCTTGATGACCCGGTCGACCAGTTCCGACAGCGAGCCCGACACTTCCGACCCCATGAAACTGCCGGCCCCCGTCCAGCGGTCGAGCGTCTCGACGAAGCGCTGCATGCCGCCGATGGCGACGCCGGAGACGCCCTCGGGGCGCACGGCCCCCGCGCACACACGCCGGATGGCCGCCAGCAGCGGCAGGCCGGTGCCGACCGCGGCGCCCTCGACGGCGTCGAGCGACGCGTCGCCGATCTTGCGGGCCGGCTTGTTGATGATGCGGCGGAGCGAGACATCATCGGCGGGATTGGCTACCACGCGGAGGTAGGCCAGCGCGTCCTTGATCTCCTCACGCTGGTAGAACGCCGTGCCACGGGCGATGACGTACGGGATGCCCGAGGCCCGGAGGGTGTCCTCGGCCACGCGCGACAGCGCGTTGTTGCGGTAGAAGATCGCGCAGTCCTTCCAGGCCAGCTCGGGATGCTCCTCGAGCAGGCGCCGGAGCCAGTCGACGGCCAGGCGGGCTTCATGGTGCTCGTCGCGGCAGAGCACCACCTCGGGCTTCCGCCCGCCGGAACGTGAGGTGAACAGGTCCTTGTGCTTGCGCTGCTTGTTGTGGCGGATGAGCCCGTCGGCCGCGGCGAGGATCGGGGCCGTCGAGCGGAAGTTCTGCCCGAGGGCGATCACGCGGGCCGCTGGGTAGTGCTCCTCGAAATCGAGGATGTTCTTGATGTCAGCGCCGCGCCACCCGTAGATCGACTGGTCCGGGTCGCCCACCACGCAGACGTTCGGCGGCGTGCCGGGCGGGGCGTCGGGGTCGACGCCGCAGAGCTGCGCCGCGATGACGAACTGGGCGCGGTTGGTGTCCTGGTATTCGTCGATCATCAGGTAGCGCCAGCGCGCCTGCACCTCGGCCCGCGCCTCGGCGCTCTCGCGCAGCAGCCGGGCGGTGAGCAGCAGCAGATCGTCAAAGTCCACCGCGTTGGCGGCGCGCAGGGCTTTCTCGTACTTCTCGAAGACCTTGGCCACCGTGCGGGCGTGGAAGTCGTGGGCCTCGCGGGCGAACGCCTCGGCGTCCTTCAGTTCGTTCTTGGCGTTGCTGACGGCGCCGAGCATCGACCGCGGCGGGAAATTCGTGGTGCTGATCTGCAGATCCGACATCACCCGCTTCATGAGCGCGGTCTGGTCGTCGGTGTCGTAGATGGTGTAGTCGCCCCGGATGCCCCAGCGCGGCGCGCCCTCCATCAGCGGCGCGTAGCGGCGCAGCAGCCGGGCGCACAGGGCGTGGAACGTGGTGATCGTCAGGCCGCGGCGCAGCCGCTCGGCGTCGTCGCGCCCGCTCAGCAGGTGGTGCACGCGCTCGCGCATCTCGGCCGCGGCCTTGTTCGTGAACGTCAGGGCCAGGATCTGCCAGGGCGGGATGCCCAGCGCGATCAGATACGCGATCCGCCGCGTGATGACCCGGGTCTTGCCCGAGCCCGCCGCGGCGAGGATGAGCAGCGGCCCCTCCGTGTGCCGCACCGCCTGGGCCTGGGGTTCGGTAAGGTCGCGCAGCAGGGTGTCGGCGAGGTCGGTCATCGGGCGGCTGGGCGGTCCGGAGGGGGTCAGGTTAAGCGCAACATCGGCCGAAAAGTCGCGGTTATCGGTCGTTATCCACACCGAATTCCCGCTGAGCAGTCAGGCGTTGGGACCGATGGGGGAAAACTACCAGATCTCGTGCAGCGCACCCCAATTGACAGGCTTTCCACCCGAGATATTGGGGTGGCGAGATCATTTTGGTCGCCCTAAGCGCTTGCTTGTCAACGGGTTGCGGATGTCAGAGGAAACCGCCCAATGGATCTCCGAGATTTTGGAGCTTTGGTGCTTGCAGACACGACATGTTGTGGTGTAGGCTGTATTCCCCCCGACTGAAAGGGTGTGCCCAAGACGGCCGCTTCGCTCTGGTTCGGGGTATAGTTGGTATGCATCAGGTGGTCCGGCGGAACGGAAGCCGTCGGTGGTCGTCTTTGCTGTGTGGAAGTGAGTTTGTGGTCTGTCAGGGATGACAGGCGGGCACAGAAGAGGGCTCGTGGCCGGTGGGCCGCGGGCCGGCACAAGTCGCCACGGAGGCGGGCTTTGGCAGTTCTCTGTGACACCCAGATCCGCGAGCTGATCGGCATCGAGCCGTTCGCCGACGCGGTCAAGCGTCCCGGCCGGATCAGCTACGGCGTCTCGTCGTACGGCTACGACGTCCGGGTCGGGACCCGGTTCAAGATCTTCACGCCGACGCCCCGCCACGGCGGGGTCTCGATCGTTGACCCGAAGAATTTCAGCGACGATTTCATGGTCCCGGTCGACACCGCCCAGACCGGCGCCGATCACGTCGTCATCCCTCCCAACAGCTTCGCGCTGTGCGAGACGGTCGAGACCTTTGCGATCCCCCGTGACGTGCTGGTGGTGTGCGTCGGCAAGAGCACGTACGCCCGCTGCGGGCTGATCGTGAACGTGACGCCTCTCGAGCCCGAGTGGCGCGGGAAGGTGACGCTCGAGATCAGCAACACCACGCCGCTGCCCGCCAAGGTCTACGCCAACGAGGGGATCGCCCAGCTCATCTTCCTCAAGGGCGACCGCGTCTGTGCCGTGAGCTACGCCGACAAGGCGGGCAAGTACCAGGACCAAAGCGGTCTCACTCTCCCGCGCGTGGACTGACGGCCGGCCGTGCGTCGGCCGCCCAGCGACCGGGTTCGCGTGGTCCATCCCGTGTGCCGTTTCCCCCCGCCGTGCCCCAGCTGACCCCCCGACTCCCGCCGGCCTCCCGCGTCGCCCCGCCGTCTTGCCGCCTCTGAACCATCATCGGCGCCGTGTCCGCCGCACGGCGCTCAGCCCCAAAGGTCTCGGAGCCCCGATGAAGATCACCCGCCAGTTCACCGTCGCCGGCCAGGACCCCTTCGCCTCGGTCGAGTGGGTCAAGCGCTCGTCGAAGATCTCGAACCCCGACGGCTCGGTCGTCTTCAAGATGGACGACGCCGAGGTTCCGGCGACGTGGAGCCAGCTCGCCACCGACATCATGGTGAGCAAGTACTTCCGCAAGGCGGGTGTGCCGCAGGCGGGCGGGGGCACGGGGCCGGAGCGATCGGCGAAGCAGGTGATCCACCGTCTGGCGGGCTGCTGGCGGCAGTGGGGCGAGAAGCACGGCTACTTCGACGGCGCCGAGGACGCCCAGGCGTTCTACGACGAACTGGCCTACATGCTGGTGCACCAGATCGCGGCGCCCAACAGCCCGCAGTGGTTCAACACCGGCCTGAACTTCGCCTACGGCATCACCGGCCCGGCGCAGGGCCACTTCTACGCCGACCCGCAGACCGGCGAGGTGAAGGCCGCCGCGGATGCCTACACACACCCGCAGCCTCACGCCTGCTTCATCCAGTCGATCGACGATGACCTGGTGAACCCCGGCGGCATCATGGACCTTTGGGTTCGCGAGGCCCGGCTGTTCAAGTACGGCTCGGGCACGGGCACGAACTTCTCGCGTCTCCGCGGCGAGAACGAGCCGCTCTCGGGCGGCGGCAAGAGCAGCGGCCTGATGTCGTGGCTGCGCATCGGCGACCGGGCGGCCGGGGCCATCAAGAGCGGCGGCACCACCCGCCGTGCGGCGAAGATGGTGTGCCTCGACCTCGACCACCCCGACATCGAGCAGTTCGTGAACTGGAAGGTTCGGGAGGAGCTCAAGGTGGCCGCCCTGGTGGAGGGCATGAAGCACCTGGGCGACGATCAGAAGCGGACCGCCGAGCGGCTGGGCCTGCGGCTGGACTACGACTTCAACGGCGAGGCGTACTACACCGTCAGCGGCCAGAACTCCAACAACTCGGTCCGCATCAGCGACGAGTTCTTCGACGCCCTTGACACCGACGGCGACTGGCAGCTCAAGGCCCGTCTCTCGGGCAAGCCGATCAAGACCCTCAAGTCCCGCGACCTTTGGGAGCAGATCGGCTACGCCGCGTGGCGTTGCGCCGATCCCGGCGTGCAGTACGACACGACGATCAACGCCTGGCACACCTGCCCCAGGAGCGGGCGGATCAACGCCAGCAACCCGTGCAGCGAGTACATGTTCCTCGACAACACGGCGTGCAACCTGGCGTCGATCAACCTGCTCAAGCTCTATGACCCCAAGACCCGGGCCTTCGACGTCGAGAAGTACGAGCACGCCATCGACTTGTGGACGATCGTGCTGGAGATCAGCGTGCTCATGGCCGCGTTCCCCAGCAAGGAGATCGCGCAGCTGAGCTACCAGTTCCGCACGCTTGGCTTGGGCTACGCCAACATCGGCGCCATGCTCATGCAGGCGGGCGTTCCGTACGACAGCGACGAGGCTCGGGCGGTGTGCGGCGTGCTCACGGCGATCCTCACCGGCCGCAGCTACCGGATGTCGGCGCTGCTTGCCGAGGAGCACGGCCCCTTCCCGGGGTATGCCAAGAACCGCGAGTCGATGCTTCGGGTGATCCGCAACCACCGGCGTGCGGCGCACGGCGCGGCCCGCGGCTCGAAGGAGTACGAGAACCTGCGGATCCGCCCGGTGCCGATCGACCACGCGGTGGCCGGGGCGGTCTCGGCGCGGCTGAGCAACGCCGGCCGGATGCTGTCGAGGGCGACCGCCGCGTGGGACGAGGCGCTGGAGCTAGGCCAGAAGTTCGGCTACCGCAACGCGCAGGTCACGGTGATCGCGCCGACGGGCACCATCGGCCTGCTCATGGACTGCGACACCACGGGCGTCGAGCCCGACTTCGCCCTGGTCAAGTTCAAGAAGCTGGCGGGCGGGGGCTACTTCAAGATCGCCAACGAGTCGGTGGCTCCGGCGCTGACCGGCCTGGGCTACACGCAGGCGCAGGTGCGCGACATCATGGCCCACGTGCTGGGGGCGCTGCACCTGAACGTGCCGATGCCCGCCGCCGAGGGAAAGGGCGATCTGGCGATGACTCTCGCCGAGTGGCTGCGCGAGGCGGGCTTGATCGACGAGGACCTCAAGAAGGTCACCGCGTCGCTGCCGACGGTGTTCGAGATCGGGTTCGCCTTCTCGGCCTGGGGTCTCGGCGACGACGTGCTCAAGCGGGCCGGTGTCGACGCGGCGGCGGCGAAGGCCGATCCGTCGTTCAACCTCCTCAAGCGGCTCGGCCTGACGGCGCACCAGATCGAGATCCTCAACGAGCGGGTGTGCGGCACGCAGACCATTGAGGGCGCGCCCCACCTGAAGGCCGAGCACCTGCCCGTGTTCGACTGCGCCAACACCTGCGGCAAGAAAGGCGTGCGGTTCATCGCCCCCGAGGGGCACATCCGCATGATGGCGGCGGCGCAGCCGTTCATCAGCGGGGCGATCAGCAAGACCATCAACCTCCCGAGCACGGCGAGCGTCGACGACATCAAGGCGGCCTACCGCCTGAGCTGGGAGCTGGGGCTCAAGGCCAACGCGCTCTACCGCGACGGCTGCAAGCTCAGCCAGCCGCTGAGCACCAAGAGCAGCGATGCGGGCGACGACAAGAAGGCCGAGAAGGCCCCGAAGGCCGCCGACGTCCGCCTTCTCGACGACGAGGAAGACGACGAAGAGGCGATGGAGGCCGCGAAGCTGGAGGTGGTCGGCACGCTCCGCGAGGCGGTGGTGGCCGCGGGCGACGGCAACCACGAGGTGGTGGTGCGGGCCGTGGAGCAGATCATTCACCGGCCGATGCGCCGCCGGCTGCCGGACACCCGCCGGTCGATCACCCACAAGTTCAACGTCGCCGGCCACGAGGGGTACCTCACCGTCGGCGTGTACGAGGACGGCCAGCCCGGGGAGCTGTTCATCACGATGGCCAAGGAGGGCTCGACCATCGGCGGCCTGATGGACTCGCTGGGCACGGCCACGAGCGTGGCCCTTCAGTACGGCGTGCCCGTGGAGAGCCTGGTGCGGAAGTTCACCCACCAGCGTTTCGAGCCCGCCGGCATGACCACCAACCGCGACATCCCCTTCGCCAAGTCGCTGGTCGACTACATCTTCCGCTGGATGGGCATGCAGTTCATTCCCGGGTACAAGGAGCAGCACGCGCCGCGCCGGGGCGATGAGCCGGCCGCGCCGGCCCCCCAGCCCCCCGCGGGCTCCGCCCCGCGGGGCATCGCGATCGTCGACACGCTCGAGCCCAAGCCCGGCCGAGGCGCCCCCGTGGTCGGCGCTTCGGCCCGGGGCACCCCCGCCCGGCCCGGCGCCAAGGCCTCGGCGGCCAAGTCCTCGGCCGCGGCATCGCTTTCCAGCGCCCTCGGCGAGCTGCAGGAGGACGCCCCGGCGTGCGAGGTGTGCGGCACCATCACGGTGCGCAACGGCGCGTGCTACAAGTGCCTCAACTGCGGGCACAGCATGGGGTGCAGCTGATCGGATCTTCCGGACGGACCCCGCCCGCGTGCCGACGGAGCAAAGGCGCGGCGGGCGGTTCCCACGAGCGGAACGGGCGGCCCGTGCTCCGACGGGCCGTGCGAACGGAGCGATGAAACGCGGGGCCCAGGCCACGCGACGGTCGGCCGGGGAGGGAGCCCCGGCCGAGCCCGGCAGGTGAAGGGACAGATCACCGCGGGCACCGCCGCTCGCGCAAGGAGGGGAGGGCTGCCAAGCCACGGAACCCGATCAGCGCGAGTACGCCCTCAGGCCACGCGTCCCGCATCGCCCGATTCTCCCGGCGGCCCCGGAGGCCCAGTCGCCCCCGGGCTCGCCGAGCCGATCCCGCTCTCCACCCCGGTCGCGCCCCCCGGCGTGACCGAGGTTTTCCAGGGCTCCCGTCCGGGGGCCCGATCCTCCCGCCCACCAGAGAGGGGCGGCCGCCCGTGCAACGCGGGCACACAGCGCCGCCCCGTGTTTCTTGCCTCCCCCCGAGCGGACCCACCGCCGCTCGGGGGATTTTTGTTGTCCGGCGGTCGGGCCGATACAACGGGGCCGGGCTCGTTCCGGGGCCGTTGGAGTGCGTGCCACCCATGAAGACCGTGTTGCGAGCCATCTTCCCGCTGATCTGGCCCTGCGCCGCCCCGGTGCTGCGGCTGCGCGGCACCGCCGACCGCCTGTGGTGGGTTCTCGCGTCTCTCTGGGTGTTCTTCCCCGCCGGCGCCGTGCTGCACCACCTCTTCGCCTACCGGCGGACGATCGGCACCATGACCTGCATTCTCAACGACCTCAACGAGGCGCCGGGCGTGAAGGTGTACGAGTTCACCTGGCCGGTCATCCAGCGATGGGTGGCGATGGAGCCGACGCTGCCGCTGGCGGGGGGCATCGCCGCCGTCACCCTGCTGCTCGGATGGTTCCTGTGGCCGGTCCGGCTGCTGGCAGCGCCGCTGTACGTCTCGACGCTCGCGCTGAGCGTCTGGACGTGGGATATCCCCGGCACCGGGCGGTGGGTGTGCATGAACCTGCACGACGACAGGGTGCGGCTGTTCGGCGGCCCCGCGCTGCGGACGAGCCACATCTACATGCTCACGCTCGGGCTGTTCGTCGTCGCCTTTGCGGCCACGCTTGGGCCGGTGCTGAAGGCGGTGCTGAAGGAGCAGGACAGGGGCGAGGTGGCGCCGAAGGGGTGAGCCGCCCTCGCCGGCTGGCCGCCGTGCGAGACCGCGGAGGTCCGACCGGCGTCAGACCTCCATGATCTCCTTGCCCTTGGCCTCGACCGCGTGGTCGATGTCGGACTCTCGCTTCTTGAGGACTTCCTGGATCTCGTCCTTCAGCCCCTTGATCTCGTCCTCGGGGTAGTGGACCTTGGTGTCCTTGAGCAGCGCATCGGCGTGCTTGTTGGCGTCGCGCCGGACGTTGCGGACGGCGATCTTGGCGTCCTCACCGAGTTTCTTGGCCTGCCCCGCCAGTTGCTTGCGGCGGTCGCCGGAGAGGGCCGGGATGTTGACGCGGATCATCTTGCCGTCGAGCACGGGGTTCACGCCGAGATTCGCGGCCTCGATGGCCTTCTTGATCTCGTGGAGCGCCCCCTGGTCGAAGGGTTTGATGACCAGCTGCGTCGCCTCGGCGATCGAGACCGCCGCCAGAGCCTTGAGCTCGGTCGGAGACCCGTAGTAGTCCACCTTGATGAACTCGACAAGCGCCGGTGAGGCCCGGCCGGTTCGGATGCCCTTCAGCTCGTTCTTGAGGTAGTCCAGGGCCTTGGCCATCTGGGTCTCGGCGTCTTTCAGGATGCTGTCAGGGGTCATGGTGGGTCTCCGAGGTCCGGTACGAGCCAAGGCGAGACGTCCGCGGCGGGCCGCCTCAAGACGGGCCGAACATGATACGAAACCGTGGGGTCCGACGCCCATCGGTTCGGGCGTAGTGTTCCCCGATCGGGTCACGTGGTTATCGGAGACCGGCGGATGCCGCAAGCCAACGAACGCCCGAAAGACGGAATGGCGGCGGATCAGACGACATCGTTCGTCCCGGCGTTCGGAGCCCCGCCGGTGGCGCCGGCGTCTGCGGGGGGTGGCATGGGTGCGGCCGATCCGCTGGGACAGCAGCTGGCCGACGAGTCGGGCCACGGCACCACCGAGCCGGGCTCGCCCGGGTTCGACGCCATGCTGGCCCGGATGGCGGTCGACAAGGGGCTGTGCACGCAGGAGGAGATGGAAGCCTGCCTCTCGCGGGTGCACTCGTTCATCACCGGTCAGCGCAAGCCCTTGGGCCCGGTTCTGCTGCGGATGAAGGCCGTGACCCCCGCCCAGCTCGACCGGCTCAACGCGCAGGTGCAGGCCGACAGACTTCGGAAGCGGATCCCCGGCTATGCGCTGATCGAGAAGATCGGCTCCGGGGCTTCGGCGGCGGTCTTCAAGGCCCGGCAGCTGAACCTCGACCGTCTGGTGGCCATCAAGGTGCTGCCCGCGAAGATGTTCACGAATCAGGAGGTCGTCGAAAAGTTCTACGCCGAGGGCCGGGCCGCGGCGTCCCTGAACCACCCGAACATCGTTCAGGCGTACGACGTGGGTCAGGCCGGTGAGCACCACTACTTCGTCATGGAGTACGTGCAGGGGCCGACGGTCTACGACCTCGTCGAGCCGACCCGTGGCAAGGGCCTCGAAGAAGAGCGTGCCCTGGAGATCGTGCTGGGGGTGGCCGAAGCTCTCCGCCACGCCCACGAGCGGGGGCTCGTGCACCGCGACGTGAAGCCCAAGAACATCATCGTCACGGCCGATGGCGTCCCGAAGCTGGCCGACCTTGGCCTGGCCCGGGTCATCACCGACTGGGCCACCGCTCACGCCGAGCAGGGCCGCGCTCTGGGCACGCCGTACTTCATGTCGCCCGAGCAGGTGCGGGGCGACTTCGAGATCGGCCCGCCCTCCGACATCTACTCGCTGGGAGCCACGTTCTACTACATGGTCACGGGCCGTCCGCCCTTCGACGACTCCGACGGCCGCGTGGTCATGCAGATGCACCTCAAAAACACGCTCGTGCCGGCCTGTCGGGTGAACCCGGCCCTTGAGCCCGGCCTGAGCGAGGTGATCGACAAGATGATGGCCAAGGAGCCGCGCCGCCGCTACCAGACCTGCGACGACCTGCTGGTCGATCTGCGGGCGTGGCGGGCCACGTTCATCCTCCGACGGGGCGAGCGCAAGGGCCGCCCGGCCTGAGGGCGGCCGCGACGGCCGACCACCTCCAAGCGGTTGGGTTGAAAATGCAAGGGAACACTTCCCCTTGGGCCGATGAACCCCGCGCCGCCGCGAGGTCGCGTGGCCGCGGTCCCTGCGGGCCTGGGCCGGGCCCCGACTGCCCGGGGCGGCAATGATGGAGGGATTCCCGATGGGTGTCGCAGCAAGGATCCTCGGCTTGACGGACAACCCCTCCAGCGGACCCCGCCGGTCGCTCCCCGCCACACGGGAGTCGGTGACCCACAAGTTCACCATCGGCAACCACGAGGGCTACCTCACCGTCGGCCTCCACGACGACGGCAGCCCCGGCGAGATCTTCATCAAGATGTCGAAGGAAGGCTCGACGATCTCCGGCATGTGCCAGGCCTTCTGCCGCGCGTTCAGCCTGGCGCTGCAGCACGGCCTCTCGGTGGAAGACGCCGTCGTCCGCTTCAAGGGCATGCGATTCGAGCCGATGGGGGCGACGAGCAACCCGGATGTGCCCGAGGCCTCCAGCATCGTCGACTACGTGGCCCGGTACCTCGAGGTCGAGTTCACGAGCCGCTGAGCATCTTCCCGAGCGGGGGCCCCGCGCGGCTAGTTCGGGCAGGTTTGCCCGTAGGCGGCGAGCACGATGGAGAGGTCATTGGCGCCGACGGAGCCGCTGCCGTCGACATCGGCGTCGGGGATGAAGCCCGGCTGACCCGCCGCGGTGCCGTACGACGCCAGAAGCAGCGAGAGGTCGGAAGCCCCGACAGCGCCGTTGCCGTCGACGTCGGCCGGGCAGCGACCGTTATAGATGTACGACGCGTACCCGCCGATCTGCTGCGGCACCGAGTCGGGCCCGGCCGCGGCCAGGCCCCGTGCCGCGAGAATCTGCCCCTCGCTGAACATCGGGATGGGCAGCGGGTTGGCGATGTTCAGGGCCGTGATCATCAGGTTGGCCATGACGCCCTGGATGGTCGTGTTGGGGTGGAAGCGGTCGTCGACGAAGCCGGCGGTCGGGTTGCCGCCGGCCGTGGTGTCGCCCTGCAGCAGCTGGATGACGACGCCGCCGACGGTGAACGTGGGGCTGGGGGCCGCGTTGCTGCCGAAGATCACCTTGGTGAGCCGGTACACGTCGATCAGCACGAGCCCCTGCTGGTACGCCAGCACCTTCAGCCGGGCGTTCAGGTCGGCGATCGTCGCGTTGACCCGGTCGCGGCCGGCGGCGCTGCTCCAAGTCGACCGGGTGACCGGGGCCAGTCCCGGGTCGACGACGTTGACGAGAATGATCCGGGCTCCCGTGGGCTTGATCGCGTTGATCGCGGTCTGGATGTTGGCGACCACGCCGGCCACATAGTTGCTGCGGGTCGTGGCGCTCCACAGCCCGAGGTAGATGTTGATGTACGGCGAGTTGGCGGGGTTGAAGTCGTTGGCGCCGATGAAGAGCACGGTGTGGGAGATGTTCTGCGGGCCGATCATCGCCGCGAGGCCGGTGTGCTGCCCCTGCGAGATCAGCGTGGCCGAGCTGGCCCCCGAGCGGGCCCAGTTGAACTGGTAGCCGCTCCGCCGGGGCTCGCCCCACGTGCCGCCGGATTGGCCGGCGGCGGCCGCGGTGGGGCCCAGCGACACTCCCGCCGGCAGGCCGGAGAGGAACGTCGGCCAGTTCTGGGCGTAGCTGCCGTAGGTCTCCTCGGCGTACTCGTCGGAGAGTGAGTCGCCCATGACCCCCAGCCCGGTGACCTGGGCCGCGGCGGGCGCGGCCAGCATCAGCAGCATCGCGAGCGTCCGGGCGATCAGGGTGTTCATCGGGTCCTCCGGATGGGCCGAGGCGGCCGGCGGTCAGGGCGAGCAGGTGATACCGAAGTTCGCCAGCAGGATCGACAGGTCATTGGCCCCGATGCACGGGTTGCCGTCGAAGCTGACCGAGGCATTGTAATTCGAGTCGCCCGGGCAGCTCCCGAAGGCCGACAGGAGGATCGACAGATCGTTCGCGCCGACGTTGCGGTTGCCGTCGGCGTCGCCGGGGCAGGCCGCGAAGGTGGTGAGCGAACGGGACAGGGGTGTCGAGCCCGTAGAGCCCGAGCCGTTCACGGCCCGCACGCCCCAGTAATAGATGCTCGAGTACGCCAGGGGCGACGGCGCGGGCAGCGTCCAGGAGGTGCCGGGCAGCCCCGGCGCCGACGCGACGACATTCAGGAGCGCGGGGTCCGTCGCGATGATCACGGTGTACGACGAGGCTCCGGGCGAGGCGTTCCACGTGAACGACGGGGTGAGATTCACGCCCGCGGCGCCGTCGAGCGGCGTGACAAGACTGAACCCGCCGGGCGTCGGGCACACCGGCAGCGTGGCGGAGTACAGCGTCGCGGGCGCATCGGCCGGCATGGTGACGACCGCGCCGTCGCTGGCGGTCGCGGCGACGTAGTACTGCACCGTCGACCCGCAGGGGAAGGCCGGGAGCGTGGCCGTGAAGTTGGGCTTGGTGCCGGTGAGGTTCGCGCCGGCGAACGGACCGCTGGTGCCGACCCGGTAGAGCAGCTGCGGCGTGCCGGCGATGGTGTAGCTGTTGAGCTCGGTGATGGTGACGGCGAAGTTGGTGCCACCGGTGGTAGAGGCCGCCGCGGGCGGTGCCGGCACGGCCATCTGCAGACGGATCTGGATGAACCGGGCCATCGCCATCAGCCCGTTGAACGTCTCCTGCGCGGTCGGGCGGAGCTGGCTCGAGGGCAGGGTGAAACCGTACGCGCCGGTGTCGCGGAGCTCGAAGGTGAAGCCGAGCGCCCCGAAGACGGCGAAGGGCCAGTCCTGGGCCGTGCCCGAGGCCGAATAGATCACGCCGTCGGTGCCGAGCCCGGCGGTGTACGGCACGCCGAAGGTGTTGTCGATGGCCGACTCCATCTGTCCCATCACCAGCCGGAGCTCGGCGGCGCGGGGCGGGATGACGGTGCTGGTGTAGCCCCACGGCCCGAGGATGAGCTGCGAGTAGCTGTGGAGGTCGATCAGGGCCTTGATCGACCCCGGCCGGGCCGTGTTGAGCCCGTTGATGTAGTCGCGCATCGCCGCCGTCTCGGACTCCGACCACGGCGCCGTGCCGCGATAGGTGTCGCTGGCCGGGTTCGTCGAGGCCGACACCGGCGGGTCCCAGGCGGTGGCCCAGTTCCGATTGAGATCGACGCCGTACGTGGCTCCCGAAATCAGACGGCGGTTCTTCCGCCAGAGGCGGTTGTTGCTGCTCGCCCAGGTGTACACGTACCCGTCGGGATTCACCACGGGAATGATGTGGAACTCGACGCTGTCGACCACCTGCCGGATCGCCGGGTCGGTGCTGTAGTCGCGGACCAGCTCGTCGATCGCGTACATGGCCGAGGCGGGGCTCACCCACTCCCGCGCGTGCTGCCCGCCCTGGATGATGAAGACCGGCTTGGGCGGCGCGCCCGGGATTGTCGGCCCCGTGATGCGGACGCCGTAGATCGTCTGCCGCGGCTGCGAGGCGTTGCCCTGCGACAAGCCGACGCTCACCCGCGTGGCGATCGCGGGGTTGAGCGCGACAATCGAGTCGAGCTCGGTGTTGATCTGCGCGTAGGTGCGGTAGGTGTCGAAGAACGACGAGTCGCGGTCGGCCTGGACCCGCGCGATCTCGCGGGCCTCGGCCTCGATGAGCTGCTGCACATCGTCGGCCGTCACCACATACGGGATGCCCAGACCGTCGAGCGCGGCCATTTTGTCGGGCGGGATCACGAACTGCTGGGGGCCGTTTCGCGGCGTGCAGCCCAGGAACTCCCCCAGCTGCGTCAGCGCGAGAAAGTCGCGCATACCGCTGATCGTCGCCGTGACCAGCTTGTGCTGGCGGAAGGCGGAGGCCTCGGGCTGCGGCGGCCCGACGATCGCCTGGGCCAGTGCCGATCCCGAGCACACCCACGCGAGCAACCCCACCGACAACATCCTGACGACCATCGCGTCCATCTCCGGGAACCACCCCTTGGGCCCGGACGGCGTCCGGGGCACCGCCCTTCCGAACATAGCCGCGCGGCGGCGGGGTGCACGAAGGTTGGCCCGAATTGGCACGGCTTTGCGTGTCCGGCCGATCCCACCTTTGGGAAAACAGCCATAACGCTGAAAATAGTTAATATAGTTCAATATCAATCGGCACCGTTCAGGCCTCGAACGGGAGCAGCCGAACGTGGATCACCGCGATCGGCGGCATCGCGAGCCCGAATTCGCGTGCATCGTGACGCACGTCCGGCGGGGTGCCCGAGGCGGTCGGGGGCAGGGCGCGCACCGCGGCGCGGAGCAGCGCGTCGGGCGGCTCCAGCGAGCCTGTCAGCGAGACCCGCGCCAGCTTCACAGGCGGTAAATCCGGGTGCGACACGGCCTTGATCAGCGTGGCCCGGCGCGCCGCGACGTCGGCGTCGAAAGCAGCCGCCCGCGGCTCGAGGTCGCCGGCGATCGAGTTGGCCAGATCGTCGGGGTGCACGCCGCGACGGATGAGGGCCGTCAAGGCCTCCAACGCCTCACCGAGCGGTGTCAGGGTGTCGGCCAGCACGTGCCGGGCGGCGATGATCTGCTCGCCTGTCGCCGCCGAGAGTACCGGCACGCCGACTCGGAACGCCCATCGTTCCGCCCTTCGCAGGCCCGGACGGGCGCTCGGCTCGGGTCGGAACACGGTGAGGCCCTGCTCGCTGGCGAGGTGGGCGACGGCCGCGGCGATCGGCAAGGCAATCCCCGGATCGGGGCCCCGCTCTCCGGACCGCAGGAGATCGAGCGCGATGGCGTCGAGCCACAGGCGCTGGTTCGCGGCCGGGCGCTGCAGAACGCCGGAAAGCACTTGCCGAAGCGGCGTGAGCGCCGGATCGGCCTCGATGAGCCTGAGCACGGCCGCGAGCGGTCCGGCTTCGCCGCCCGCCTCGGCCGGGACGAGCAGGCCCTGACGCCAGAGCGGCCCGGTCCACGACCAGGCGTCAAGCAGCTCGCGGAGGCGTGCGGTCCGACCCGTGCCGGCCTGCGGCAGAGGGGTGACGACGCGCTCGGCCACGAGCAGCGACGCCATCGCCGCCGGAGAGCGGGCGGCGAGGTCGTAGGGGCTCAGGACGGCGAGCATGCCGACACCCTAGCCGGGCCGTGGCGGCGGATGTGCCGGCCCCGGCGTCAGTGCTTCATCCAGTCCGGAAGATTGAGCGCCTCGGCGGCTCCCTTGTTCGCGGCGTTCTTGAGGCGGCTCTGGAGCTCATCCACGGTGAGCATCTCCACGTGGCCGTCGTAGAAGCCGACGGCGATCTGCCTCTGGCCGTTCACCAGAGCGGCGCGGTCGATCGCCAGGATCGCGTCGCTGGGCCGCTCGACCTGCGACAGCTTCTTGTCGGACCGGAACGTGAAGTCGTCGCCGCCGTCGTTCGCGGGGCCGACGGGGCTTCGGAGGATGTCCTCGGTGATGAGCCCGTCGTCGATCAACATCTTGGCCGACTTCGGAGGCGCATCCTTGTGGTCGTTGGCGTACATCGTGATCGCCATCGCGACCTGCCGGACCTGGCTCGCGGATCGGACGTGACGGGCCTGCTCGCGGGCCCGCCCAAGAGCAGGCAGGAGCGTGCTGAGCGCGATGGCCGGGGCGGCCACGGGCAGCACGCCGCTGAACGAGCCGACGGCGCCGGCGGCGTTGACCAGCATCGACCGGTCGCCCTGCAGCGTGATGACCAGGTCGTCCCCCTGCCAGCGCATGGTGAGCACGGTGGGCCGCGTGTCTTTGGTCAGATCGGCGAAGGAGGGCATGATCAGGCCGGGGTCGCGCTCCTGATCGATGGGGGAGCGCACCGCGTTGGCCAGGGCGCCGACGCCGACCGAGAGCAGGCCGTAGCCGCCGGCAGCGCTGCGGGGGGTGTTGTTGAAGCTCAGCGAGGCCAGCCCTTCGAGCTTGCCGCCGGCCATTTCGGCCAGCTGCCGGTTGTCGAGAATGCTGGACTTGCCCGAGCGGATCTGCCCGACGGCCGAGATCAGCGTCCGCGGCGTGAAGCCCACCACGAGGTTCGAGCCCTCGATGGTCCACGACACCTCGAGCGGCGCCGGGAATCCGGGGAACGTGAGCGTCTGCATCTCCACGTCCTCGGCCTTCCACTGCTTGACGCGGACGTACCCCCGCGCCTGCCGCGCCCCTACGCGGTTGATGTCGCCGCGGACGCGGTCGAGCGTGGCCTTGATCCCCGCCGGGTTCGTGAGGGCCAGGATGCCCACCAGCGACGCCGGCCCGCCGCCGCCCGTCGAGTCCGAGCGGTAGATCACCGCGGTGTTGCCGAGGTGGGCGATGAAGTCCTTCTCCACGTCGTAACCGGTCTCCTTGCGGACCTCGTCGATCGGGTCGACGTTCTCGCCGGCACGGGCGGCGATGTCGCGGAGCATCTTCGGAAGCACGGCCAGATCGACGTGGGTCGCGGTGACGTGCGTGGCATCGGCGGGGACCATCTTGAGCACCGCCGGGCCGATCGGGTTCTCCGGCTTCATGCCGATCCGCTTCGAACTCTTGGCCGCGCCCTCGGCCTTGATCACGCCGATTCCACGGTCGGCGGCGAGGCCAAGCCCTCCCGAGATGATCATGGCGTCGGGGCCGTACAGGCCGCTGTCGGTGAGGAGGGCCTTGAACTGATCGGCCTCGGCACGCTCGCCGGGCCCGGCCTGGGCGAAGGCTGTGTCGAACATGGGGGTGAGGGCCCGGAAGTCGAACCGCGCCGAGAGCACCGGCTTCACCCCCTCCGGCAGCCCGAAGCTGAGCGGGGCGGCCGGGGGTTCGGCGCGGTTCAGGCCGATGATGAACGAGCCGCCGGCGGGGCTCTTGGCCGTGCCGACGAACGCCTTGCCGGCGGGCGTGTCCGCCGACTTCATCCCGTCGCGACCGGCGACCTCCTGCATCTCGCCGAGGCCGGTTTCGAGCAGGCCGCCCAGGGTCTGGGCGATGCGCACGGCGTCGTCGCTGCTGGTCTGCGTGCTGGTGAGCTGGATGTACCCCGGGAACGCCCCCTTGTCCTTGGCGCCCTCGATGGGTCCCGCCTGGATCGTCATCGGGTGGATCAGGATGTCCCAGACCATCTTGATGAGCGGCGCGGGGATCTGGGGCTGGTCAAGCTCGCGGGGAAGCTCGGAGAGGCGCGGCTCGAGCATCTTCAGTGCCCGAAGAAGGCCCGCGTCCTTGCGATCGATCAGAAGGCCGTCGAGGCCGGCGGAGTAGACGTACACCGCGTCGGGCTTGGCCGCCGGGGCTGGTTGGGCCGACACCATCGGCGCCACCGCCGGCGTGAGCGCCAGGCCCGCCGAGAGCAAGCCGACGAGGAACGGGCGATGAGCGGGGATCGATCGGTGCATGGCGGGCTCCTGGGAAGACGGGGTATCGGCGTGTGTGGCCTGAACAGGGGGCATGATGGACCAGAACAAGGTGGTACCAGATTTCGTTTCTCGGATCCGAGGGCCGAGGCTTCCGCGTCACGGACGGCGTGGAATTGCGTTCGGATTTTGGAAGGATTTCAGCCCTCCGGGCGATAGCATCAAGCCTCGGGGGTTCGAAGCCGTGGAGAGCGAAGCCCACATCCAACTCAAGCGCGTGGCCGTCGCGTTCCTGCTGCGGCACGGCTTCGCCGCCGCCGCGTGCGAGGTGGCCCTGCCGATCCCCCGTTGGCGGGCCGACGCGGCGGGCTATCTCGATCGCCGGCCTGCCGGGCCCGAGGTGAACCACTTTCCGCCGCCGATGCCCCGCCAGCCGGACCTGCCGTTCGGCGGCGGCTCCGGCCGCGCGACTCCCGACGAACCGCCCCATTCCGCGCGCCCGGCGTGCGAGCCGCGGACGGCGATCATCGAGTGCAAGCAGTCGCGAGAGGACTTTCTCCGGCACAACGACCGCGCCGAACGGCTGATCGGTCTTCGGACGACCCTGGAGCGGCGGCGTCGAGCGATCGAGGACCACCACCTGCGCCAGGCCGAGCCGCACCTGCGGGCGGCGCCGGCCGGGCACACCGCCGCGCTGTTCGCCGACGGTGAGCACTGGGACTTCTCGGCCGCCGAGCACCCGGGGTACCGGAAGGTGATCCGTCTGCTCGATCGCGTGGACACCCGCCTGCACGGGGGCACCAAGTTCGCGACGGTGGCGCGGTACCGGCTCGCCGACTGGCTGTACGTCGTGGCGCCGCGCGGGGTGGTGGGGCTGCGCGAGATCCCCCCGGGGTGGGGGCTGGTCGAGGTGTCTCCCAAGTGGAGCACGCTTCGGCGGATGACGGTGCGCGAGCTGACGGAGATCGAGGTCGCGGTGACCCACCCCGCGCCGGAACTGGCCGCCACGGCGGCGCGGCGATCGCGCCTGCTGCGGAACATCGCCGCGGCGGCCACCAGGGAGGCGGCCGAGCGATAGGCGCCGCGGCGTACACTGCATCCAACCGCTTTCCGGACACGCCATGCCCCCGACCGCCGCGCTGAGCATCCGAGACCTCAAGTTCCGCTACCCGCCCGGGGCCGACGATGCGCCCGCCGAGTCCGGAGAGGGGGTTGGAGGTTGGATTGTCGACATCCCGGCCTTCGACCTGGCGCGGGGTGAACAGGCGCTGCTCACCGCGGGCAGCGGCGCAGGGAAGAGCACCCTGCTCTCGCTTATCGCCGGGCTGCTCGACCCCGACCCGTCGCACGGCGCCGGGACCATCGAGGTGGCGGGCACCAACCTGCTGGCGCTGCACGGGGCAGCGCGCGATCTCTTCCGCGGTCGGTCGATCGGGATGATCTTCCAGACCTTCAACCTTCTGCACGGGTTCTCGGCGCTCGAGAATGTGATGGCGGCGCTCATGTTCTCGGCGATCCCGCCCCGCGAGCACCGGGCCCGGGCCCTCGCGCTGCTCGAGCGTCTCGGCATCGCACGGCCGAACGCCGACCCCGACCGGTTGTCGGTGGGGCAGCAGCAGCGGGTGGCCGTGGCACGGGCCGTGGCCTGCGGTCCGGCGCTGGTGCTGGCCGACGAGCCCACCGCGAGCCTGGACCCGGAGAACTCGGCGAACGCGATGGACCTCATCCAGTCGGTGTGCCGCGAAAGCGGGGCGGCGCTGCTGTGCGTGAGCCACGATCCGTCGATGGCCGAGCGGTTCACCCGCCGCGTGGGGCTGCGGGAGCTCTCTGCGGCGCCCGCGGCGGTGGGGGGGTAAGCCCATGGCGATGACCGACTTCCAGATCGTCGTCCGCAGCCTCACCGCCAGACGCTTCTCGACGGTGACCACCATCATCACGGTGGCCGTGGCGGTGGCGCTGATGCTCACGCTGCTGGGGATGAAGGACGCGGCGCGCCGGGCCTTCGACCGCGGCAGCGGCAACATGCACCTGGTGGTGAGCCGCGACGCCTCGCCCCTGGTAGCAATCCTCAACAGTGTTTTTTACGCCAACCCGCCGCGGGCCCCGCTGTCGTACGCCCAGTTCCGGCAGCTGCGGGATGAACTGCCCGTCGAGTGGGCGATCCCCACCCAGCAGGGCGACAGCTTCCGCGGCCTGCCGGTGACGGCGACCGAACCGGAGTTCTTCACGCGGCTACGGCCCGACCCCGACCGGGAGTGGCGGTTCGCCGTCGGGCGCGTCTTCCGGGCCGACTTTGAAGTGGTGGTCGGCGCGGGCGCGGCCCGGCAGACGGGCCTGCGCGTCGGCGACCAGATCTATGTGACGCACGGGACGGGGACCGTGGCGGCGCTGGCCGAGTCGGCCGGGGCCAGGGTCGGTGAAGGCGCGGCGATCGCCCACATCCACAAGGAGTTCCCGTTCACGATCGTCGGGATCCTCGAGCCCACCGGCGGCCCGCACGACCGGGTGCTGTTCGTCAACCTCCATAGCAGCTGGATCATGCACGCGCACGACCGCCGGCTGGCGTCCGATCCCTCGGTGAAGACGACCGGTGCCGCCGACGTCACCGACGCCGACCGCCTGATCACAGCTGTGCTCCTCCGTCTGCTCACCCGTCCCGGTCAGGACGTGACGGCGGTCGAGCCCGTGGTGTTCGATCAGCTCCGGCGGGCGGGCGGCTTCACGGTCGCCAAGCCCGCGCAGGAGATCCAGCGCCTCTTCGCGATCGTCGGGGGAATCCACCAGATCTTCGTCGGCATGGCGGGCGTGGTGCTGCTCTCGAGCGGCATTGCCATCATGCTGGCTCTGCACAACTCGATGGAGCAGCGCCGGCGGCAGATCGCGGTGCTGCGGGTGCTCGGCGCCAGCCGGGGACGGGTATTCGGTCTGATGGTGACCGAGTCGGCGGTGATCGGCCTGCTCGGCGCGCTCGCGGGCGTCGGTGTGGCGGTCGTCGGCCAGCAGGTGGTGGCGTCTATCATGCGGGGCCAGCTCGGCCTGGTCATCGAGCCGACGGTGGTGCCCGCGATTCTTCTGGGCGTCGTCGCGGCCACGGTGGCGCTCGCCGCGGTGGCCGGTCTGGTGCCCGGTGTCATGGCCTATCGCACCAGCGTTCTTCGGAGCCTCAAGCCCCTCGGCTGACCGCTCACACCCGGAGCCCGCCGCCCCATGCGAAGTTTCTGGCTCATCATCGCGGCCCTCTTCATCGTCACCGGTGTGGTCGTCGCGATCGAGGTTCGGCCCGGTCGGGGCGAGGGTCCGCCGCCCGGCTCGCCCGGTACGGCCGGCGACCAGCCTGCTCCCACGCCGCTGCCGGTGCCCCCGGAGGTCCGTCCCCCGTCTACTCCCACGCCGCCGCCCCAGACACCTCCCGCCCCGCCCGCCGAGGCGGCGGCACCGCCCCCCAAGCCCGCCGCGGAACCCTCGGGCCTCGATGTGGACGCGCTGATCGCCGATCTGAAGCGTGACATCGCCGCTTCGGAACGGCCGCCGGCGCAGCCCGAGCCCGCTCCGGCGGCCCCTTCGGCGGGCGCCCCGCCGGCCGAGCCCGATCGTTCGGCGGCGCCGGAAACTGCCGCACCTCAGCCCACGGCCGCCGGCGCGCTCCCGGGCCTCAAGCTCGACCGGCAGGCCGATGGCCACACGCTCGTCGACGACCGCTTTCTCATCCGCGGCGACGGCTCGAAGGAGAACCCGTACGTCGTGGCGTGGGACATCCTCGTCTCGGCGAGCGAGACCTACCGGCCGCGTCTGGGCAAGAAGGACATCCCCGAGCGAATCGCGATGCTCAGCGGCAAGCGCGTCCGCATCACCGGCTACGTGCTGTTCCCGATGTTCCAGCAGGAAGCGTCGGAGCTTCTGATGATGCGGAACCAGTGGGACGGCTGCTGCATCGGCGTCCCTCCCACGCCCTACGACGCGGTGGAGATCAAGCTCGCGGCCAGCGCGTCCCGCGATGCGATGATGCTGCAGTTCGGCACGGTCGAGGGCGACTTCAAGGTCGATCCGTACCTGAACAAAGACTGGCTGCTCGGTCTGTACGTCATGGAGAACGCCGTGCTCTCGAAGGTGCAGGAAGGCCGCGAGCCGCCGCGCATCGACCCGGGGCAGCACAATGGCATGTGACGATCGCCCGGCGGCCCGTCGCCGGGGTGGGTGATCACTCTGTCGGTTTCGCCTCTTCTGCGGGCCCGACGTCCACGACGAACCACGCCGTGATGCGCTCGCCGCGGTCCCTGAGCCAGAGTCCGAGCTTGTAGCGCCCTTGGGCCGGGAACACCCCCTCGAAGGCGAGAACGGGTCCGCCGGTGGCACCCTCCCGCTGGAGGGATTTCAGAACCACGAAGTCCTCAAGCCCCTCGCGCGCCGCCGCGGCGTGGCCGACGCCGCCGAGGTACCCCTCAATGGTGGTCACCGGCCGGCCGCCCGCGGTCACCTCGAACGTGAGGACGGCCTTTGCGCCGGCCTTGAGGCCCGACTCCGAGGGGGTGAATCGGATCGCGTGGTCGTCCTGGTGGAAAGGGTTATCGCCGGGCTCGAGCGGTCGGACCACGGGGCTTTCCGCGCGGTCCGTGGATCGGGGCTGGACCGGTACCGTCGCCCGTTCGATCTGGGCCTCGCGTCCCTCGGGCCGGAACGCGATGAACGCGGTGTGCACGCCCGCCCGGGGGAAACTGACCGGGGCGTCGAACCGGCCGCCCTCGCGCTCGCGCGCTTCCAGCACGTCGAAGGTCCGAAGATCGGCGGAAGCGATGTACACCAGCAAGGCCGGGCCTTGGGAGCGGTCGGCGGTGGCGGGCTCCCCTTCCGCGTCGGTGAGCCGGATGACGATCGTCGCGGCCTGGCCCGCGCCGACCGACGCGGGCTGGGTCTCCACCGCCGCGCGCACGCGCGAGGGCAACACCGGTGCCGATGCCGGCGCCGGAGCAATCGGGCCGGTGCTCGCCGGCGGTGGCGGAGGTGCGGCGGAGTCCACCGGGTTGGCCGGATCGCCCGCGATCGCCGCGCCCGCCGCGGCAAAGCCGCAAGCCACAGCCGCCAGCCATGCCCGATTGATGCGCATCGTCGCCTCCCGTTCGGGCGACGCGGTCGCGGAGCGTCCGGCCCGATCCGCCAAGTCTACGCCCCGGACCGGCCGATACTGCCGCGGTGTCCGATCGCATCAGACTGGCCCTGGGCTGCATGACCGGCACGAGCCTCGACGGGCTCGACGTCGCGGCGGTGGAACTTGGCGGATCAGGCGCCAACCTCCGCGCCCGGGTCGTCGCGCACGAAGCGACGCCACTGGGCCAGCTCGCCGCCCGCCTCAGGGCCGTCGCAGAGGGCCGGGCGCACACCGCGGCCGAGCTCACGGGGCTGGCCCACGAGTTCGGGGTGTTCCACGCCGTCGCGTTGGAACGAATACTCCGCGGGCATCGCCTGACGACCCCCGATCTTGTCTCGTTGCACGGCCAGACGGTGTTCCACCAGCCGCCCTTGCGCTCGTGGCAGCTGATCAACCCGTGGCCCGTGGCGGCGGCGCTCGGCTGCGCGGTGTGCTTCGATCTTCGCGGGGCCGACCTTGCGCTGGGCGGGCAGGGGGCCCCGATCACCCCGCTGGCCGATTGGGTCTTCTTCCGCCATCCCCGGGAGCGCCGCGTGGTGGTCAACCTCGGGGGGTTCTGCAACATCACCCTTCTCCCCTCCGACGCCGGGCCGGGCGCCCGCGACGGCATCGAGGGGTGCGATGTCTGCGCCTGCAACCACGTTCTGGACGGCGTCGCCCGGCGCGTCCTGGGGCGGCCCTTCGACCCCGACGGCGCCGCCGCCGCGTCGGGAGTGGCCAGTGAACCCGCGGCGATCGACCTCTTTGAGCGGCTGACGCTTCAGTCGCGGGCCGGCCGGTCGCTCGGCACCGGTGACGAGGCCGACGCGTGGCTCGACGCCTGGGCGCCCGACCTGACGCCCGCGGACCTCGCCGCGTCGGCCGCGGAGGGGGTGGCCCGCACGATCGCCGCGGCCGTGCGCAACGCCGGCGGGGCCGACCGGTTGATCCTGGCCGGCGGGGGGGTCCACCACCGGCCTCTCGCCGCACGCATCGGGGCGCTCGTCGGTGTTCCGGCCGAGCCGTCGGATGTCCAGGGCGTTCCCATCGCCGCCCGGGAGGCCGGGGCCATGGCCGTGCTGGCCGCCATCGCGGCCAACGGTGAGGCCATCACTCTTCCGCGGGTGACTGGCCGCCGCGCAGCCGATGGGCCGATACTCATGCACGGCGCATGGATCAACGCTCCCGCGCCGCGCCGATGACCACTCATCACTACCTCAGCCCCGATACGCCGCCCGGAGGACCTTCCGTCGGGCTTCCCCCCGACCGCTCATCGCTGCTCACCGAGCAGCGCAACCCCCGTTCGCTCGAGCTCGACCGTCTGTCGGTGGCGGAGTGCGTAGCGCTGATCAACCAGGAAGATGCGTCGGTGCCGGGCGCCGTGGCCGCGGCCGCGGGCGAGATCGCCGAGTTCATCGGTGCCGCGGAGGCGCGGCTGCGTGCCGGCGGGAGGCTGATCTATCTCGGCGCGGGCACCAGTGGCCGCCTCGGTGTGCTCGACGCCTCGGAGTGCCCCCCGACCTTCCAGACCGATCCGTCGACCGTGATCGGGCTGATCGCCGGCGGCGATGGCGCGCTCCGCCGATCGTCCGAGGGCCGCGAGGATGAGCCCGAGGGCGCAGCGGCCGAACTGGCGGCGCTGAACGTCGACAGCCGCGACGCTGTGCTGGGCATCGCCGCGGGTGGCACCACACCCTATGTGCTGGGCGGCCTCCGGATGGCCCACGCGCGGGGCGCGTACACCGGGCTACTGGTCTGCGCCAGGGTCGACCGCGCGCCGTTCGTCGGCACGCTCATCGCGGTGCTCACCGGCCCTGAGGTGGTCACCGGCTCGACCCGAATGAAGGCGGGCACGGCGACCAAGCTCGTGCTGAACACCATTTCCACGACGCTCATGGTCCGCCTCGGCAAGGTGTACGAGAACCTGATGGTCGACCTGCGGGCGAGCAACGCCAAGCTGCTCGACCGCGCGGCGAGGATCGTGGGCGAGCTCACTGGGCTCGGCCGCCCGGCTTCCTTCGACCTTCTGGGGCGCGCCGGCGGGGCCGTGAAGACGGCGGTCGTCATGCACCGGCTCGGGCTTGACCGCGGCGCGGCCGAGGAACGTCTGGCCGGTGCCGGCGGCCGCCTCCGAATTGCGCTCGAAGGTGCGCAAGCCCCATGAGCACCCTCGCGCAGTCGGCCGGCGGATTCGGGCCTCTGGACTGGGGCATCGTCGGGCTGTACATGCTGGGGATGCTCGCGGCGGGGGTGTTCTTCGCCCGCGGCCGCAGCACCTCCGCGGGGTACCTGCTGGCCGATCGGGGTATCCCGGTGTGGGCCGCCGCTGTCTCGGTGGTCGCCACGAGCGTGTCGGCAGCCACGTTTCTTGGTGCGCCGCAGGACGCCTACACCGGCAACCTCACGTATCTCGCCGGGAACGCCGCCGCGATCATCGCGGTGCTGATCGTCGCCCGGTGGTTCATCCCAGCGTTTTATGCGAACGACGTGGCCACCGTGTACCAGCTGCTCGAGCGGCGGTTCGGCCTCACGGCGAGCCGCGCGGCCAGCGGGATGTTCCTGGTCGGCCGGCTCCTGGCCAGCGGGGCGCGGCTCTACGTCGCGGCCATCCCGGTGGCCCTGATCGCTTTCGGCGACATCTCCGTCCGCAGCCTGCTGTTCGCGGTGGCGGCGTGCGCTGCGGTGTCGCTGGTCTACACGTGGTTCGGCGGGCTCAAGGCCGTGATCTGGACCGAAGTGCCGCAGGCCGTGCTCTTCGTCGGCGCCGCCGCCGTCGGCATATGGGTGCTGCTCGACCGGATCCCCGTCCCGGCGTCGGAGATCTGGAGCGCCGTCGCCGGCGCGAAGGCCCCCGACGGCACCGGCAAGCTCACCGTCCTCGACACCCGCTTCAGCCTCAGCGGCAGCTTTAATCTTTGGTCGGCACTCTTCGGCCTGACGCTGTTCAACATGGCGGTGCTCGCCACCGACCAGGACCTGGCGCAGCGCGTGCTGGCCTGCCGCAACGCCGTCCGCGGCGCCGCGTCGGCGATCCTGTCGCAGGTGCTCGGCCTTGTCGTTGCGCTGCTGTTTCTCGTCATCGGCGTGCTGCTGTGGGTCTTCTACACGCGCCCCGACCTGATGGGTGCGCGGGCCCCGGGCGCCCCCCCCGACGACACCCGCACGGTGTTCCTGAACTTCATCCTCGGCCACACCCCCACCGGCGTGAAGGGCCTCATGCTGGCGGGCATCTTCGCCGCGGCGATGAGCAGTCTCGCGTCGTCGATGGCCGCGATGGCCTCCGCCACCGTCGTCGACTTTTACAGGCCCATGCGCCCGGATCGGCCCGACAGGCACTACGTCCGCGCTTCGCAGATCGCGGTGCTGGTGTGGGGAATCCTGCTGGCGGTCTTCGCGGCGGTGTGCGTGGTGTGGCAGTCGCAGGCCGACGAGGGCATCATCCCCTTTGCGATGGGGGTGATGCTCTACGCCTACGCCGGTCTGCTGGCCGTGTTCGTGGCGGCGGTGTTCACGCGTCGCGGCACGGCCGGGTCGGTCGTCGCCGCGGTCGCCACCGGAGCGATCATCGTCGGCCTGCTCGACTTCGGGCCGTTGCTGCTCCGGGCCGTCGGCGCCGAGCTGAACTGGGTGCGCCCCGCCTTGGGGTGGCGGATGCTGGCGGGCACGGTCGCGGCCTTCGCGGTCTGCGTCATCCCCCGCGGTTCGGGCCCGGCCGCCGCGTGGAGCATTCGGTGAGCGAGCCTTCCCTCCACGAGATGGTCGGCGCGATGCTCATGGTCGGCGTCCGCGGGCATGACCCGGCCGATCCCCTTCTCCGGGCCGATCTGGCCGCGTGCCGCGAGGCGGCGGTGGGGGGTGTCATCCTCTTCGACGTTCATCTCCCGACGCTCACCGCGCTCCTCGCCCGGGGCGTGCCGCGTGATGACGCCCTGGCGCAGGCCCCGCGGAACATCATCTCTCCGTCGCAGTTGCGGCGGTTCACGGCGATGCTCCGGAGCGAGCTCCCCTCGCTGCGCTGGATCGCCGTCGATCACGAGGGGGGCGCCGTCGCGAGGCTGAACCCGCGGCGTGGCTTTGCGCCGACGCCCACCGCGGCGGAGTTCGCCCGCCTGCCGCCCGGCGGCCGCCGCCGTGAGGCGGCCGCGCTCGCGGCGATGGTCGCTCAGGCGGGCTTCAACCTGAACTTCGCGCCGTGCGTCGACCTGGCGCTGAATCCGGCCAGCGCGGTCATCGCGGGCAAGGGCCGCTCATTCAGCGCCGATCCGGCCGCCGTCGCGGCCCTCGCACGCGAGGTCATCTCGGCCCTGGCCGAGACGGGCGTGGTGGGGTGCCTGAAGCATTTCCCGGGCCACGGCTCGGCCGCGGAAGACTCCCATCTGGGAATGGTCGACATCACCGGAACCCACGACCCGCGGGAGATCGAGCCCTACCGGGTGATCCTCTCGGCGTCGGACGGCCCGCGGTCGCTCATGGTCATGCCCGGGCACGTGATGCACCGGGGCATCGACCCGGACCATCCGGCGAGCCTGTCGAAGGCACACATCACCGGCACGCTCCGGGGTGGGCTGGGGTTCAACGGTGTGGTGGTCACCGACTCGCTCGACATGCGCGCCGTGGTCGATCGCTACGGCCCGAGCGAAGCGGGGGAATCGCTGGTTCTCGCGGTGAACGCCGGGGCCGACCTGCTGCTCGATGGCGTGAACCACCCCGGGCCAGAACGCGCCTGCCCGGCGCCGGCGATGCACGCGGCCCTCATGCGTGCCCTCCGCGACGGACGAGTTGACGGGAGTGAGGCACGCGTGCGCCGCGCATGGTCCCGGCTCGAGCGTGCCCGGGCGGCGGTCTGAGCCCCGGAAACGGGCCAAAAGCAACGGCCCCGCCCGAGGGGGCGGGGCCGCTGGAGATGGCGAGGGAACCGCGAAGCCGGATCGCTCAGGCGCGACGCCGGCGGAGACCGGCGAGGCCCGCGAGGCCGAGCAGAGCGGCCGAGCCGGGGGTCGGGATGGCGTAGCGGTTGAAGTTGATCATGTCGTACGGCGCCGGACCGAAGCCGGGATTGCCGCCGCCGTTGATGGCCGGCTGGCTGGGCATGGTCTCGTTGCTGGCGAAGATCGAGTCGGCGGTGTAGTACGCGAACCAATCGACGTTGCCGGTCGGCGAGCCGATGGAGGCCAGCGGGATGTCGATGGTCTGGGCGCCGTTGAACTGGAGGAACTGGAAGTTGCCGGTCTGGTACTCGAAGAGCACCGAGCCGAAGCTGGCGATCACGAGCGCGTAGTCGACGGTGCCGCCGCCGGCGCCGGCCGTGTAGCTCGTCATCCCGTTCGCAGCGCCGGGCCAGGTCATCGTGCCGTTCTGGATACCCACGGTCGAGGCGCGCCGGCCGCCATCCGAGGTGTCGACCACGTCGCCGGCCTTGAAGCCGCCGTTCTTGGTGTCAAGCTGGATGACGACGATGTCGTTGAGCGCATTGCCCGGGGTGAGGCTCACGCGCAGGTTGCCGGGGTTCGACTGAGCATCGAAGGTGATGCTGCCATTGCCGAGCGTGCCGCCGAAGCCGGTGCCGCTGCCGTTGCTGTAGGTCTTGGCGGCCGGGCCGGTCTGGGACTGCACGAGGGCGGCGCTGGCGCTGCCGGCCACGGCGAGCAGAGCGATGAGACTGAGCGTGGTCTTCATGGATTCCTCTCCTCAACGAACGAAACAGGCCGCGGCCGGGGCCGGGGCGATTTCGACGCAGCGCCAGCACCGCACCACGCGGCATTGGCGGGCACCGAAGGCTGCCGACCCGATCGCGCGAGGCGGTCGGTAGCAGCCGACGAATGTCGGGAGGTTCGGGTGGTCCTCCCTCCTGCGTCCCGCCGCCCGCGTGGACCTTTCGGCCGAAAGCGGGCGCGGAGACGGACGTGTCCTTGTCTGGATTATGCCGCCGATTAGGCCCGACGCAATGGTAAAACGGTTCCAGAGAAGAAAATCGGGGTCCGAAAAGACGCCTTTCTGACGGCGTGAGTGGGGAAATGTTCTTGATAAACCGTTTTACCCTCACACCGACCCCATGGTCGGGTGTCGGTCGCTCAACGAAACGCCGCGGCGTGCCCAAGGCACGCCGCGGCGGGTATTGAAGGCATCAGTATCTCCCGACGCCGGGGTCAGTCCTTCTTGCCCGGGGTGGCGGGGGTGATGGGGGCGGCG
>JACVCL010000061.1 GCA_016742075.1 Phycisphaerales bacterium
ACCCACCACCCCCCAGCCTGCCGGAGCCCGAGGCGTCGCGGGATGGGAAGGAACGCGGGTGCGGATGAGCAGACCTTTTCTTCCTCAGAGCGGCGAGGGCGAGAGCCCTCGCCGCTTTCGTTTTTGGAGGGGCTGAGGCTGGGGCTGCGGTGGGGTGGGGTTGCGGGCGTGGGATTCCGGTGGGTGGGGATGGAGGGCGGGGTCGGCCGATAGCATTCGGTGGTGATCAAGCGCCGGGTGAACACGGAGCTGAGCGGCGAGCTGCGGGAGCACCGCCGCCGGATCGAGGCTCAGGCGCGGGCGTACGGGCTGGACTTTTTCGACGTGGTGTTCGAGGTCCTGGACTTCCGGACGATGAACCAGATCGCGGCGTACGGGGGCTTCCCGACGCGGTACCCGCACTGGCGCTGGGGGATGGAGTTCGACTCGCTGTCGAAGCGTGATGCGTACGGGCTGGGTCGCATCTACGAGATGGTGATCAACAACGACCCGGTGTACGCGTACCTGCAGGAGAGCAACGACGTTGTCGACCAGAAGCTGGTGATGGCGCACGTGTTCGGCCACGCGGACTTCTTCCGGCACAACTTCTGGTTCGGGGCGACGGACCGGAAGATGATCAACACGATGGCGAACCACGCGACGCGTGTGCAGAGGCACATCGAGCGTCACGGCCGGGCGGCGGTGGAGCAGTTCCTCGACGCGTGCCTGAGCCTGGAGCACCTGATCGACCCGTACTCGGTGTTCCGGCCGGGGGACCGGGTGTCGGAGCTGGCGGGCGAGCGGCCGGGTGATGAGGGCAAGGGGCCCGGTGGTCGCGGCGGGCCGGTGGGCGGGAGCGCGGGCGGGGGCGGGGTTGGCGGCGGCGGCAACGGGGCGGGCCGGACGGGTGATTCCGCGGCGTTCTCGCCGACGCGGCTGCCGGCCAAGGACTACATGGACCCGTTCGTGAACCCGCGGAAGGCGCTGGAGAAAGAGCGTGCGGAGTTCGAGACGCGGCGGAAGGCGCAGCGCGGGCGGGTGCCGGCGAAGCCGACGCGGGACGTGCTGCTGTTCCTGCTGCTGAGCGCGCCGCTGGAGGACTGGCAGCAGGACCTGCTGTCGATCGTGCGGGACGAGAGCTACTACTTCGCGCCGCAGGCGATGACGAAGGTGATGAACGAGGGTTGGGCGACGTACTGGCACAGCAAGCTGATGACCGAGCACTTCGTGGAGGCGCGGGAGATCGTGCACTACGCCGACCAGCACTCGGGCGTGGTGCACATGCCGCCGGGGGGGTTCAACCCGTACAAGATCGGGCTGGCGCTGTTCAAGGACATCGAGCGGCGGTGGGACGCGGGGCAGCACGGGCCGGAGTGGGAGCGGCTGGAGACGCTGGGGGCGCGCGAGCGTCACGACGACCGGTCGATGAAGGGGCGGGAGAAGATCTTCGAGGTTCGGCGGATCTACAACGACGTGAACTTCATCGACGAGTTCCTGACCGAGCGGTTCGTGGAGGAGCACCGGATGTACCGGACGCGTCGCGACCCGCAGACCGGCGAGGTGCGGGTGGTGAGCCGCGACTGGAAGCAGGTGAAACAGGAGCTGCTGGCGCGGCTGAGCAACATGGGGCAGCCGTTCATGTACGTGGTGGACGGGAACTACCTCAACCGCGGCGAGCTGTACCTGGCCCACCAGTGGAACGGGCTGGACCTGGACCTGGCCAAGGCCGGCGAGGTGATGCGGAACCTGCGGCTGATCTGGGGCCGGCCGGTGCACGTGCAGGCGCGGTGCGACGACCAGATGTTCCTGCTGACGTGCGCCGACGCGGGCGAGGCGGTGAAGCGGGAGAAGATCGGCGAGGAGACGCCGAAGCCGGCGCACGTGATGGAGTGAGACGGGGCCGCGGGGGAGGCGGAGGTTGGGGGGGTGGGCGGCGGTGGTTCTCGGGTTCAGCGCGGCGCGGGGATTTCGGGGGCGAGCTGCTTCTCGAGAGCGTCGAGGCGGTCGCGGGTGTCGGGGCTTGACGCGAGGGCGGGCAGGGCGCGGAGGCGGCGGATTTCGCGGCGGATTTCCTGATCGCGGGCGCCGGGCGGGGGCTGGCGGCGGATGATCTCGAGCATGGGGGCGCAGGCGCGGGGTGCCTCGCGGGCGGCGGGGGGGGCCGCCGCGGCGGGGCGGGACTTCTTGCGCTCGCGGGCGCTGACACCCTCGACAAAAACGTCGATGGTGGCGCCGACGTAGGAGCGGGAGATGTCGTCGCTGATGGCGTGCTGCACGGCGAGGAGTTCGTTGCAGCGGCGTCGCTTGTCGGCCTCGGGGACATCGTCGGGCAGCGAGTCGAAGGCGGCGGTGCCGGGGCGGGGGCTGTACTTGAAGATGAAGCAGTTCTTGTAGCGGACGGCGCGGAGGAGGTCGGCGGTGGCGGCGAAGTCGGCCTCGGTCTCGCCGCAGAAGCCGACGATGATGTCGCCGGCGAGGGTGAGCGGGCGGCCGATCTCGGGCTGGTGGAGGTGGGCGCGGGCGCGGTCGATGAACTCGAGGTACTCGCCGACGGTGTAGCCGCGGTTCATGCGTTTGAGCACGGCGTCGCTGCCCGACTGGGCGGGCACGTGCAGGTAGCGGCAGATGCGGGGGTGGTCGCGGATGACCTCGAGGACGTCGTCGCCGAAGTCGCGCGGGTAGCTGGTGACGAAGCGGAGGCGGCGGATGGCGGGGACCTCGTCGTGGATACGGCGGAGGAGGTCGGCGAAGGTGGTGACGCGCTCGCCGGCGAAGGGGTCGCGCCGGTGGCCGCCCTTGTAGCTGCGGCCCTTCTGCGGCTGGGCGACTCCGCCGAGGGTGACGGCGGCGCCGTGCTCGAAGCGGTAGTGGTTGACGGTCTGGCCGAGGAGCGTGACCTCGATCACACCGGCGTCGGCGAGGCGGCGGCATTCGTCGATGATGTGCTCGGGCGGCCGGTGCACCTCGGCGCCGCGGGTGTGGGGGACCACGCAGTAGGTGCAGAACTTGTTGCAGCCGCGGGTGATGCGGACGTAGGCCGAGCCGCGGTGATCGGCGGGCGAGACCGAGCGCGAGAGGTCGAGCAGCTCGAGGGTGTCCTGGGCGGCGGCGAGGGTGGAGGAGCGGCGCGAGGCGTCGCCCTGCAGGGCGACCTGGCGGGCCGAGCGCTCGGCCGCGGCGTGGAAGGCGCGGCCGGTGTTCTCATCGACCTCGGGCGGCGGCTCGTCGGAAGCCAGCGACTGGCGCGTGCGGACGGCGTTGTCGAGCAGCGCGGGGAGTTTGTCGAGCTCGGCGGGGCCGCACAGCACATCGACCACCGGGAAGCGGCGGAGCATGTCGGGGCCGTCGCGCTCGGCCATGCAGCCCAGCACGCCCACCACCAGCGCCGGCTCGCGGTGCTTGCGGAGCTGCATCTCGCCCAGCCGCGACCGCACCTTCTGCTCGGCATGGTCGCGGACCGAGCAGGTGTTGTAGAGCACCACCTGGGCCTGATCCGCGTCGGGGGTGAAGCGGTAGCCCAGGGCGCGCAGGGCGCCCGACACCAGCTCGGAATCGAGCTCGTTCATCTGGCAGCCGAAGGTCTCGAGATAGACGGTGCGCTGCGGCATGGCGAAGGGCCAAGTTTAGCGCCGGCCGCCCGCCGGAGGCCCCGCCCCCCCACCTGCCCCCCCACCTTCCCCCCTACCTTCCGCTTCGCCCTCCGCTTCACTTTCAACCGCACGGTCACCCCCGCTTTCCCCTGCACCGCCCCCGCCACCGGCCGGGCCGGCGAAACCCTCGCTCTGGGCGGCGCGGCTGATGGTGTCGTAGCAGGTGGCCAGGAGGCCGACGAGCGGGAACTTGGCGTCGGCGAAGGGGCTGGGGCCCAGGCGGCGGAGCAGGGCGTGCGAGACCTCGGGCTTGCGGATGGGTGTTTCCAGATCGTCGAGGCCGGGGCCGGAATCCCAGAACTCGTCGATCTGCTCATCGAGCGCGGGCAGCTGCGCCATGCCGTTCGAAGCGGTGCCGCCGGGGCCGCCGCCGGCGAGCTTCGAGCGGCGCTCGGTGAGGCGCTCGAGCACCTCGGGGCCCGGCACGCCGCGGAGCGTGAAGACCAGGAACGGGTCGCGGTCGAGGGCCTCGGCGGCCAGCAGGCCCGCGCACGCGACGTGCTTGCACCACGCCGACCCCTCGCCCGCGGCACGCCCCTCGGCGCAGGTGCACGAGCCCCGCAGTTCGGCGGTGGCGGGCAGCAGCCGCAGGCCCAGTTGGCCGAAGAGATCTTCCAGGCCCAGCGTCAGCTCGCCCGACAGCAGCTTGGCGCCGTGGATGGCCTGCTCGGCCATGGCCTGCACGAGGGCCTCCCACTGCGCCTCGCCGAAGGTGGGCACCTCGATGACGGTGCGGTAGGCGGTGTACACGTGACCCTGCACCGCGGCGACGACACGGCCGGGCTCGAGGGCCAGCGAGCGCGCCTGGCCCTTGCGGGCGTAGTCGATGCCCAGCGCGGCGGTGTCGGGAGCGAGGCGGGCGGTGAGCGCATCGAGCCAGCGGCGGGCCTGCCAGCCGATGCCCTCGGGCCAGTCCTTGCGCGCCAGCCGAACGCCGCCGCGGACGCGTCGGGGCTTGTCGGATTGCGCGGCGGGGCGCTTGTGGAACGCCGGATCGGCCATAGTCGGCAAGCGTAGGCGCCCGGCGAGATCGTGGGCTGAATTCCACCCGTCGCGAGGGGTATTCGCGGCCCGGCCGCGGGGCGGTGGGCGGGTCTGCGTTCGGCCGGATGGGGATGGGCGGGCGGACGAATCGGCGGCGCGGCGATCGGCGCGGGGGGATTGCTCAGGAGGGGCTGGGTTGGGGGGGTCAGCCGGCCATGCGGTCGAGTCCATACTGCTTCATCTTCTTGTAGAGCGTGGTGCGGTTGATATCGAGCTGCTCGGCGGTCTTCT
Organism: Phycisphaerales bacterium; assembly: GCA_016742075.1. Lineage (GTDB taxonomy): Bacteria > Planctomycetota > Phycisphaerae > Phycisphaerales > UBA1924 > JACVCL01. The sequence goes on from JACVCL010000061.1 coordinate 4,905, forward strand.
GGCGGTTCCACTCGTTGGCGCGGAGGGCCTTGAGCAGGATGCGTTTCTCGGGCTGCTCGAGGGCCACCGCCAGCGGGATCGGCTGCCAGGGCGTGTCGGGGGCGTCGGGGGCCTCGTCGGCGGCGAGGCCGGCCCGCGCGTGCGCCGGCATGAGGGTGCTCGAGTTGTCGAGGACGTGCGGCGGCAGGTCTTCGAGGGTGATCGTGGGCCGGCGGGCGAGCACGACGGCGCGCTCGATGATGTTCTCGAGCTCGCGGACGTTGCCGGGGAAGGCGTAGCGGCGGAGGGCGTCGAGGGCGGCGGCGTCGACGCCCGTGACCGTCTTGCCGTGCTCGGCCGAGCACCGGCCCAGGAAGTGCTCGGCGAGCGATGGGATGTCGGCGGCGCGGTCGCGGAGCGGCGGCAGCTCGATCTTCACCACGTTGATGCGGTAATAGAGGTCCTGGCGGAACTGTCCGGCGGCGACGAGGGTTTCCAGCGGCTGGTTGCTGGCGAGGATCACGCGGACGTCGACCTCGACGGTGTCGGTGGAGCCGACGGGCTCGAACTTGCGTTCCTGCAGCACGCGGAGCAGCTTGAGCTGCATGCCGGGCGAGGCCGAGTTGATCTCGTCGATGAAGATGGTGCCGGTGTCGGCGGCGAGGAACTTGCCCTGCTTGTCGGCGTGGGCGCCGGTAAAGGCGCCCTTGACGTGGCCGAAGAGCTCGGATTCCAGGAGCGTCTCGGGGATCGAGCCGCAGTGGATCTCGACGAACGGCGCGCTCCGCCGGCTGGAGAGCTGGTGGATGGCCCGGGCCACCACCGACTTGCCGGTGCCCGACTCGCCGGTCATGAGCACCGTGACCTTCGACGCGGCGACGGCCTGGATCATCTCGAAGGCCTTCACCATCCGGTAATCGTGCCCGATGATGGAGCCCAGGCCGTGTCGCGCGTCGAGGCGCTCGCGCAGGGCCGAGTTCTCGGCCAGCAGGGTCTGCTGGCGCAGGGCCCGCTCGAGCACCAGGCGCAGCTCGGTCTCGACCACGGGCTTGGAGAGATAATCGAAGGCGCCGGCTCGGATGCACTCGACGGCCGACTCGATGGTGCCGTAGCCGGTGAGCATGATCACGACCAGCGCCGGCTGCTCGGCCTGCAGCTTCTTGAGCAGTTCGAGGCCGTTCATGCCGGGCAGCGACATATCGCAGATCGCCAGGGCGAAGGGGCGGGGCCGGCGCGTGGCGCCGGACGCGGCGCCGGATGCTTCGCTCACCGCCGAGAGCGCCTCGGCCCCGTTCAGGGCCGTGCTCACCTCGTAGCCCCACTGGCCCAGCAGCGCGGCGAGCGACTCGGCGACGATGGGGTCGTCGTCGACGATGAGCGCCCGCGGCGGCTGGGGCGCGGGGGGCGACTCCTCGGGCTTGTTCGCGGCGGCGGTCGTGCTCATGCGGCGGCGGAGTCGGGGACGTTGGTGTGCCGGATGGGGTAGCGCAGGGCGAGCCTGGCGCCGGGGCGGCCGGGCTGCTCGCGCCGGGCGCTCACGAGCTCGATCGACCCGCCCAGCTCGCGCACGATGTCGCGGGCCAGGGCCAGGCCCACGCCCATGCCGCCGGGCTTGGTCGAGCAGCCGAGGTCGAAGACGCGGCGGCGCAGGTCGGGGTTCGCGGGCGGTCCGGGGCCGTCGTCGGTGATCTCCAGCCGCAGCTCGCGCGGGGCGGGGCCCTCGAAGCGGTCGGCGATCTCGGCGCGCACGGTCACGGCGCCGCCGGCGCCGGGGCCGAGCGAGGCGATGGCCTCGACGGCGTTGCGCAGCGCGTTCACCACGACGGGGTACAGCGGGGCCGGAGGGGCCATGTCGACGGACGGCGAGAGCTCGAGCGTGATGCGCACGCGGTGCTCGTCGGCCATGGGCCTCAGCACCTCCGCCGCGTGCTCGATGCACTGGCGCAGCGGCATCGAGCCGGCGATCTGCCGGGCCAGCGTGACGCCGCGGCCCGGGGCCGCGCGGCCGATGCCCGAGACCTGCCGCACCAGGTCGGCCAGGTGGGCCAGCGCGTGGTCGGCGGCGTCGAGATAGGCGCGGATCTGGCGGTCGGCGGGGGTCTCGGCCTTGTGCCGGGTCATGCCGTGGCGGGCCAGCCGCACGTAGCGCAGCGAGCCGTCGGTGAGGTTGGCCACCTCGTGCATAAGCGTGCGCAGGTGCTGATCGGCCGCGACGGCGGCGTCGATGGGGCCGGCGGGCGGGAAGGGGGACTGCCGCGCGGGCACGCCCGGGCCGGGCGCGGGCGGGTCGGAAGGCCGGATGGTGGCGTCGGGCTGGGGCATCGCAACCTCCGGCGAACCATCGACCGACCCGAAGAGGGTCTGAAGCCCGATGTGGCGATTGGGCAACATCGCCGGTCGGCGGGCGGGGGTCGGCGTTGCGGGCGGGCATCGTGCCGCGTGGTGCGGACGCCGCGCAAAGACTGCTAGATTCGGCGGGTGATGACCGGCCGCATCGTCATCGCGACGCTCAACCCGGCGATCGACGCGGTGGTGCTGCGCGGGCGCGACGGCGCCGAGACGCCGATCGCCCGCCTTCCCGCGGGCAAGGGGGTGAACGCGGCCCGCGTGCTGGCCGACCTCGGGCGGCCCTGCCGGGTCGTGGGCCTGATGAGCGCCGGCGAGCGGGAGTTGTTCGACGGGCATCTCGCGGCGCTGGGTGTTGACGCCGAGTGGGCCGTGGTTCCCGGACCTGTCCGCGTGAACCGGACTGTTCTGGGCCCCGCGCCGGGCGAAGAGCGCCACGAACTGGGCGCGTCGCTCAGCGCCAGCGCCGGAGATCTGGCGCGGGTGGGCGTGCTGATCGAGCGCGAGGCCTCGCGCGGCGCGGTGGTGGCGTTCAGCGGCAGCCTGCCCGCCGGAGTCGGGGCGGCGTGGTTCGGCGGTGTGGTCGCCGCGGCGGCCGAGCGCGGGGCGGTGGTGGCCGTCGACACCAGCGGGGCGGCGCTCTCCGCGGCGATCACCGGCCCGGCGCACCTCATCAAGGTGAACGCGGCCGAGCTCGGCGCCGCCGTCGGCCGGGCAATCGCGAGCACCGCCGACGCCGTCGACGCCGCGCGGGCCGCCGGCGCCGGACAGCGCGGCCGCACGGTGATCGTGACCCTCGGTCCCGCCGGGGCCGCGATGGTTGACGACGCCGGCACGGCCGCGGCGGGCCAGGTCCGCGTGCCGCCGGATCAGGTGCGCAGGGCCACCGGCGCGGGCGACGCGTTCCTGGCCGGGGTGCTCGACGCCCGATTGCGGGGTGAGGGCTGGGAGGGCGCGTTGCGGGCGGGCCTCGGCGCGGCGTCGGCGAGCGTCATCAGCGAACGCCCGGGACACGTCGGCCCCGACGCCGTCCGGGAAATGTCGCGCCGGGCGGTGATCCGACGCCTGTGAATGTCCGATCACCTACGCGGGTTCTCGGCGGCAGCGTCGGGCACGGCGTTCGCCGAGTGAACCCGCGGATCGAGACGAAGCGAGCACGCAGGGAAACTTGTTCGGGTTCTGTTGTTCGGTCTTTGTGAGAATAACGCGAGCGGGTCGGTTGGTGGGGGTACACTTGCCCCCACTTCCGCCGCGTTCCATGGGTTTGCTGGCGGTTGGTGGGGGTGGGTTGGGTTGGCGGGGGTGCGTACAGGCAGGGAAGCCTGAAGAGAGGCCGCGGCGTCGGAGGCACGTTCGGTGCCTGCCCGCGGCGATCGGGGTGCGGGGCGTCCGTTCCCGGGTTCGGGAGATGGGCGTCCGGGGGTTCAGGTTCCGGTTTGGTTCCCCGAGCGGTCGGGTCCAACGTTGGCCATACGCGAGCACGCACGCATGATTCAGCCGGTCGAGAACGTCCGCAGGCGCACACAGTTCGGTCGCGCGGTCATGGAACTGGCGATCTTCTGCGCCGCGGCGGGCGTGGTGGCGTGGTCGGCGGCCACGGCTAAGCGGTGGCAGATCGTCGATCCGCCGATGCTGGCGGCGGTGGATACGCCGGACGGGGCAGGCCCGGCCGCATCGCCCGACGTGCGCGACCCTCTGCTCGAGATCGACGACGAGGCCGCGGCCTTCCCGCAGCAGGCGGCCGACGGCTCGCCGGCGGGTGTGCCGCGCCTGCGCGACGTGCCGGGGCTGAGCGCCGCCGCCGTCGGGCCCCCCTCGGGCTTCGAGCGATACTTCGACGGGCGGCCGCTCCGCAGGAAGGGCACGATCCGGATGAAGGTGACCGCCTACAGCCCCGACTGGCGGAGCTGCGGCGAATCGGCCGACGGCTGGACGTCGACGATGCGGCGCGTCGAGACCAACGCCGGCCGCATGGTGGCGGCCGACCCGCGCGTGCTGCCCTACGGGTCGCTGGTGCGGATCCCCGGCTACGCCGGCGGCGACGTGGTGCCCGTGCTCGACTGCGGCGGCGCGATCAAGGGCCGCCGGCTCGACGTGCTGTACCCCACGCACGCCCGGGCCAAGCGCTGGGGCGTGCAGTGGCTGACCGTCGAGATCTGGGAATACGCCGACGACGGCCCGCGCGGGCTGCCGGGGCGGCGCTGATGGCCGTCGCGCTCGATCCGTCGGCTACCGCCCGGCACGCTGACCGCCGATGAGTTCCGGGGATCTGTTCCCTTCCGCCGACCGGGCCCCCTTCGAGCTGCCGCTGGGCCGCGAGGCATTTGCCGAAGCAACCCGCCGCGGCCTCGGCCGGGCCGTGCTGCACGCGCAGGAGTTCGGTGTCGGCGATCGCCTCGACCTGCTGATGACCGAGATGCTCGAGAACCGCAGCGACCAGCCGCTCTTCGACGACCGGGCCGACTGGTTGCGGGCGCTTGTCGAGTATGCCCCCGACCCGCGGGCGTTCTTCGCCGAGTTTATCGAGCGGTGCGCGGCGCAGCCGGATGGGACGTGGGATTCGGGCACGGCGGACCACCACGCGGCTGTGCTTGTGCCTCTCGCCAAGCAGGGCTACTCCGGTGCCCGAGAGCGCCTGCGGGAGTCGCTGTGCCTGACTGAGCACCACGACTGGATCTCCCCGCTCCGATCGATCTACGAAGTCGACGGCGAGGAGGGGCTGCTCTTCGTCTGCCGGAAAGTGTGGTCGTGGATCGAGACGGGCATCGAGGTGAAGGCCGCGGGCCAGATCTTCTTCGAGTACGACACATGGTGCGACGAGAACGGCACGGCCGATCTCGAAACCGAGCCCGGCGTGCGGCTGGTTCGCGCCGCGGCGGAGGCCGGAGACGCTGTGCTGGCGGCGTTTCTCGACCACCTAGAAAAGTCGAAGCCTGGCTTGCGAATCACGCCTGATGGGCCGTGGACCGAGGAGCGGATCTTCGCCTGGCTCGACGAGCCGGGAGAACCGGCGCGGCGTTCGGTGAACTCGGTCGCTCGGGCTTCGACGAAGACCCCCAAGCGTGTGCTTCGGGCGATCGCCGGGCGACTGCCCTCGGTCGAAGAGCCCGATCGCCTGTTCCGGCATCTTGTGCCCTTCACGGAGCGACGGCTGCCTTCGGGCGTTGAGCACGTCGTCGGCCTTACCCGCCATGACGACGCCCGAATCCGAGGACATGCCTACAGCGTTCTCGAGCGGCTCGCGCATCCGGCGGTGCGTGCCCTGGCCCTCGCCTCGCTCGACCGGCGGTCGATGCTCGGCGGCTCGGTGGGGCTGTTCAAGCGCAACTTCCGGCCGGGGGACGAGCGGGTGATCGCCGCGGCGCTGTTCGTTCCCGACGACCCCGGCGACGGCCACGGCATGCTCATGGACGTCATCCGTGTCGTCGAGGGCTCGATGTCGCCGGGCACCGAGGCGTTGGCGAGGTTCGTCTACGAGCACACGACCTGCCAGATGTGCCGGGCCGACGCGATCGGCGCGCTGCGCCGGATGCACGCCGTGCCCTGCTGGATGGCCCGCGAGGCCCGGCACGACGCCGAGGAGGACGTTCGGGCGTCGCGCGATCGGTCGCGACGAACCCCGCCGAAATGAACGCGGCCCGCTCGTGCGAGCGGGCCGCGCGGGTTCACTCTTCACGATGGCCGATGCTTACAGAGTCAGGTTGCAGTTCTGCCCGAACGCCGTGAGCAGCAGCGACAGGTCGTTGGCGCCCACGGCCCCGTTGCCGTCGATGTCCGCCGCGGGGCTGAAGTTCGGGTCTCCCGCCGTCGAGCCGTAGGCCCCCAGCAGGAGCGAGAGGTCGTTGGCGCCCACCGCCCCGTTGCGATCGACGTCGGCCGCGCATGCGGGACGGAGCAGCCCGATGAAACGGGCGTTGGTCGGGCTCGGCGTCGGCGGGGGCGTGTTGAACGGGTAGATCGCCAGGAAGCTGCCCGACGCCGGGAACAGCCGCCACACCCCGTCGCCCTTCGTGAACATCAGATCGTTCGGATCGCCCGGGAACGTCGGCGAGCCCAGCTCGATGCACGCGCGGCCGCCGACACCCGAGGCGTACACGTTGATCTGGTTGCCGGCGCTGTTGTATTCGTAGTGGCCCGCCGGCACCGAGAATCCGGCGATCAGCAGGGTGTTCGTGGACGGGCGCCGGGCGATCATCTGCGGGAACTTGATGGCCGAGGCACCGGTGCCGGTGGCGTTCGAATCCCACCGGCCCAGGTACGCGCCCGTCGCGATCGAGTACCGCTCGATCGCATCGGCGTTGTTCTGCGAGTTGGACACCAGGAACTCGAGCGGGCTGAACGGGTTCTGCCGGCAGTGCCACGGGCTCGAGGCGTTGGTGAGGAAGTTTCCGGTGATCGCGCCGGTCACCGCGTCGACGATCACGATCGACGGGCCCGGAGAGCCGTTGGCCGTGCCGGCGTTAGCCAGGTACACCTTGCCGTTGAGCAGCGACATGCCGCGGATGTTGCTCAGGCCCGTCGGACCGATCGAACCCGCGTAGGTGCCGTCGAGCTTGAAACGCCAGATCACGTTGGCGAGCTGGTCCGACACCCAGACCTGGTTGCCCACCTGGATCGCGTGCACCGGCGACTGGAACTGGTAAGTACCGGCCGGGGACGAACCCGAGCGACCGATGAGCGTGAACGTCGAGGCGGGGGCGCCCGTCACGGGGTCGAACTGGATGACCCTCTGCCCCACGTTCGGCGCCGTCGTCGACGAGTTGAAATCCACCACCATCAGCGTGTCGGCGTTGGCCTTGCAGGCCGCCACCACCGCCAGGAACAGCATCGCACGACGGGTCATGCCGAGTCTCTCCTTCTTCCCGGCGGCGATGAGCACCGCCGATCCGCACACGGTCGCCCGGAAACAGCGCGACAACACCCGCGCTCGGTAAACACGGTCTTCACAAACCTACGGCCATCCGCGGGCCCGGGCAATCCACAAGCGCAGGTTTCGCGGCCTTGATTCGGCCCCCGCTGATTACCGGCGGTCAATATGGGCAAGATCCGCGGCCGCCCCCCCTGCTCCGGCGCCCCGGCGGCGGTCGGCACATCAGTCGGTTTCCCTACCCGCGACGGCCTTTCGGACACTGGGCCTCAGCCCGGGTATACTCCCGACCCCGCAGGCCGAAGCGGCCTGTCGGGCATCACGGGCGTATGGCGCAGTTGGCTAGCGCGCCACAATGACACTGTGGAGGTCACTGGTTCGAGTCCAGTTACGCCCACTTCGCGCGGCCCCGGCTACCCCCGGGGCCGCGTTCGATTCCGGCCCGTCCCCTCCGCCGCTGTAGCTCAGTTGGTAGAGCACGTGATTTGTAATCT
>JACVCL010000062.1 GCA_016742075.1 Phycisphaerales bacterium
GAGGGGTGGGGAAGGGCTAGGGGGGGAAGAGGGGCAGGCCGGCGGGGGCGGGGGCGGCCTTGGGCAGCGTCGGGGCCAGCTTGGCCATGGCGCTCTCGATGAGCTGGAAGATCCGCGGCCAGTGCTTCTCGTCGAGGATGCCCAGCGGCGGCAGCATGCGGACGTGGTACGGCCCGTGCCCGCAATAGAAGGTGATCACCCCCTCGTCGAACAGGGCCTTGCAGAGCTTCATGACCGGGTCCTTCTGCCCGCCGAAGGGGGTGAACCGCATCATGCCGCCGAAGCCGCCGACGATGTCGACAAATTCGTGCGACGGGGGGAACCAGTCGGGGTGCTTCGCGGCCAGGGCCCGAACCTGGGCGGCGAAGTGCTGGTGGTGGCGGCGGATCGAGCCGTTGTCGCCGTAGTACGGTCCGTCGCGGAGGCGCTCGATGACGCGCCGGCCGGTGTAGAGCGCATCGGTGGAGCCCAGGAAAGTGGCCGAGAGCAGGCCGGGCTGGGGGTTGTACTCCTTGGTGTAGAGGGCGGCGCACACCTGTGTGAGCTTGCCGACGCAGGAGACGTCGATGTACTCGCCCAGGCCCAGGGCGTCGAAGCAGAACATGCGCTCGGTGCGGGCGAAGGTCTGCACCTCGTCGTCCCACACGGCGATCTTGCTGGCTTTGCACACCTTCATGAGCTCTCGGTGGAACTCGGGCAGCGCGGTGTTGAAGCCGCCCTCGCCCTGCACCAGCTCGAAGATGAAGCAGGCGTGCTGCCTGGGATAGCGGTCGATGAGCTGCTGGAGGTGCCACACGGCCATGTCGATGTAGCGCGTGGGGCCCGAGACGTCGCCGGCCGACATGCGCCGGGCGGCCGCGGGGTCGTAGAAGGGCATGTAGTCGACGAGCGTCGAGAGCGGGATGCCCTGCCGGTTGGCGGCCGCGTCGCCGATCTGGCACATGGTGACCGACCGGCCCATGAAACAGTGCGAGAAGGCGATCACGCGCGAGGCCGGGGCGTGCTTCTGGTAGCACACCTTCAGGGCGTTCTCGTTGGCCATCGCGCCGGAGTTGCAGATGAACGCGTGGCGCAGGTTCGAGCACTTGGCGGCCTCGGCCACCAGGGTTTCGGCGAAGAGAGCCGCCTCCTCGTTGAAGGTCAGGTGCCCCTGCATCGACACGTTGGCGGTGGCGGCCTGGAGCTGGGCCTCGAGCATCCCGGGGTCGGAGTGGCCGAAGAACTGCACGCCGATGCCGCCCAGCATGTCGTACTTCACCGAACCGTCCATGAGCTCGACGAACGGCCCGTGGCCGATGCCCGAGCCCACGTACGGGTACATCAGGGCCCGGCCGCGGGCCTCGCCGGCTCGGGCCATAAACGCCTCGAAGCTCTCCTTATGCTGGGGCGACAGCGGGCCGCGCACGTCGGTGATCTGGGCCGAACGGGACCCGATCTCCCGCACGATCGTCTGGATCGCCGCCTGCACCGCGGGGCTCTGGCGGGCCTGCTGGGCCAGGGTCGGCGCCAGGGCGCCGTGGCCGGGCTGGGTGCTGGCGGGGGTCTGGGGAGCGTGCGGGGCGGTCTGGGTCATGAGGGGTCCTTGGGCGCGGCGGCGGGAGAAGGGGCGAGTCTCGCCGGACGGTGATCGGCTCAATCGTAAGGCCGGGCCTTGTCGGCGGCGGGCCGTCCGAGAAAATCGGCTATCGGGCCGATGACGGCCGCCCGGGCGGCCGATGAACCGGGGACGGGCCCCGTTCGGGCGACGGCCGCGGCCGGGATGCCCGCGATGGAGCGGCGGGCGGCACGAGCCCGAGGAGCGACGCATGACGCAGCGATGGAGAACGGTGCTGTCCGCGGCGGTCCTGGCGATCGCCGGCGCTGCCGCGCCGGCCGCCGAGCCCCCGGCCCCGGCCCCGGCGCCGGCCGACGCTGACGACCCGCGGGTCATCGACCTTAGCCCGGCCGTGCAGGCGAACGTGCGCGTGGCGACGGGGCAGGAACAGGCGGCCGGCGCGCTGCACTCGCTGGAGGCGGCATCGGTGCTCACCGCGCGGCTGCCGCTGGCGCGGCAGGTGTTTCTGCTCAAACCGGGCGGCAAGGAGGGCCTTTCCCCAATCCAGAGCCGGTGGATCATCCAGCCCGACCCCGGCGTGCCGGGCTTCGAGCCCGCGCCGACGCGCGTGGTGCGCGACGAGCGCAACCTGGTCGTGGGGTGGGACGGCCCCAACGAGACGATCACGGCGCAGGTGGGCATCGCGCCGCCGGACCCCAATCTCGCAGTAGGCCCCACGCAGGTGATGGTGGCGACCAACGACGTGGTACAGGTCTACGACAAGGCCACCGGCCAGGCCCAGCTGTTCCCGGCGCCGACGCTCGACTCGTTCTTCACGCCCGTGCGCCCGGCGAGCACGTTCACCACCGACCCCAAGCTGCTGTACGACCCCGGCTCGTCGCGCTGGTTCCTGATCTGCCTGATCGTCCGCACCACCGACCTCTACTCGTGGTACGGCATCGCCGTCTCCGACGACAACAACCCCTTGGGCAACTGGCAGCTGTACCGCAGCGACTCGACGGTGGAGGGCTCGGTCGCCACGACGCTGTTCAGCGACTACCCCGGCCTGGGCGTGAACCAGGACGCACTCTACATCTCGGCCAACATGTTCAACCGCACGGGCAGCGGCGCCTTCGCCTACGTCAAGGTGCGCATCTACCCCAAGACGCAGCTGGTCACCTTCAACCCCACGCTGGTGTTCACCGACATCTCCGACTTCCGCAACGCCGACAACTCAGTGAGCGACAACATCCAGCCGGCGGTGCACTTCGGGGCGTCCTCCACGGTGTTCATGGTCAACAGCCAGGCCCCGACGCGGCTGAACGTGTTCGCCATCACCAACCCGCTGGGGGCGGTGGCCGTCACCATCCGCAGCGCCACCGTCGGGGCCTTCAGCGTGCCCGCCGACGCGCAGCAGCCCGGCAGCGGCGTGCCGCTCCTCGACAGCATCGACACGCGGGTCTACAACAGCGTCTGGCGGTCGGGCAGCCTGTGGCTGGCCCACAACACGGGCTCGGGCGGCTGGCCCGCCGTGCGCTGGTACCAGCTCACGACGGCCAACTGGCCGACGGGCTTCGGCGCCACGCAGAGCGGCACCATCGCCTCGTCGGGTCGCGCGCTGTGGTTCCCGGCGGTGGCCGCCAACGGCGCCGGGGCGGCGGTGATCGGCTACTGCCGCTCGGGCCCCACCGACTTCGCGGGCATGGCCTACTCGTTCCGGCGAGCGACCGACACCGCGGGCACCATGACCGCTCCGGCTGTGGTCAAGGCCGGGCTCGCCGGCTACATCGGCGAGGCGACCAGCACCGTGCGATGGGGCGACTACACCGGGGCCGTCGCCGACCCCTCCGACGACCAGTCGTTCTGGCTCTTCAACCAGTACGCCGGCGGCGCCAACCAGTGGAACACCTGGATCCAGAAGATCACGCTGCCCTCGGTCTTCGCCGTCTCGATCTCCAGCGACTCGGGGGCGGCCACGGCCATCACCGTGTCGCCGAACGACTCGGGCGGCCAGGGCAGTGGCAGCACGCCCTTCACCCGCAACTACACCGCGGGAACCGGCGTGACGCTGACCGCCCCCGCCGCGAGCAACGGCCGGACGTTCGTGCGGTGGCTCATCAACGGCTCGCCCGCACCGGGCAACCCGGTGACGTTCACGGTGAACGCCGCGGCCACTGCGCAGGCCCAGTACGAGCTGCGCCGCGGCCTGAGCGTCGGCAGCACCGGGACCTCGGGCGTGCCCGTCACCGTCTCGCCCGCCGACGCGGCGGGCCAGGGCTCGGGCGTCACCCCCTTCGCCCGCACCTACGCGGATGGCACCTCGGTCACGCTCACGGCGCCCGCGTCGGCGGGGACGAACGTGGTGTTCCGGAACTGGACGGTGGCGGGGGGAGATCGGCCGCAGGGGCAGACCTCGGCCACCATCGTGCTCTCGGCCGACACCGCCGCGGTCGCCAACTTCGAGATCCGGCGCACGGTGACGGTCACGAGCCGGCCGCAGGGCATCGCCCTCGGCCTGTTCCCGCCCGATGTGAACGGCGACGGAGGCGGCGTCACCTCCTTCAGCCGTGTGTACCCGGTCGGTACCGCGGTGACCTTCTCGGCCCCGCTCAACCCCGGCAGCGTGACCTTCCGGCGGTGGACGCTCGGCGGCGTGGCGCAGCCTTCGCACCAGCGGGTGGTCACCGCGACCGTGGGCGACGCTGATCTGTCGGCCGAGGCGGTGTACGTGTGCTCGGGCGACGTCGACGGCGTCGGGGGGGTGGGCGCCAACGACCTCTCGCTGCTGCTGACCGCCTTCGGCTCGACGGCCGGCTCGCCGAACTACAACCCCGACGCCGACATCGACCAGAACGGCAGCGTCGGCGCCAACGATCTCTCGGTGCTGCTGTCCAACTGGGGCTGCGTGAGCCCGTAGCCCAGGGCCGCTCACTTCAGCGGGTGCTCGCCGCGGGCGGTGCGCTCGCGGTTGACCATCGCCAGCGCCGGCGGGTGGTCCTTGATGAGCTTCACCAGCTGGCTGGCCGACACCGACAGGCGCAGGGCCGCCTTGCGGGTGTCGTAGCCGCAGGCGTGCACCACGTCGAGCGCCTCGGCCAGCAGGGTGGGGTAGTCGTGGTGCTCGGGGTTGCACGCGATGCTGCCCCCGGAGTCCGACGGACGCCGGCGGCTTCTCCACAGCGCCGAGCCGATCTCGCCGATGGGCACGCCGCAGCGGTGCAGGGTGGCCAGCGCCAGCCGCAGGCGGAAAATCGCGACGCGCTTGTTCTCGGCCACGCTCCGCCGCTCGCCCGCCTGGGCGCTCAGGCCGGTGTCGCGGTGCCGAAGCATGACCTTGGTCTCCACCTTGTTGCGGTGCTGCCCGCCGGGCCCGCCGCTGCGCCCCTGCGAAAACTCGCAGCCGCTCAGCAGCGCCTCGCCATCGAGCGACGCCGGATGAACCGGGAGCGTCACGGCGCCGCCGCCGCGCTGAAGGGCGAGGCGGTGAGCGAGAGCCCGTCGGCCAGCCCGGCCGCCAGGCGGTGGAAGGCCAGCCCGGCGATCATCGCCGCGTTGTCGAGGCACAGGCCCATCGGCGGCAGGCGGACATCCACGCCGCGGCGCCCGCCCAGCGCCAGCAGCTCCTTCCGCAGCCGCGAGTTCGCCGACACGCCGCCGCCCACCAGAAGCGTCTTCCACCGACCGCCGCCGGGGGCGGGCCGGGCCAGCGCCCGCTCGAGCTTGAGCACCACCGCCGCCACGGCCGCCCTCTGGAAGCTGGCGCACACATCGGCCCGCTGCTTGTCGGTGAGCGCCGAGGCGTCGCGGGCGAACTCGGCCTTGCCGCCGTGGCGCTCGCCCGACACCGGCACGCCCCGCACCGCGTACAGCACGGCCGTCTTCAGGCCGCTGAACGAGAAATCCAGCGAGTCGGGCCCCAGCCGGCTGATCGGGAAGTCGAACGCCCGGTCGTCGCCCGACGCCGCCAGCCGGTCGACGGTGGGCCCGCCGGGGTGCCCGAGGCCCAGGATCGCCGCGGCCTTGTCGTAGGCCTCGCCCACCGCGTCGTCGATCGTGCCGCCCAGCCGCCGTACGTCGATCGGCGAGCGGCACTCGTACAGCGAGGTGTGCCCCCCCGACACGACGAGACCGAGGGCCGGATACGCCGCGCCGGCCTGGCCCTCCGCCGCCATCACGCCGGAGTACAGGTGGGCCTCCACGTGATCAACCCCCACCAGCGGAACGCCCAGCGACCAGGCCAGCGCCTTCGCCGCCGAGACCCCCACCAGCAGCGCCCCGATAAGCCCCGGCCGGTGCCCCACCGCCACCGCGCCGAGGTCGCCGGGCGTCACGCCCGCCTCGCGCAGCGCCCGCCGCACCACCGGCACGATCCGCTCCACGTGGGCGCGGCTGGCGATCTCGGGCACCACGCCGCCGTACTCCGCGTGCAGATCGTGCTGCGACGCGATGACGTTGCTCAGCACCTCCCGCCCGTCGCGCACCACCGCCGACGCGGTCTCGTCGCAGCTGGATTCCACGCCGAGGATCAGCATCGCGCCCCCGGAAGTCGCCCCTGGCCGCGCCGGCGGCTCACGGCTTGGGCTTCTCGAGGGGGGCGTCGGCCAGCCACTGGGCCAGGTCGGCCCCGGTGATGGTGAGCGTCGCTACCGGGTTGCCGTCCTTGTCAAACACCTGGATGCGGCCGCCGGTGAGGTCCTTGTTGGCCGGCAGCAGCTCGGGCGGCTTGGCCGCGTTGGCGTCGGCCGCGCCCGAGAGGGCCGCGATCCGCTGCTGCACGCGGTTGAGCTCGCGCATGAGGATCTCCTGCCGCCGCTCCTCGGTGCGCAGCGCCGCCCCGGCCAGCACGCCCTTGGGCGCCTGCTCGCCCGTCGGGTTCCAGCCGCCCGAGTCGATCCTTCCCTGCACCGCCCGCACGCCGGCCGAGAGCTGCTTGTCCTTCAGGTGCGCGAGGATCGCCTCGGCGTTGCCCCAGTCCACGGCCGACGCGCCGGGCGAGCCGTTCTCCCGCCGCCGCAGCACCTCCTCGTCGCGACGCACCCGCCACGTCTCGCGGTACTCCGAGGCCGTCATCGGCACGTAGAACCCCGCCGTCGGATCCACCCCCCACTCCGTCGAGTCGGGCATCCTGTGCAGGCTTCGGCCGCTGGGCAGGTAGTAGTACTGCTCGGTGATCTTCAGCTGCCCGGCGCCGCTGCGCAGCGGGTACACCTGCTGCACGATGCCCTTGCCGAACGTCCGCGTGCCGACGATCACGGCCCGCTTGTTGTCGGCCAGGGCCCCGCTCACCACCTCGCTGGCCGAGGCGCTGCTCTCGTTGACCAGCACCACCATCGGGAAGTCGGGCAGCGTGCCCTCGCCCGTGGCCAGCACGCGCTGCTCGTTCACCGCCCGCCCGCGGGTGCTGATGAGCACGCCTTCCTTGATGAACAGGTTCGCCACCCCCAGCGCCGCCGCCAGGCTGCCCCCGCCGTTGAACCGCAGGTCGAGCACCAGCCCCTTCATGCCCTGGTCCACCAGCCCGCGGAGCACCTCGCCCAGCTCGGCGTCGGTGGTCGGGGTGAACTGCGTCAGCCGCACGTAGGCGATCTTCCGGCCGGGGTCGGCGAAATACTGCCACTTCTCACCCTCGCGGTGCAGCCCGCGGATGGTCTGCACGCTGATCTTCTGCCGCACGATCTCGAGGTCGAACCGGACCGACCCCGACGCCGCCGGCGGCGCCTTCTGGTCGTCGCCGATCTCCGCGGGCGGCAGCGCGCCCGCGGGCTTCACCGAGCCCGAGCCCGCCCGCTCGATCGTCACCCGCACCTTCGTGTTCGGCTCGCCCGTCAGCCGGCGGATCACCCCCTGCTCGGGCACCTGCCACGTGGTCTTGCCGTCCACCGCCACCACCAGGTCGCCCGCCTCGATCCCCGCCTTGAACGCCGGCGAGTCGTCCAGCGGCGAGGCGATCATCAGCCAGCCCCCCTCGCTCCGCACCTCGGCCCCGATGCCCACGAACTCGCCGAGCACGTTCTTGTCCCACTCCGCCAGGTCCTCGGCGGGGATGAACTCGGTGTACGGGTCGTCGAGCGCGTCGAGCATGCCGCGGATGGCGCTGGTGCGCATCGACCGGAGGTCGGGCTCCTTGAACCACGTCCTCGACACCTGGTGCTCGATCTCGATCATCGGGTCGAAGAACGCCTGAGGCGACAGCCGCCCCTCGCCCTTGCCCGGCGGGGCCTTCTCGCCCGCGGCGCCGCCGTCGGCCCCGCGCACCGCCCACGCGAACTGGTTCAGCACCGCGAAACCCACCACGCCCCCGAGCAAACCCACCACCAGCGTCTTCTTCAGCGTCAGTCCCAAGGCTCGCTCCGTTTCTGGCACGCCGCCCGATCCTCCCGCCGGAACACCGATGCCCGCTTCCGCGGCGGGCCTATTGTTCACTCCCCACTCCCCGAGTGCGAGCCGAACGACCCATGATCCGCTGACCTCACCAACCTCCCCCCTCTCCGCCGCCCCCGGCTCCCCCCGGACGGCCCCGGCCCACCGCCGGGCCATCCCCCGCCGCGGGCACCACCGCGCCCAACCCATCGGCCGATCACCACCGCCTCGCCACCCCCGGGGTTCCGAACACGTATGCCGCAGAACAAAGAACGCCAGCAGATCAAGCTGACGCAGGAGAAGGCGATCCTCGCCGCCGTCCACCTGCCCGACTCGAAGTTCGACGAACGCGACCCGCTCGGCGAGCTCCGCGCCCTGGCCGAGACCGCCGGCGCCACCGTCGTCGGCGAGATCGTCCAGAACCGCCAGACGCCCGAGCCCGCCACCTACATCGGCTCCGGCAAGGTCGCCGAGCTCAAGGGCCTCTGCGAGGCCGCGGGCGCCGGCACCGTCATCTTCGACCACGAGCTTTCGCCCAAGCAGATCGCCAACATCGAGAAGGAGATCGGCCGAAAGGTCCTCGACCGCTCCGAGCTCATCCTCGACATCTTCGCCAGCCGCGCCACCACCGCCGACGCCAAGCTCCAGGTCGAGCTCGCCCAGCTCGAGTACACCTTCCCCCGCCTCCGCGCCATGTGGGACCACCTCGAGCGCATCGTGGGCGTCGGAGGCATCGGCGGCATCGGCACCCGCGGCCCCGGCGAGCAGCAGATCGAGATCGACCGCCGCCTCGTCCGCAACCGGCTGAGCTTCCTCCGCCGCCAGCTCGCCGAGATCCAGGAGCGCAAGCGCCGCGAGGTCCGCAGCCGCAACCTCGACCACTTCACCGTCGGCATCGTCGGCTATACCAACGCCGGCAAGTCCACGCTCTTCAACACCCTCACCGCCGGCGGGGCCTTCGCCAACGACCAGCTCTTCGCCACCCTCATGACCCGCACCCGCGAGTGGAACCTCGGCCGGGGCTTCACCGTCATGCTCTCCGACACCGTCGGCTTCGTCCGCGACCTCCCCCACAACCTCGTCGCCTGCTTCCGCGCCACGCTCGAAGAGGCCACCCACGCCGACTGCCTGCTCATCGTGCTCGATGTCTCCGATCCCTCGGCCGAGCTCCAGTACGCCACCGTCCAGCAGACCCTCGAGGAGATCTACGCCGACGTCCGCGCCGCCGAGGCCCGCGACGGCCAGCACTGGACGCCCCCCGGCCAGATCCTCCTGCTCAACAAGGCCGACAACCTCCGCGACAACGCCCCCCTGCTCGTCTGGCAGAACCGCGTGCCCGGCTCCATCCCCTTCGTCGCCCGCGAGGCCCGCGGCCTCGGCCACGCCGAGCTCGCCGAACGCGTCCGCGCCGCCGCCGTCGGGCACGTCCGGGAGATGCTCGTCACCCTCCCCACCGCCGACAGCAAGACCGTCGACGCCATCGAACGCCGCGCCGAGGTGATCGACCGCACCTACGACGACGGCCACGTCACTTTCCGCGCCCGCATCGGCGACCAGCAGCTGCCCCGCCTCCGCGCCACCGCCCGCCAGCTTCACGCCCGCCCGGCCCCCACCACCGGCCCCACCACCGGCCACACCACCGGCCACACCACCGGCCACACCACCGCCCCCACCATCCCCACTGCTTACTCCGGCGTCGACGGCCCCGACGGCCGCTGATCTCCCTCAACGCCGCCGCCCGCCCCGCGCCCCTTCACCGGCGGCCAGCCCTCCACCGTCCCTCCGCCGCGGAACGCCCGCGCGATCGGCTCCGCCCAGTCGGCCAGGTACGCCAGCATCTTCCAGTTGTCGCCGGGGTCGTGGCGGTGCTCGAAGCTCTCCGGGTACACCTCCGCGATCGGCCGACCTTCCACCACGTGCCGGTACAGGATCACGCACGCCCCGGTGCGCTGGGCCCCCGCGGCGCACTGCACCAGCACCGGCCGCTTCGACGGGTCGGCCATCATCCGCAGCGCCAGCACGTACGAGTTGGGGTCGCCCGTTCCGTCGCCCTCCAGCCGCGGCAGCCGCACCCGAACGGCCCCGTTCCGCTCGGCCGCGGCGCGCGCTGCTTCGTCCTCGGGCGAGCCCTCCTTCCACGCCCCCAGGTCCACCACGGTCCTGATCCCGTTCTGGCGGACGACCTTCTCCATCGTCTCGGGCGTCAGGCGGCCCGACCGATAGATCTGCCCGGCCTCCACCACGCCGAAGTTCCGCGGGATGATCCGGTCTTTCACGAACGCATCCCACGTCCACGCCCCGGCCGCCACGGCCGAGACGATGAACAGCAGGACCAGCACCCAGGGCCGCCGCACGCCGCGTCGGCCCTGCAGATGGACAATGACCATCCCCAAGCGTAGCCGCCCCCCAGGCCTCTTCCTCGCACCGCCCCCGCTCGACGCGCCGATCCGACGCGGCTACAACCCCGCCATGCCCGCCCAGCCCGCCACGGGCGCACAGATCGGCCTCTTCCACCCCTCCGCCGCGACGGCCCCCATGCGCCTCGTGGTCCTCGCCTCGTCCTCGGCGGGCAACTGCTCGGTGCTCATCCATGGCGAGGGCCGCACCCGCCGCTGCACCCTCATCGACGCGGGCCTCTCGCCCCGGCGCACCCGACAGCTCCTGCACGCGCTGGCGCTCGACCTCGACCGCATCGACGACATCCTCTTCACCCACCTCGACGGCGACCACGCCCACCCCGGCTGGATCGCCGCGCTGCCCAAGCACGCCCGCTTCCGCATCCACGCCCGCCAGCTCGGCCGCGCCCGCCGCGACGGCTTCCTCGTCCGCCGAACCGAACTCTTCAAAGATCAGCCCTTCGAGCTCCCCTGCGGCGCCGCGGTGCGGCCCGTCCCCCTTGACGCCCACGACGACCTCGGCGTCGCCGCGTTCCGGATCTCGCCACCCGGCGCCGCCGGCGACGGCCCCACCCTCGGGTTCGCCACCGACCTCGGCCGTGTCACCGACGGGCTGGTCTCGGCGCTCCGGGGGGTCGACGTCCTCGCCATCGAGAGCAACTACTGCCCCGAGCTCCAGGAGTCCTCTGACCGCCCCGAGTTCCTCAAGCGCCGCATCATGGACGGCTCGGGCCACCTCTCCAACCAGCAGAGCGCCCAGGCCGTGCGGGCCATCGGGCCGCGGCGCGGCGTCGTCCTGCTGCACCTCTCGCGCCAGTGCAACACCCCCGAACGCGCCCGCGCCGCCCACGACCACCCCGGCCTCCACCTCACCATCGCCGGCCACGATCAGCCCACCGCCCCGATCGACATCAGGGCCTGATGCCCGCGGCCCGGCTCTACAATCCGCCCATGACCGCCGACCCGCTCCGCGCCCGCGTCGCCGAGATCCTGCCGCGCGTCCGCGCCATCCGGCACGACCTCCACCGGCACCCCGAGGTCATGTTCACCGAGCAACGCACCAGCGGCGTCGTGCAGCGCGAACTGGCCGACCTCCGCATCGAGCACCGCGCAGGCCTCGCCGGCGGCACCGGCGTCGTCGGCTGGCTGCCCGCCACGGCCAGCCCCGCCGCCGCCCGCACCGTCGCCCTCCGCGCCGACATGGACGCCCTGCCGATCCACGAAGAGACCGGCCGCCCCTACGCCAGCCAGACTCCCGGCGTCATGCACGCCTGTGGCCACGACGGCCACACCGCCATGCTCCTCGGCGCCGCCCGCGTGCTCGCCGCCTCGCCCGAGCGCCCCCACAACGTGCTGCTGGTCTTCCAGCCCGCCGAGGAAGGCGGCGCCGGCGGCGAAAAAATGTGCGCCGACGGCGCCATCTCGGGCCGGCTCCTCGGCCGCCCCGCCGACTGCATCTACGGCCTCCACGGCTGGCCCGACGTCCCCGTCGGCGCCGTCGCCACCCGCGACGGGCCCCTCCTCGCCGCCACCGACGAGTTCCACCTCACCATCCGCGTCCGCGGCGCCCACGCCGCCTACCCGCATCTCTCGGTCGACCCCGTCGTCGTCGCCGCCCACATCGTCACCGCCCTCCAGACCATCGTCGCCCGGCGCGTCAACCCCATCGACGCGGCCGTGGTCACCGTCGGGGCCATCCACGCCGGGCACGCCAACAACGTCATCCCCGAAACCTGCGAGATGAACGGCACGCTCCGCTCGCTCACCGACACCAACCGCGCCCTCCTCGAAACCGAGTTCAAACGCATCGTCTCGGGCGTCGCCGCCTCGCTCGGCGCCGAGGCCGCGCTCGACTGGCAGCCCGGCTACCCCGTCACCCACAACCACCCCGCCGCCACCGCCCGTTTCCGGACCATCGCCCGCCGCGCACTCGGCGACTCCCGCGTCCTCGAACGCGAGCACCCCACCATGGGTGGCGAAGACTTCTCCTTCTACGGCCGCCACGTCCCCGCCAGCTTCTTCTTCCTGGGCCTCCACCCCGGCGACGCCTCGCCGCCCGTGAACCTCCACACGCCGCGATTCGACTTCAACGACGACGCTCTCCCGCTCGGCGTCGAAATGCTCTCGCGCCTCGCCCTCGAAGACTGACCGCCCCCCACTCCCTACCCCCCAAT
>JACVCL010000063.1 GCA_016742075.1 Phycisphaerales bacterium
GGTCGGGTGGATGGCACGTGGAAGCGGGATGGGTCGGCGATCGTGTTCAGCGATCCCGAGCGTCGGGTGGCGCGCGGGGCGGGTCAGCCGCCGAAGGTGGTGCCCGCGGCGGTGCGGCGATGGACGGTGCTGAGCCAGAGTGCGCGGTCGGTGACATTCGACACGCCCGAGGGGCTCGCGGTGTGGGTGCGGCCGTGACGGGCGCGGCGGAGGGCTTGGGGGGAGGGGATGGATTGGGGGCGGCGGGCGCGGTGTTCGATCGGCACGCGCTGTACGAGTTGTGCGTGCAGGATGCGCCGGCGGCGGTGGGTCTTCTGCGGGAGATCCACGGCGGCGGGGCGTCGCGGCTGGCGGAGGATTTCTGCGGCTCGGCGGCGGTGAGCCGGGCGTGGGCGCGGCTGGTGCCGGGCGGGCGGGCGGTGGCGGCGGATATCGACGCGGCGCCGCTGGCCTACGCCGAGGCGCGGGCGCGGGAGGAGGGGGTCGCCTCGGCGGTGGGGTTCGTGAAGGCCGACGTGCTGGCGGATGAGCGCATAGGAGAGGCGGCGGAAGTGATCTTCGTCGGCAACTTCTCGATCGGCGAGGTGCACGGGCGCGGGGTGCTGCTGGCGTATCTGCGGCGGTGCGCTGCGCGGCTGGCGCCGGGCGGGGTGCTGGTGTGCGACACGTACGGAGGTCCGACGGCGTTCGGCGCCGGCGGGCTGACGCGGACGCGTCTGCTGCGGCTGGCCGGCGGCGGCAGCGCGGTGGTGCGGTACGCCTGGGAGCAGCGCGGCGGCGACTGGCGGACGGGGATGGTGGAGACCGCGCTGCACTTCCGGGTGGAGGTGGGTGGCGAGGTGGTGCGCGAGCTGCCGGCGGCGTTCGTGTACCGGTGGCGGCTGTGGTCGCCGCGGGAACTCGCGGAGGCGATGGAGGAGGCGGGGCTTAAGTTCGGCGGCGTGCGGTCGGGGTTGGAGGTTGGCGGGGGGAGCGGGGGCGAGGTTGAGAGCGGCGGGGCGGTGGTGGTGTGGGGACGGCGAGAGAAGTGACGGTAGGGTTGGTGTTGAGGTGGCGTCGGTGTCGGGGAGGGTGGTCAGGCGGCGGCGCGGCGGCGGAGCCAGAGGAAGGCTGAGGTGGCGAGGACGGCGAGGCCGAAGGTGCCGAGAGTGATGTTGAGCCAGGGGAGGGGCTTGTTGCGGGCGCCGGGGCTGGCGGCGAGGGCGGCGGCGCCTTGTTTGGCCCAGTCGTCCACTTTCATGCCGGTCCACCGTGGGTCAGACTGGAGGGCCGGCTTGACCTTCTTCCTCGACAGAGCGAGCGCGGCTTCGGGCTCGAACATCGAAGGGTCGGAGGTGGGTGTGAACGTCCACGCGACGAGTCGGTCGGTGATGAGTTGACGGCCTTGAAATGTCGTAGAGGAGAGGGCGATCGGGGCCACCGGCGATGCGGAGTCGGAGGGGTATTCGATGGTGCGCCAGGCCGAGGTTGCAGGGCCGTAGCGTTCGGCGATGATGCGCGCACGGGAGTCGATGCGGTAGGAGACATCCACCGGCTTCAGCGTCGATGCGTCGATGCTCGGCGCCAGCCGTCGCTGCATCTGAGGCAGAGAGAACGTGATGGTCCACGCGCCCTCTTCGTCGAGGTCCACGCCGGTGGCCTGCTGCTGGAACTCTTTGCGGCGGACGAGATCGTAAAGGATGACGAACGGGAACCACGACTGGACGGCCGAGTCGTGGAGCCCGCCGTGGGTGACCGGCTGGGGAGGGCCGCCGGTGAGACGGCCGCCGTAGGCCGAGCCGGCGACGGAAAGGCCCCATACCGGGCCGCCGTCGTCGCCGCCGCCGGAGTCGGCGCGCACGAAGGCGCCGAAGCCCACATCGAACGCGGCGAAGCGACGGTAGTCGGGTTCGTCGGGTCGGTCGAACTCCGCCCGGACCACACCTTGAGAAGGCAGGCGCTCGCGAAGAAAGCGGAGCAGGTCAGGGAGTCTGGCCGGAGCGGGGGAGGGTGTTGCGGCGTCGGCCGCGGCGTGCGCGAGCCCGCACAGGAGCAGGCACGCGGCGCACGACAAGAGCCAGAGGATGACCGGTGACGGGCGTCCTTCGTCTTGGTGCACTCGCCGCATATCAGTCCTCCGGGGGTTCGAACACGGGGCAGCAGCGGCCCGGTGCGCAAAGGGATTTGCCCAGTGGTGTGGCCGTCGATCCGGCGCGAAGCCAAGCACGTTCGCTGGCTTGCGGGGGCAGTGAAGCCGCGGCGATCAGGCCGATCAGGAGACTCATGACGCGCCAATCCGAGACCGAGCGAGACATCAGTTCATGGCATAGAGAATGGCGGCGATCCGGAAGCGCGATCGCTCCCTCGTACGCCGTTCCACGTTGAATACACCGCGTAACCCACCCAGTTTCGGACACGCAGCAGGCCACCGGGGAGCAGGTCGGTCCATCGGGCGACCACGGCGCTGCCGTCGGCGTAGGCCACGGGGCCCGGCGGGGCTTCCGGCAGGCAGCACCAATGAGGAGAGTTCGAGGCTGGAAGCACGACGAGCGAGAACAGAATGCCCTTGTCGCTCGGTTGGCGGACTTGCGTGGCGCGGATTCGAGCGACGGGCCACTCGTCCTCCGTCGGTGGCTGCGTGGCCGAGGCGTCGAAGATCGCCTGCTCAACAACAAAGTTTGCGCTGAGGTAGGAGGTGGGCAGGTCGCGGCCGGATTGCCCGACGAACTGGAAGTCACGGAAGGAGCCGGCCAGGCCGGCCTTGATCAGCGGCTGGTACCAGACGATCATGCAGTACTCCGATGAGGTCGGATCTGCGATCGGGTAGTAGCCGTCGGAGACGGTGGTGTACATCGTCAGCAGGGCCGCGTGCTGGCGGATCTGCTGGGCGTGGGCGGTGAGCTGCGCGGTGGTCTTGGAGCGTCCGATGGCGGGCAGGAAGAGGGCTAGGAGGATGGAGAGCACCCCGATGACCGCGAGGAGTTCGATGAGGGTGAAGCCGCCTGCTCGGAACGGGGCGAGCTGGCCGGCACAATAGTTGCTGGATGGTCCCGGAATGTTCTTCACGTCAGCAATCTACATCCGGTTTCGGTGGATGGCAAGAGTGATGTTCGATTCTTCGGAGACCGCTCATCTGTACGCAGTCCGTTCGGATATGCTGGCGGCATGAGCGAGGCGATGTGTTTGGCGAGCGATGGTGTCGGCCGCGTGCGGCTCACGCGGCGGCGCCGCGGCGGCGGAGCCAGAGGAAGGCGGCAGTGGCGAGCACGGCGACGCCGAAGGTGCCGAGGATGATGTTGAGCCAGGGGAGGGGCTTGCGTGGCACGGTGGGGCTGGCGGCGAGGGCGGCGGCGCGGTCCTTGGTCCACTGGTCGATCTTCACACCGTCCCAAGCGGGGTTGTTCTTGGCGGGGTCGGCGTCGGGGAGCGGCTGGACTTCGGTGCGGGCGCGGGCGAGGGCGGCGTCGGGCTCGAACGGGGCGGGGTCGGAGGCGGGTTTGTAGGTCCACCCGGCGAGACGGCGGATGACTTTCGCTCGGCCGTTGCTGTCCAAGGAGTACTGCGCGACAGGCGTCAGGGGCGACGTGGAGTCGGACGGGTACTCGACGTTCTGCCAGGGCGAGGAGGGCGGCCCGTTGCGCAGCGCGACGATGCGGGCGGAGGCGTCGATGCGGTAGGCGACGTCCACGCGCTCGAGCAGAGACAAGACCGAGGGATCGCGCATCATGGGCGGTCGTCGAAGACGCTGGGGCAGGGAGAACACGATCGTCCACGTGCCGTCGTCGGCGCGTTCGACGCTGGTGGCCTGATCCTGGAGGTCTTTGCGGCGTACGAGGTCGTACAGGATCACGAACGGGAAGAAGTCCTGGACGGCGCTGTCGTCGTACCGGTACTCGCTCACGATCTCGGGGCCGCCGGAGGTGAGTGGGGCCCTGTACGAGCGGCCCGTCGCCGAGAGACCCACGACGTAGGCGCCGTTGGCCATCGGGACATTCGCGGCGACCAGGAAAGCGCCGAAGCCGATGTCGAACGACAGGAACTCTCGAATCCCCGGTCTGTTGGGGTGATCGAACGTGGCCTCGACGATGCCCGTTGAGGGGAGTCGCTGGCGGAGGAACGTGAGCAGATCGGGAAGTGCCGCCGGGGTCGCGGCGGAGGCGGGAGCCACGGAGCACATGGCCGCGAGCGAGAGCAGCGCGAACGCGAGCAGTGCGTGGCGCCGACGCGCTGCACGGGGCGATCGGGACACGGGGCAGCGTTGGTTGGACACGTCAATCCTCCGGCGGCAGAGCAGCCGTGCACTTCGCTGCATCATCCCTGGGCCTCGCGATCGGGTACACAGCGGTCAAGTCTTCGTCGATGCGAGTCCCGGGGCCCCTCAGGCAGCAGTTGCCCTGTGTACAGCCCAGAGGGTGACACGGCGTAATGGCGTCATCTCTTTCGTTGTGAACGTGCGATGCTCGGAGGCACTCAGTCTTTGGGGATGGGGAACGGCGGAGAACCCGTGGCGCGATCGGTGCCGCGGACCCCGTTCCAGGTCGTCCAGACGGGAAAGCCGATGTCGCCTCTTGCTCTGAACCAGCCGCCGGGGAGAAGGTCGGTCCAGCGGGCGATGACAGCGCTGCCGTCGACATAGGCCACAGGTCCGAGAGGGGCGTCGGGAAGGCAGCACCAAACCTTGTAGTATTCAGAAGTCGGCACGTTGTTCGAAAAGAGAATGCCCTTGTCGCTCGGCTGGCGCACCTGGCTGGCGCGGACGCGGCCTACGGGCAGCAGCGTCCCCTCCGGCCACGGAGCGCGCGCCGGATCGAAGACCGATTGCTCGGTGACAAAGGTTGCGCCCATACCCGCAGCGGGGGTTCCATCGAGTGGATGGCCGGAGAAGATGAAGTCTCGGCGTGACTCGCCGAGGCCGACCTTGATGAGCGGCTTGTACCACGCACCGGTTGATGCGCCCACAGATGTTGGGTCGATGAGCGGGTAGTACCCGTCCGAGAGCGTGGTGTACATCGCGATGAGCGCGGCGTACTGGCGGATCTGCTGGGCGTGGGCCGTGCGTGTCGCGGCGTCTTTCGCCCCGCCGAGGGCGGGCAGGAAGAGGGCGAGGAGGATGGAGAGCACCCCGATGACCGCGAGGAGTTCGATGAGGGTGAAGCCGCCTGCTCGGAACGGGGCGGGCTGGCCGGCAAAATAGTTGCTGGATGGTCCCGGAATGTTCTTCACGTCAGCAATCTACATCCGGTTTCGGTGGATGGCAAGAGTGATGTTCGATTCTTCGGAGACCGCTCATCTGTACGCAGTCCGTTCGGATATGCTGGCGGCATGAGCGAGGCGATGTGTTTGGCGAGCGATGGTGTCGGCCGCGTGCGGCTCACGCGGCGGCGCCGCGGCGGCGGAGCCAGAGGAAGGCGGCAGTGGCGAGCACGGCGACGCCGAAGGTGCCGAGGATGATGTTGAGCCAGGGGAGGGGCTTGCGTGGCACGGTGGGGCTGGCGGCGAGGGCGGCGGCGCGGTCCTTGGTCCACTGGTCGATCTTCACACCGTCCCAAGCGGGGTTGTTCTTGGCGGGGTCGGCGTCGGGGAGCGGCTGGACTTCGGTGCGGGCGCGGGCGAGGGCGGCGTCGGGCTCGAACGGGGCGGGGTCGGAGGTGGGTGTGAAGGTCCATTTGACGAGGCGGCGGTACACCTGCTCGCGTCCATCAACAATCACGGTAGATCGCGCGACAGGCGCCACGGGGGATGCGGTGTCGGCCGGGTACTCCACCTCGCGCCAGGGCGAGGTGGGCGGGCCGTAGCGCAGCGCGATGATGCGTGCGGAGGAGTTGATGCGGTAGGCGACGTCGACGGGCTTGAGCAGAGACAGGACCGCAGGATCGCGCACCGCCGGCGGCCGCCGCAGGCGCTGGGGCAGGGACAACACGATCGTCCACGTGCCATCGTCGGCGCGTTCGACGCTGGTGGCCTGATCCTGGAGGTCTTTGCGGCGTACGAGGTCATAGAGGATGATGAACGGGAGCAAACCCTCGATGGCGCTGTCGTCGTGGCGCTCCTCGCCCAGAATCTCGGGTGCCCCTGATGCGAGGCGGGCGTTGAACGAGCGACCAGTCGCGGAGAGTCCGAACACCTCGGCGCCGCCGACAGTCGGGGTCGTGCCGGCGCTGTAGAAGGATCCGAACCCGACATCGAAGACGATCAACTCACGGACACTCGCCGCACCGGGTTGATCGAACAACGCTTCTACGACCCCCGACGAAGGGAGCCGCTGGCGGAGAAATGCCAGCAACTCCTGAAGCTTCGGCAGGGCTGCGGGCGCGGCGGGGACCGGGAGGCTGATGCACGCGAGCGCGGCCAGCGCCACCATGAACACCGCGTGACGCCAGAGGCGTCGGCGAAGCCGTCGGGACGCACGGCCAGGGTCTGTGGTCACGTCATTCCTCCGGCGGCAGGGGGATCACGCACTTGTCGGCGCTGTTCGGCGGCTTCACGATGTTGTACTGGACGCCCAGAGAGGGCCTGGCGGTCTTGAGGACGAGGCAGCACTCGTTCTGTGTGCAGCCCGCGGGCCGACATGGCAGTTGTATGTACGTTGGGAACTGACCGACCGTGTTGCATGGCACGGTGACCAGTCCGTGGGTGGTCGTAAAGGTCTGGCAACTCGCAGGCGTCGGATCATCGAGCGGCCCTTTCAACGCGTCAAGGCCTGTGCCCAGAACCCGGCTCTGAGGGCAGTACGTGAACGCCTCGCCGCAACATCCGCCGCCCATGCCCTGGGTGGCGCAGGCATCGTTCCTCACGTAGCAGTCGGTCGCGGCCGCGGTGAAGGACATCAGGAAAAGAGCGGTGGGGAACATGAACCGGCGCATGGCGTCCTCTCTTTCGTTGTGAACGTGCGATGTTCGGAGGCACTCAGTGCTTGGGAATGGAGAATGGCGGAACACCTGTGGCACGATCGACGCCGCGCACACCGTTCCAGGTTGTCCAGACCGGGTAGCCGATCGGACCTCTGACCCGGAGCCAGCCGCCCGGGAGAAGGTCGGTCCAGCGGGCGATGACAGCGCTGCCGTCGACATAGGCCACGGGCCCGAGGGGGGCGGCGGGGAGGCAGCACCAAGCCTTGTAGTAGTCAGGAGTCGGCACCTTAGTAGAAAAAAGAATGCCCTTGTCGCTCGGCTGGCGCACCTGGCTGGCGCGGACGCGGGCTGGGGGCAAGATGGTGTCCTGCGGCAGCGGCACGCCCTCCGGATCAAAGACCGACTGCTCGGCGACAAACGCCGTGCCCATGTGCGCGGCAGGGTAGCTCTCGAGATCGTGGCCGGAGAAGATGAACTCGCGCCGGGACTCGGCGAGGCCGGCCTTGATCAGCGGTCTGTACCACTTCCCGGCCGATTCGCCCGCAGACTTCGGGTCGTATAGGGGGAAGTACCCATCCGAGAGTGTGGTGTACATTTCGATGAGCGCGGCGTACTGGCGGATCTGCTGGGCGTGGGCCGTGCGTGTCGCGGCGTCTTTCGCCCCGCCGATGGCGGGCAGGAAGAGGGCGAGGAGGATGGAGAGCACCCCGACGACCGCGAGGAGTTCGATGAGGGTGAAGCCGCCTGCTCGGAACGGGGCGGGCTGGCCGGCAAAATAGTTGCTGGATGGTCCCGGAAGTCTCATCCCATGAGCAACCTATCGC
Organism: Phycisphaerales bacterium; assembly: GCA_016742075.1. GTDB lineage: Bacteria > Planctomycetota > Phycisphaerae > Phycisphaerales > UBA1924 > JACVCL01. The sequence goes on from JACVCL010000063.1 coordinate 7,655, forward strand.
CGGTTTCGGTGGATGGCAAGAGTGATGTTCGATTCTTCGGAGACCGCTCATCTGTACGCAGTCCGTTCGGATATGCTGGGGGCATGAGTGATACGACGCACACAGCGGGGTCGGGGCCGGCGGCCGGGGCTTCGGGCCGGGCGCGGATCCTGACGGGCGACACGCCGACGAGCACGGGGTTGCACCTGGGGCACTATGTGGGGTCTTTGGAGAACCGGCTGGCGCTGCAGGGGTCGTACGACTGCTACTTCCTGATCGCCAACGTGCACGCGTTCACGACGCTGGCCGAGAAGCCGGCGGAGATCCGGGCGAACACGGTGGGGATCGTGAAGGACTGGCTGGCGGTGGGGCTGGACCCCGAGCGGTCGACGTTCGTGCTGCAGAGCGAGATCCCGGCGATCGCGGAGTTGACGTTCCTGTTCGCGATGCTGCTGCCGTTCAACAAGGTGATGCGGAACCCGACGCTGAAGACCGAGATCGAGGCCAAGCAGTTGGGGGACACGTACCCGTTCGGGTTCCCGATGTACGCGGTGGGGCAGTGCGCCGACATTCTGGCGTTCCGGCCCGAGCTGGTGCCGGTGGGGGAGGACCAGGAGGCGCACATCGAGATGTGCCGCGACGTGGCGCTGAAGTTCAACCAGATGTACTGCGGGGTGGGGAACCGGGTTCCGGCCGAGGAGCACGCGCGGGCCGGTGGGCTGTTCCCGGTGCCGCGGGCGAAGATCGGGCGGGTGGCGCGGCTGCCGGGCCTGGACGGCGTGAACAAGATGAGCAAGAGCCTGGGGAACGCGATCTTTCTGTACGACGACGCCAAGACGGTTCAGAAGAAGCTCAATAAGATCACGACCGGCCGGCAGAGCCCGACCGAGCCGGGGGATGTGAACAACGTGCTGATGAAGTTCGTGGACGCGTTCATCGAGCGCGGGCGGGCGGAGGAGATCAAGCGTCGCTACGCCGCGGGCGACAACCTGGGCGACGGGCACGTGAAGCAGGAGCTGGGCGAGGCCATCAACGCGCTGCTGGAGCCCATGCGGCAGCGCCGGTCGCGTCTGGAGGGGCCCGAGGGGGAGGCGATGGTGCACGAGGTGATCCGCCGCGGCGTGAAGAAGGCCAACGCGGTGGCGGAAGAGACGCTGTTCCTGGCGAAGAAGGCGATGGGCCTGGATTTCGGGCGGCGGACGATTGGATAGGCGGTTGGGTTGGGGGCCGTCCGATAATCGCGCTTGGGTGCGGTTTTCCCGGACGGACGGTTGAGGGGCGGTTCGGCGGGCCGATGGAGGTGACATGGAGATCACCGCCGCGAGCGCTTCGGCCATGATGCAGGCCCAGATCAGCGACCAGGTGTCGGTGCGGGTGGCCCGCCTGGCTCAGGACCAGGCGAAGGCGGAGGGCGACGCGGCGGTGCAGTTGATCGAGGCCGCGGCGGAGGTGGGTCGGCAGGTGAACCGCTGCGGCGGCTCGGCGGGGTGTGGGCGGGTGGACGTGTACGCCTGAGGCGGCCGGGGGCGTGGGGGGCTTGCGGAGCGGCGGGAAAAAACAACACGCCGGCGCGCTTCTTGGCGGGCCGGCGTGGGAATCGTGCGCTTCGGGAGAGTGAGCGCGCGGGACAGATCGGGATGGGGGCTCAGGCGAGCTTGGAGCGGAGGAGGACGCGTTCGGCGCCGGTGGCGGGGTCGCGGCCGAGGAGGGCGAGGCGGCCGAGGGCGGCCTCGTTGAGGCCGGAGATTTCGACGGGGACGACGCCGCCGGTGGCCTCGAACTGCTGGACGCGGGTGCGGGAGCCGTCGGGCTCTTCGAGGACGAGGGTGTAGGTGCCGGAGGCGGTGGGGAGGTTGCGGGCGATGAGCACGGCCTTGCTGGTTTCGGTGTTGAGGAAGAGGCGTGCGGAGAGGTTTGAGGGGACATCCTCGGCGGCGGGAGCGAGGGCGACCTCGCGCCGATTGGGGGAGAGCATGAGCTCGGCGAAGGAGGGGGAGATCTTCTGGAGGTCGTGGGTGAGCGCTGAGGAGGCGATGAGGGAGGTGATCTGGCGGTTCTCGTCGACCATGCGCCAGAAGAAGGCGGTCATGACAATGCTGGCGGTGGCCATGCCGATGGCGGCGGCGCGCCAGACGGCGGTGGAGTTCCACCAGGGCCTGCGCGGCTCGGGCATGATTCGTGCGATGACGGGGTCGGCGGGGTCGGCGACGGGCTCGGCGAGGGCCTCGATGGCGCCGCGGACGGCGGCGAGCACGCGGGGCTTGAGGGAGGCTGGCGGGTCGACGTCGGGGAGCAGGCCGAGGCCCTCGGAGAAGCGTGACTGCTCGGCGCGGATCTGGAGCTGGAGGGCTGGCGGGGCGGCGCGGAAGGCGCGGTCGTAGCCGGCGCGATCGGCGTCGTCGAGCAGGCCGAGGGCGTCGAGCGAGGCGAGCTCCCAGAGTTCACGGTCGGACATGCGGCTCATGCGGTCAGTTCCTCTCCGGGGACGCGCTCGCGGAGGCGGACGAGGGCTCGGCTGAGTGCGGACTTGATGGTTCCCAGGGGCACGTTGAGTTCGGCCCCGATCTGCTTGAGGGTCTGCCCGCCCAGATAGGCGCGGGTGACGACGATCTTCTGGAGTTCCGGCAGGGCGTCGATGCGTTTGAGGACTTCGGCGATCTGCTCGCGGGTTTCTTCGGAAACGCGGGTGCGGTCGTTGGGGGCGGCCCCTGTTCGGGCTTCCTCGAGAACGCCGGGCTTGACGCGGGATTGCACGCGGCGGAGGCGGTCGACCATGTGCCGGCGGGACAGCAGCATCACCCAGGTGACGAGCTGAGACCGCTGGGGGTCGAACCGGCCTGCCGTGCGCCAGAGCCTCACAAAGACCTCCTGAACCACGTCCTCGGCCTCGGCCTTGCTGGGCATGGACTGGACGGCCATGCGGTAGACGAGGGGGCCGAAACGGTCGTAAAGCTGCTCGATGGCCTTCTGGTCATCGGCGGCGACACGGCGCATGAGCGCCAGATCCGGGTCGCCCGGCTGGGATGGGGAGGGGGACTTTCGGGCCACCGTGACCGATCCTTGCCTGCGTCGGACGGGGAGCGATACGCGGGCCCCGGCCGCGCGGTTGCTGCCGATTGCCGGATGAGGGTATCCGGAATGCCCGTATTCGGGCGATCCCCGAACATTGTGCGTACAGGCATTTTGGCCCGTCCGGTATTCGGGTTTCCACTGGCCCGGGGCGGGAAACCGACTATATTCAGGTTGGGCCCGGAAGGGTCCGCCGAGGTGGTTGATTGGATGAAGCATCGCTCCGCGACGAGTGCGATGGGAGTGTCTGAGAACCGCTGGCGGTGGGTGCGCCCCGGCGGCGTTGCTGACTCGGCGGGCGGGCGGGGTCGGGTGCGGGCGGTGCGGGGGTTCTCGCTGGTCGACATTCTGGTGTCGCTGGGGGTGATCGCGGTGCTCATGGCGATCCTGTTGCCGTCGCTGTCGGCGGCGCAGGAGGCGGCGCGGCGGATCAAGTGCGCGTCGAACATGCGGCAGGTCGGGATGTCGACGCAGATGTACGCGTACGACAACCGCGACCGCGTGCCGCCGAGCGTGTTCGAGAATTCCGACGCGGGCAAGCGAGCGCCCGAGGAGATGATCTTCGCGCGGGTGTCGAGCGGCCAGCGGACGACGATGCGGGCGGTGGGTGGCGCCGCGTGGGATGGGCTGGGGATCCTGGCGGCGAAGGAGTACGTGACGCAGCCGGAGATCTTCTACTGCCCGAGCCACAAGGGCGCGCACACGTGGACGCGGTACGCCGGCGCGTGGAAGACGCCGATGGACGAGGCGATCGCGTCGAACTTCCACTACCGGATCCCGGGCAACACGCGGCAGTTGTCGAAGATGACGCCGTACACCACGCTCGTGGCCGACGGCATGCGGACGCAGGACGACTACAACCACGTGGTCGGCAACAACATGCTGAAGGCCGACATGTCGGTGTCGTGGTTCAGCGACTCGCGGCGGCTGATCTGGTCGTCGCTGCGGGGTGAGCTGATTCCCGGGATGTCCGAGGACCCCGTGCCGGGGTTCGACCGGCTGTGGGACGTGCTGGACTCCGACGGGAACGACGGCCTTCGTGCTCCCGGCGGCGGCGGCGGCGTGAACGCGGGGCGGTGAAAGACCATTGAAGGCCATGGCGGCGCGGGGTGGCTCAACCGGAGGTGCCCCGGGGCGGTACCGTGTTCGGCGGGATATCCGCCGGCGGGGCCGCCGGTGGCCGAGGTTGAACCGGATGCGCACTGGGATCGCCGTGATCATCTCGATGGCCGCGTGGGTGTGCGCGGGGGCGTGGGGGGGTGGCGCGGCGCTGGCGCAGATGGCGCCGCTGAGCGTGTACGCGCCGGTGAACCGGCCGGCGATGGTGAAGGTGTCGGCCGCCGCGGGCGAGGAGGGCCAGGAGGCCCCGCTGGAGGTGCGCCTGCACGCCCCCGGGCAGGAGGGGCCGGTGGCGGTCCGGCGGGTGCGCACGGGCGAGGTCGACCTGGGTTCGCTGTTCCCGGTGCTGTTCCGGCCGGGTCCGTCGGGCCCGCGGGTGCTGTACGCGCAGCTGTACCGCGGCGGGAAGGGCCTGGGCCCGCCGGTGGTCATCGAGCCGCTGGTGCCCCGGCCGCACGCGACCGACGGGCTGACGGCCCGGGTGATGGAGGCCTTCGAGAAGCGCGACGCGGCGGGGCTGAGCGGTCTGCTGGCGATGCCCGCGTCGAAGGTCGAGGAGCTGCGGCGGGCGGTGGTGCGCCGCGAGGGTGTGGCTGGCGGTGGGGC
>JACVCL010000064.1 GCA_016742075.1 Phycisphaerales bacterium
GGTGGGGGCTTGGTGGGGGTGGGGGTGGGGGTGACGGGATGTCGGGGATTGGCCGCGCGGCCGTTCAGGCGCCGCCGGCTTCGTCGATGAACACATCTACCTGCTGGCCGACGAGCAGCGCGGCGTCGGGTGTCTCGACGGCGAAGATCACCTGCATCACGCGGGTGTCGACACGCTCCTGGGCGAAGCCGGAGAGGGCGCGCTTGGGCGTGACGAGCGGCTCGACGCGGACGAAGCGGAGCCGGATCTTCTCGCCGGCGTCGCCGCGGGGCATCGCGACGGCGGCGGCGCCGGAGCGCACGCGCGGGATGTCGTGCTCGGTCACGTCGGCGCGGATGTGCAGCGGTCCGTCGCTGCCGAGAGTGGCCAGCGGCTCTTCGAGCACGCCGGCGGGGGCGTACTGACCCGCCCGGGCGGTGAGCCGGAGGACGACGGCGTCGATCGGCGCGCGGGTGGTCAGGCGGTCGATGTCGGCCTCGGTGCGGGCCGCGGCGGCGCGGGCCATCGCCCGCTCGCTCTCGGCGACGGCGAGGTCCTCCTTCCAGGCGCCGGCGAGGAGCTTGTCGAGTTCGCTCCGGCGCTCGGCCGCCTCGGCCTGGGCCCGCGCCACCGCCTGGCGGCGCTGGTTGCGCTCGTCGTCGCTCACGGCGCCGCGGTCGGTGACCGCCTCGATCGTGCCGAGGCGCAGGCGGGCGTCTTCGAGGCGGGCCAGGGCCTCGTCGAGCGCCGCCCGCGCGATGGGGACATCCTCGGGCCGGGGCATGGCGCGGAGCCGGTCGAGCCTGGCGGCGGCGACGCGCTCGGCCTCGCGGCGGAGGGCCAGTTCGGCGCGGAGGTCGGTATCGTCGAGGGTGAAGAGCGGGTCGCCGGCCTTCACCCGCTGGCCGGCGGCGACGTGCACTGTGCTGATGGAACCGGCGACGCGCGGCGCGGCCGCGACGAGCTCGCTGGCGGGTTCGACGATGCCCACGGCGGCGACGGCGCGGGGGAAGGGGCGCTCGGGCGGCGGGGCCAGCGGGGCGACGGTCTCGTGCACAGGACGCATGACGGCGGTGGCGTACACGGCGTAGGCCAGCGACCCGACGGCCAGGACGGGGATGACGGCCTTGTTGAGCAGAGGCGAGCGGTACATGCGGGTGTCCTTTCGGGCGTGAGGGGCTCAGGCGGCCTGCGCGGGGGTGGGGGTGGCGGGGTTGGCACGCTGCTCGACGGCGGTGATGAGGCCGTCTTCCATCTGGACGATCTGGTGGGCGAAGTCGAAGATGCGGCTGTCGTGGGTGACGATGAGCACCGCGCGATCGGGGCGGACGGCGATCGCGGCCATCATCTCCATCACGGCTCGGCCGCTGGCGCCGTCGAGGGCGGCGGTGGGCTCGTCGCAGAGCACGACGCTGGGGTCGTGTGCGAGGGCGCGGGCCACCGCGACGCGCTGCTGCTGGCCGCCCGAGAGGGTGCGGGGGAGGCTGTCGAGCTTCTGGCCCAGGCCCAGATCGGAGAGCAGGGCCGCAGCGCGACCGACCGCGGCCCGGCGCGGGACGCCGGCGGCGAGCAGCCCCACGGACGCGTTCTCGGCCGCGGAGAGCGAGGGCAGGAGGTTGTACTGCTGGAAGATGAAGCCCATGGACCGCCGGCGGAAGTCGACCTGGGCGCGGTCGGACATCGCGAGCAGGTCGCGGCCGAGGAGGCGCACGGCGCCGCGTGTGGGCCGCAGCAGGCCGGCGATGATCGAGAGCAGGGTGGTCTTGCCGCAGCCGCTGGGGCCGACGAGCATGGTGATGCCTCCGAAGGGGACGGTGAGCGTTGCGCCGCGCAGGGCGATGGCAGCGCTGGAGCCCGAGCCGAATTCCTTCTCGACCCCTTCGACCCGGATGGCGTGCTCGACGGTCATGGTGAACTCCTTGGGTTCCGGGTGGTGGTTCAGCGGAACACGGTGGCGGGCTCGAGGGCGACGACGCGGCGGACGCTGAGCAGGCTCGCGCCGACGACGATGAGGGCCATGAGGGCGGCGGTGCCGACGAGGATCTCGGAGTGGGTGATGAACCCGCGGAGGTGCGGCATGTTTCGGGTGAAGAAGAAGAACGACACGCACATGGCGGCGCCGAACCCGAAGCCGATCGAGCCGACCACCGACGACTGGACCAGCACCATGCCGGCCAGGGTGGCGCTGCGGACGCCGATGGCCTTGAGGGCCGCGTACTGGCGGAGGTTGTCGAGCGTGAAGAGGTAGAGCGTCTGGGAGGCGACGACCGTGCCCACGACGATGCCCACGGCGATGATGACGCCGAAGTTGACGGGGATGCCGGTGTTGCGGACGTAGAACCAGATGGTCTGCCAGCCGAAGGCCTCGGCGTCCATCGCGGTCAGGCCAGTGCGGGCGTGGATGCGCTCGGCCAGTTGCTTGGGCGTGATGCCGCTCTCGGGCTCGGCGAGGATGAGGCTGAGGGTGTTGCGCTCCTGGCCGGCGTAGGTGAGGGCCAGCGAGTAACGGGTGTAGATGACCGGGAAGGTGACGAAGGGGGCCGAGGAGTCGACGATGCCCGCCACGACGGCGCGGCGGTCGTTGAGCTCGAGCTCGGCGCCGAGCCGGAAGTCCTGGCCGGGGAAGAAGAAGGAGTAGCCGAAGCGGTCGAGGAAGACGGCGTCGGGCTGGCGCAGGGCCTGCGGGTCGCCGAGGACCATCTTCCGGGGCAGGCCGACCAGGGTGGTGTCGTCGACGCCCATGGTGATGCAGGTGCGGAAGTTGCCGTCGGCGGCCTTGGCGCGGGAGAGACCGCGGTAGAGGCGGACGGCCCACTTGACCCCCTCGACGCCGCGGACCTCGGTGAGGGCGTTCTCGGAGAGGGGCTTGATCTCGTCGATGTAGCGGTGCTCGGGGTGGGCGACCCAGACCGAGGCGTCGGAGACGTCGCGGATCTGGCTGGTGGTCCGCGTCATGAGGCTGGCGAAGACCGAGGCCTGCTGGGAGATCAGGAAGGTCGAGAAGGCGACGGTGAAGATGAGGCCGAGGTACTTGGCGGTGTCGAAGGTGAGCATGCGGAGGGCGACGAAGAGCATCGGGGGCTCCTGGTTGTAGATACAACTATTGCGGCGGACAAAAACTACGCGTTCAGCGCCGCCATCGCGACGCCGGGCAGGTGCTTTCGGAGGGCCTCGAAGTCGCCGGCGGGCAGGGCGGCCCGCAGGCGCTCCTGGGCGCGTTCCCACGCGGGGCGCGCCTCGGCCAGTTTGGCGGCGCCCTTGGGGGTGATCGCGACGATGCGCCGGCGCTCGTCGTCGCCGCGTTCCACGGCGGCCCAGCCGTTGCGCTCGAGGATCTTCAGGTTGCGGCTCACGGTGGTCTTGTCGAGAAGCAGGCGTTCGCCGAGTTCGCCCATGGCCATGGGGCCGACGCCCTTGAGCAGCTTCAGCACAGCGTGCTGGGTCGCGCCGAGGCCGAGGCCCCGGAACTCTTCGTTGTAGACGCGGCTGATTGAGCGGCTGGCCAGCTGAAAGAGGCCGCAGAGGCAGGGCATCTGGCGGAGGACGTTCTCGGGGCTGGGCAGGGTGCGGTCCACGGAAGTAGTATATACAACGATTTGGCCTGTGTCAAGCGCCCGGACTCAAACGGGCGCTGGTTGTTCCGGCCGGTCTGGACGATGGTGCGTCGGGGGTGGTCGCGATTCGGGCGGATCGGGCGGAATTCCGGGCGTATTGGGGGTGCCGGCGGCGTTGCCGCTCGCATCTGGTTGCCGTACATTGGCGACAGCCAGACCCGGCCTCGCGAGGGGCATTCCCGCGGCGGCCCGATGACTTTGCCGCCACCCGTTTTCGGGTGCCCCTTCCGTGGCCCCCGCGCCGGCGCCGCCGGGCGGACAACGGAGGAGGCGATCGATGAGCAGCAAGACCCTTGAGCACGCCCCGACCCGCCACGCGAAACTCGCGGGTTGGGTGAACGACATGGCCGCGCTGTGCAAGCCCGAGCGGGTGGTGTGGGCGGACGGTTCGCAGGCGGAGTACGACGGGCTGTGCGAGGCGATGGTGAAGAGCGGGACGTTCATCCGTCTGAACCCGGCGAAGCGGCCGGGGTGCTACCTGGCGCGGAGCCATCCGTCGGACGTGGCGCGGGTTGAGGAGCGGACGTACGTGTGCTCGGCGGTGAAGCACGACGCGGGCCCGACGAACAACTGGGCGGCGCCCGACGAGATGCGGAAGACGATGCACGGGCTGTTCGACGGGTGCATGCGCGGGCGGACGATGTACGTGATCCCGTTCAGCATGGGGCCGATCGGCTCGCCGATCGCCAAGATCGGTGTGCAGATCACCGACAGCCCGTACGTCGTGGTGAACATGCGGATCATGACGCGGATCGGCTCGAAGGTGCTGGAGGCGCTGGGGGCCGACGGGTCGTTCATCCCGTGCATGCACTCGGTGGGGGCGCCGCTGGCGCCGGGGCAGAGGGACGTGGCGTGGCCGTGCGAGCCGGACATCGCCAAGAAGTACATCGTGCACTTTCCCGAGACCTACGAGATCTGGTCGTACGGATCGGGGTACGGCGGCAACGCGCTGCTGGGCAAGAAGTGCCTGGCGCTGCGTATCGCGAGCGTGATGGCCCGCGACGAGGGCTGGCTCGCCGAGCACATGCTGATCATGGGCATCACGTCGCCGCAGGGTGAGAAGACGTACTTGGCGGCGGCGTTCCCGAGCGCGTGCGGGAAGACCAACCTGGCGATGCTCGTGCCGCCGAAGGGCTTCGAGGGGTGGAAGGTGACGACGGTGGGCGACGACATCGCGTGGATCAAGCGCAGCAGCGACAAGAACGCGCTGCGGGCGATCAACCCCGAGGCGGGGTTCTTCGGCGTGGCCCCGGGCACCAACCCCAAGAGCAACCCCAACGCGATGGCGTCGATCGCGAAGAACACGATCTTCACGAACGTGGCGCTGACCGACGACGGCGACGTGTGGTGGGAGGGGCTGACGGATCAGCCGCCGGCGCACCTGATCGATTGGAAGGGCGAGGAGTGGACGGCCGGCTGCGGGCGGCCGGCGGCGCACCCCAACGCGCGCTTCACGGCCCCGGCCAGCCAGTGCCCGTGCATCGACCCCGAGTGGGAGAACCCGGCGGGGGTGCCCATCTCGGCGTTCGTGTTCGGCGGGCGGGTGAGCAAGGACATGCCGCTGGTGTTCCAGGCGTTCAACTGGTCGCACGGCGTGTACCTGGCGGCGACCATGGGCTCGGAGGCCACCGCGGCGGCGATCGGCCAGGCGGCGATGCGCCGCGACCCGATGGCGATGCTGCCCTTCTGCGGCTACAACATGGCCGATTACTTCACGCACTGGCTGAACATCGGCCGGCGCGTGAACAACCCGCCGCGGATCTTCCGCGTGAACTGGTTCCGCAAGAACGACCAGGGCAAGTTCATCTGGCCGGGCTTCGGCGACAACATGCGGGTGCTCAAGTGGATCGTGGACCGGGTGCACGGGCGGGGCTTCGCCATCGAGAGCCCTCTGGGATGGATGCCCCGCTACGAGGACATCGAGTGGAAGGGGATCGACTTCCCCTCGGCGACGTTCCACGACCTGATGTCGGTGGGGCGCGACGCCGGCGCCGCCGAGGCGCGGTCGCACGAGGAGCTCTTCGACAAGTTCCTCGACCGCCTGCCCAAGGAGTTCGTGCTGGAGCGCGAGATGCTCCGCTCGCGTCTGTGGCGCAGCCCCGACCGCTGGGAGATGGCCCACGAGGTGTGATGACCGCCCGGGCGGCGCGGCCGCGACCGGGGTTGAGGGGCGGTCAGTAGCCCGCGGCGTGGCCGTCTTTTCGGCTCTCGCTGGCGCCGGTGTAGGCGCCGGTGGCGGGGTCGCGCAGGATGGCCTGGTATCCGCCGAAGGTGGGCGTGCTGGCCGGGCGGATCGTGTGGCCCCGCGCGGCCAGTTCGCGCAGCGTGGCCTCGGGGAAGCCGGGCTCGAGATTGAGCACGCCGCCGTCGGTCATGGGGCGGACGGCGCCCTGCGGCTCGGTCGAGCCGTCGTGGTGGATGCGCGGGGCGTCGCCGGCCTGCTGGAGGGTCATGCCGAAGTCGATGAGGTTCATGACGATCTGGGCGTGGCCCTGGGGCTGCATGGCGCCGCCCATGACGCCGAAGCTCAGCCACGGCTTGCCCTGGCGGGTGATGAACGCCGGGATGATCGTGTGGAAGGGGCGCTTGCCCGGGGCGTAGGCGTTGGGGTGGCCCTCGATGAGGGCGAACTGCTCGCCGCGGTTCTGCAGCATGAAGCCCAGCCCGGGCGGCACCATGCCGCTGCCCATGCCGCGGTAGTTGGACTGGATGAGCGAGACCATCATGCCCCGCTCGTCGGCGGTGGTGAGATAGACGGTGTCGGCCCCGGCGGGGATGACGCCGGGCTCCGGGGCCTTCGCGGCGGCGGTCATGTCGATTCGTGCGCGGCGCTCGGCGGCGTAGCCGTCGCTGATGAGCCGCGCGACTGGTGCCGCGGCGAAGGCGGGGTCGGCGTAGTAGCGGGCCCGGTCTTCGAAGGCGAGCTTCTTGGCCTCGACCATGGCGTGGACGTAGTCGGCGCTGCCCCAGCCCATCGCGCGGACGTCGTAGCCCTCCATGATCTTGAGGATCTGCAGGGCCGCGATGCCCTGACCGTTGGGGGGCAGTTCCCACACGTCGCAGCCGCGGTATCGGGCGCTGACGGGCTCGACCCACTCGCCGCGGTGCGACGCCAGGTCGTCGGCCGAGACGAACCCCCCCTGCTCCTTGATGAACGCGCCGACGATCTTTGCCACCTCGCCGCCGTAAAACGCCCCGCGTCCCTCGGCCGCGAGCTTCTGGTACACCGCCGCGAGGTTCGGGTTCCGCCAGATATCACCCGCCCGGGGGGCCCGGCCGGCGAGGGTGAACTGCTCGGCGACGTTGGGGAAGCCCTCGAACCGGCGTGTTGAGGCCGCCCACGCCTCGGCGATGACCGGGGCCATGGGGAAGCCATCTTGCGCGTAGCGGATGGCCGGGGCGAGCACATCCCTCATCGGCAGCCGCCCGAACCGGCCGTGCAGGGCGAACCAGCCGTCGACACAGCCGGGCACGGTGACGGGGAGCGGCCCGAAGGCGGGAATCTGCTCGGCGCGGCGTTCGGGGGGCACGCTGGCCAGATGCTCTCGCGCGTGGCCCGCCCGGGCGGCGGCCGCGGCCTTCATCTGCTGGAAGGTGGCCCCGGCCGAGGAACGACCCGAACCGTTGTAGCCGCGCAGTCGGCTGCTCTCGGGGTCCCACACGATGGCGAAGAGGTCGCCGCCGATGCCTGAGCCGGTGGGCTCCATGAGCCCGAGGCAGGCGTTGGCGGCGATCGCGGCGTCGACGGCCGAGCCGCCGGCCTTCATCACCTCGAGCGCCGCCTGCGTGGCCAGCGGGTGGCTCGTCGCCGCCATGGCGCGGGGGGCCATCACCTCCGACCGCGTGGCCCTCGGAAGCCCCCCCACCTGATCCCCCGCTCTCGCCCCCGCCGCCGGGGCCGGCGCAGGCTGCCCGGCCGACGAGCCGGCCACGGCGAGGAGCGCGGCCAGCGACCCGAGAGACACCAAGAAAGCAGGGCTCATCGCGGCAGGATACCGCAACGCGGCTCACCTCAGATTTCTTCAGCGGTCGCGTCCGCGAAAACCGTTGATCGTCGTCAATACAGGACCGGCCCAGTTCCACCCAGCCCAGGGGAACTCCGGGCTCGAACTGGGGTAGTACTCGAGGAACTCGGACGGCTCGGGTAAGTCCGCCGAGCCATCGGCGAACGCCACGCATGCTCGCGGAGGCAGCTCCGGACGGTCGTACCACGGATACACGCTGATGAAGACGCCCTTGTTCGACGGATATCTGACCTCGTCGAGGCGAACCGATCGCCACTGCTCTGTTCCGCCTCGCATATCCCAAGTCCAGAACCGCCAATCCGTGAAGAGCGTATACGAGTAAAGGAATCCTCTGCGGGGATCTGCTCCGGGCATATGGAAAACTGGATCAGATGGCCTTACGTCGTAGTACCTTGCGGCCAAGCCGACACGCCACAGATAGCCGACATCGAAGAAACGTACCCACAACGGATTGTCCGGCGCTCCGATGAGCGTCCAAGGCTGATCGGGCCGGGCCAGCATCGGATAGACGCCCCGAAAATCGACGGCGTACATGCCCATGACTTGGACGTGCTGCCTGGCTCGCGACAGGCCGACCGCGAACTCCGCACGGGCTCGCGCCGAAGCGATCGCCGGCATCAGCAGCGCCAACAGCGCCGCGATGATGCCGGCGACCGCCAGCACTTCCACGATCGTGATGCCCAGACTGCGCCGACGCACCATCATGAGCAGATCGCTCCGGTGGCTTGCTTCAATTCATTCGAACGGACCGGCGTCAGCACGGCGGGCCACCGACGCCCTGCTGAAACACGGGCACATGAAACTTATTTCCAGCGACGCACTGACCGAAACTATTGCATGAGAAGCGACGCCAGCGGCATCCGGGTGCTGGGTCCTCTTCAAGGTTGAGAACATCGCGACGGCCCGGCCCATCAGTGTTCGGCACGGCACGGAACACGTTCGAATTCTGGGAGATGACATCCGGACAGGGCTGGACTCCGCACTGTCGGGTTGTGGTTGGCGGGCTGGGGAGAAGTCCGCACGCACTGACGGGCTCGAGAGGCAGCTGCCAGCACTGAGTGATCTCGAACTCTCCTCGCCCGTACGCCATAGCACCAAGCCCGGCCAGCCCAGCCACAGCAGCTACGCTCGCCAGGAAGACCTTGAATTTGCTGTTTTGCACGCGACTCTCCTTCTGTATTGCGACACCTCCAGAGACCTCCGCACCGCCTACGCAGCGGCGCGGGACCGAAGCCGACTCCATAGCAGAGCGCCTACCCCAACGATCAGACCTGCCCACGCCAGCGTCGAAGCCCAAGACATGCCTCTCGGAGCACGCGGGATCCCGCCCGCGCTTCCGGAGGCGCCGCGGAACCCGGAGAGCGAAGGCGGAATCTCGGCGCCATCGACCCGCTCGAACATGGTGAATGAGACCTGGCCGCGAACAGCATCGGAGCCATTCTCGGTCGGCGGCTTGGTCACCCGATCGAGCTCAACCGGCTCCAACACCCGAGCACGTCCCCATGTGCACCGGGTGTGCGTTCCGACTGCGGTGTCCATCTCCAGGACAAATCCCGCGACCCATGTATTGAGGACGGGGTCGCGACGCCATCCACCAAGCGATGTCTTAGCGAGATCCTTGAATCCTCCATCCGCCAGCCGCTCCCCAACGAACTGCCACTCCACGAAGCCGCGGTTCTCAGTAACCGACCAACGACCTCCAAACTCGGCATGCCGGTTCAATCTCGCACTGAAGAATGTTGCCGTCCACGATGCGCCGTCGAGACGGGATGACACGAGCTTGAAGTCCGCATCCCGCATGAGCGGGAGCCCTCCGCCGGTCAGCCACCCGAGCCTTACACGAAGATCGCTCTCGGACTGGACCGCACCGAGTTGCCCGTTCTTGATTGCTTCGTGGCCCCCAACCCGTGCGATTGCGCCGCCTTGGGCACGGGGACGAACCGAAACAAACCACGCACCATCCGGCCTCGCTGCGAAATCCCAGTAACTCGCGCTCCCAGACTTCGTGGAGTTCTGGCGCCAGTACCCCGGCCCTCCGAGCCACACTTGCCGCTCTTCCGCAGGAAGCGGGCCGCGAGGCTCCAGCCTTCTTGCCGAGGGATCCTCCCCCTTGACCAGCGGCATTTCGGGCCGATTATCTTCTGCCTCCACCGTGAATTCGATCAGGACGGGCTTGTCGAGAAGCAGAACGTCACGCTGCGCCTCTCGCACCAGCCATTCTTCGAGCGTGCTCGCGACCGCCGGCCACCCCCCCTCTGCCAGCACACAGATCGGGATCACCCAAGCCTTGGACACGGGGTTGCCTCCGGAAAGCCCCTTCCAATCGCAAAACCCAGCACAGATTACCAATAACCCAATCCCATGCTTGAGTCAAGCACAACATCAAAAAAAATCGAAACGCGATTCGCTGTTGAACCGCGTTTCGTCTGGCTTTCAGGATGGATCAGCGATCGCGACTCAGGAACTGTCTGCCCGGCGGAGTTTACCGCGGCTCCTGCTCTCGCCACCCGGTCAGGCGGGGCGGGACGGCCTCGGACTGCAGGTTGAGGGTCGTCTCGATGCGGCAGTTCGAGCCGGTGCGGTGGCGCTCGGCGAAGAAGATCTTCAGAGAGTAGCGCCGGCCGCCGACGAGCCAGCCCAGGCGGTCGGCCTCGATGGTCTGCTCCTCGCGGCCGTGGACGCCGCCGAGGTCGATCACCAGTTTGCCGTCGATGAACACCCAGATGTCGTCGTCGCCGGCGAAGGTGAAAGTCTGTCCGGCGCCGGCCTCGTAGATGAAGCTCGAGTTGATCTCGAAGGTGAAGTGGAAGTTCTTGTTGTCGTTGGCCGAGTTGCCGAAGCCCTGGTTGTTGATAGGCCAGAACCCGCCCATGGCGCTGAAGGAGGGGTCGAGGCGGTCGTCGAAGACAAAGCGGTTGGTGTTGGGGATGCGCGTGAGGTTCAGCGGCACCTCGATTCGGACGTTCGTGCCGTTCACGTCGCGGTACCACTGGTCGAAGTTCTGCTGGGTGGTGAGGGCGCCGGTGGCGGTGGTGCTCAGGGTGACGTCGGTGTCGCCCTGACGGGCGGTGATGTAGGACTTGCTGCCGATGATGCGGCGGCCTTGGCGGTCGGTGGCCCAGCCGGTGACGCGCTGCCCGGTGGAACGGAAAACGGGCGCGCCGTCGGAGCCCAGGTCGTCCTGGACCATGCGGTTGTAGACGCCGAAGCCGCCGGTGGGCTGGCGCTCGAAGTCGGGGTGGCCGTTGGTGACGCCGCGCTCGCGGAAGTCGCGGGCGACGCCCGTCAGCGTGATCGACGAGGGCAGACGGGCGAAGGGGTCGGCCGACTGCCGGGCGTGCGTCGGCGCCGGCGAGAGCATCATGCCGGCCCCGCCGGCAAGGAGAAGCGTGAGTGCGATGGTCCGGGTCTTCTGCATGGGGGGGTCCTCCGAAAGTTGGGTACTCCGAGCATCGGAAACACTCCTCGGCCCTCCAAGGATGGGGGGGCCGACATCCCACGAACGGGCCGGTTGGCGGGTGGTCTATCCGGTCTGTTCGGCCTGGGCCGGGGCGCCGGCGGGCCCGCGGCCCCTATAACTGGGCGGTGACCCGTCGCGGCGTGCTCATCGTGCTCGTGCTGGTGACGGCGGTGCCGCTGGCCGCGGTCTCGGCGCTGGTGCTCGCCCACGGCGGCGTGCGGGCCGTGCCGGTGCTGGCGGGGGTCGCGGTGCTGATGCTGGGGATGCCCGCGGCGGTGATGCTGCCGATCGGCGCGATCAGCGGGTGGTCGCGCCTGGCCCGGGCGTTTCCGGGGCGGCCCGGGGTGGCGTATGCGCGGCTGCTGACGAGCGTGGCCGTGCGCTGGCGGGCGCTGGGGTACAACAACGTTGTGGAGTGGGCGGCCGACGACGACCACCTGCACCTTCGCATCATCCCGCCGTTTCACCTGGGTCACCCGCCGCTATCGATTCCGTGGGCGGCGGTCACGTCGGTCGAGGCCGCGGGGCGGCACGATGTGCGGCTGGAGACCGGGGTCGTCCCGCTGTGGGTCGCGTCGGCGGTGGCGCAACGCGAGATCGCGCTGCGCCGGGCCCTCGATACACTGCCGACCCAGCCCGGGGAGGCTCCCGGGCCTGCACTGAACGCCGCGGACCACCGGGGATAGCCGCCGATGTACTGGTACTCCTGGCTTCTCATCGCCGTGTTCGTGCTCGGCGTGGGGGCGATCGCCCTGGTGTCGAACCTCATCGAGGCCTCGACGGGCGTGTGGAAGCGCATCGCCGAGCGATTCCCGGCGCAGCCCGCTGAGCCGGATGCATCGGGCGGGTTCGGCAGCGTGCGGCTGCTTTCCCGGGCAAAGTTCGAGGCGATGAACACGCGCATCGGCTGCCTTGGCGTGCTGATGCGGGTGCTCTTCCTGCCGTTCTACGTGTGGCAGATGGCCGGTGGGGGCGAGTTCCAGATCCGCTGGTCGGCCGACTCGGGCCACCTGCACCTGGAGTACGCGCCGGGCACTTCGGGTTCTCTGGGGCGGCTGGCGGGGGCGGCGGCGATGTCGCTGCCGTGGGGCATGATGGAGCCGATCGCCCGCGGGCCCGGCGGGCTGGGCGAGGTGGTGGCCTTCGCGATCGACAGCTTCGTGGTCATCGTGCCGCTGCGCATGGCCGAGCTCGAGCTGGAGGTGCGCCGGCACATGGGCGGTGCCCCTGAGTCCGGCGGTGCGCCTGCGGGGGCATCGGGCCCGGCGTGAGGGGTGCGGGGG
>JACVCL010000065.1 GCA_016742075.1 Phycisphaerales bacterium
GCCCCCCGCAGCCGGCCGCCCCCGACCGCTACGCGGCCTGCCCGAAGGTGCCCGCGACGCCGTCCCGCGTCACGTAGAACAGCTTGTCGGTGATCGGGTACGGCAGCCGGGCGAAATCCTCGGCCACGCGCCCCTGCACCCGGTTGAGGAACCGGTCGGGTCCGCGGCTGATCGCCAGGAACATGTCGCGCGAGGGGGTGGCCACGTAGAAGTCGCCCCCCAGGCGCGGGGCCAGGTTCTTGTACAGCGAGCCCAGCAGCAGCCGCGAGGCGTCGTAGCCGTCCTGAAGGCTCAGGATCATCGCCCGCCCGCCCTCGTCGGTCTCGAGGCTGCGGAACTCCAGCTCCGGCGTGTACCGCTCGAGGTTCTTCCGGGCCACCATCTCCAGCCGCTCGACCGACACCCCCCACCGGATGACCTGCTCGGTGGTCACGCTCACCGTCATGTGCGGCAGGTCGATGACGAACACGACCACCGTGTCGTTGACGTACGGCACGTGCGCCACGAGCTCGCGCGACAGGTGCTCGAAGATCCCCTCCGGCTGGATCCGCGGCATGATCTTGGTCTTGGCCACCTCCCACGGCATCGAGGCGACGGCGAACGTCTCCTCGTCGAAGAGGTGGTCCAGATACTGCTCCACGATCTCCACGCCCCGGTCCTCGTCGCTCGCCACCAACCGGTGCAGGTTCTCGAGGTCCAGCCGCCGACCGTTCACGATCAGCTCACGCGGACCGGTGAGCCGAACGTCCAGCTCGGGCTTCATGCGCTTGAGCAGAACGAGCACCTGCTCGGCGAACGCTTCGGGCTCGGGGGGCAATCTGGACATCCTTTCGATCCTTCACGAGGGCCGCCGGCCCGCCCGGAGGTCGGCCGGAAGGCGAGATCGATCAGGGATTTCGTCCGATAGGGCGGCACGCTGAAGCCGATCGCCGCGAGACCGGCAAGAAGTTCGCCGCCCCGGCCTTCGGCGGGCCCCCGGGCGACACCCCACCGGCATCCCGATCCGCCCGAAGAGCGCAGGTTTGGCGGGTTCGCTCGCCGCCGGTCCCCCCCGCCGGCTGCCTTCCGGGACCGGCGCCGGCCGGTCGGCCCGGCCCGGCCGCGGCGGGGGTATCGTGCGGGCCTATGGCAACGGTCTGCGAGATCTCTGGGCCCGCCGGCGGCGTCCGCGTCGGCGAGGGCGAGCGGCTGACGGTGATCGCCGGGCCCTGCACGCTTGAGTCGATGGACCTCGGCCTGGCCGTGGGCACCGCGCTCCGCGACGCCTGCCACCGGCTGGGCCTGGGCTACGTGTTCAAGGCGAGCTTCGACAAAGCCAACCGCACCTCGGGCTCGTCGCCCCGCGGGCCGGGGATGGGGGAGGGGCTCCGCCAGCTCGGCGAGATCCGCTCGCGCCTGGGCGTGCCGGTGACCACCGACATCCACCACCCCGAGCAGGCCGAGCCCGTCGCCCGAGTGGTCGACCTGCTGCAGATCCCCGCGTTCCTCTGCCGCCAGACCGACCTTCTCGAGGCCGCCGCGACGGCGGCCGGCCGGCACGCACGGGCCGTGAACATCAAGAAGGGGCAGTTCCTCTCCCCGCGCGAGATGAAGGGCCCCGTCGAGAAAGTGCGCAGGGCCGGGTGCGAACGCGTGATCGTCACCGAGCGCGGGACGTTCTTCGGCTACCACCGCCTGGTGAACGACTTCGTGGGCCTCGGCGACCTGATGGAGCTCGACGCTTCCGGCGGGCCGCCGCCGGTGTGCTTCGACTGCACCCACTCGGCCCAGCTTCCCGGCGAGTCGGCGACCACCGGTGGCCGGCGCGAGCGCGTGCCCCTGCTGGCCCGCGCGGCGGTGGCCGCGGGCGTGCCGGCGGTGTTCCTCGAATGCCACCCCGAGCCCGATCGGGCTTGGTCCGACGCCTCGACCCAGCTCCGACTGGCCGACGCACCGGCCCTGCTGGCCCACCTGGCGGCGATCCGCCGGGCCCTGCGGGGCTGACCGCCCGCGCGGGATGGCGCCGCCGCCCCGGGGGAGGGGCCCGCGCCGGGGCTACGATCCCGGCATGAAGCGCAAGTGCGACCGCTGCGACCGTGAGGCCACGGTCACCGAGGTGCTCATCAAGCACGGCAAGAAGGTCGAGCGTCACCTCTGCGAGCAGTGCGCCGCCGGCGAGGGCATCGCGGTGCAGTCGCACGTGAACGTGGGCGACCTGCTCACGAACTTCATCGTCCAGCAGTCGGGCGCCGGCGAGCAGAAGGCGGCCAAGGGCGTCACCTGCTCGGGTTGCGGCACGTCGTTCGCCGACTTCAAGCAGCGCGGCCTGCTGGGCTGCCCCGAGTGCTACGCCTCGATGGAGCCCCAACTCGGCCCGCTCATCGAGCGCGCCCACGAAGGGGCGACGCACCACGTCGGCAAAACGCCCCGCCGCTCCGGCGCCGCCCCCGACACCCGCCACCGCATCGCGGCCCTGCGCAAGCAGCTGCAGGACGCCATCGACGCCGAGCAGTACGAACGGGCCGCCGCGCTCCGCGACGAACTGCGCTCGGCCGAGGCCCCCGCCCCGGCCCCCTCGGACGACGCGGCCCCGCGCACCCGGCGGCCGATCGGCGGAGACCCTCAGTGAACGGCGGCGAGCACGTGGTGGCCGAGTGGCTCCGGGGCGACGGCCCGTCGGCCGATGTCGTCATGTCCTCCCGCGTCCGCCTGGCGCGGAACTTCGCGGGTGTGCCGTTCGTGAACCGCGCCACGCGCGCCCAGCGCGAGCAGGTGCTGTCGATGGCCCAGGACGCGATCGTCGGCGCCGCGGGCTCGCGCGGCGGCGTGCGGTGGATCGACCTCTGCGCCGCCTCGCCGCTGGAGCGCACCGTGCTCGTCGAGCGGCACCTCATCAGCAAGCAGCACGCCAAGGGCGAGGAGCCCCGCGCGGTGGCCGTCTCGGCACCCGACGAACGCCTGGCCGTGATGGTCAACGAAGAAGACCACCTCCGCCTCCAGGTCATGCGCTCCGGCCTCGACCTCTCCGACGCCTTTGCCCAGATCGACGCCGCCGACTCGGCCATCGAGCACCGCGCCGAGTACGCCTACAGCCCGCGTTTCGGCTACCTCACCGCCTGCCCCACCAACGTCGGCACCGGCATCCGCGTCTCGGTGATGCTGCACCTGCCCGGCCTCAAGCTCTCGGGCGAGATCGACAAGGTCAAGCGCGCGGCCCAGTCGATGTCGCTCGCCGTCCGCGGCTTCTACGGCGAGGGCTCCGAGGCCCTGGGCGACCTCTTCCAGATCTCCAACCAGACCACCCTCGGCAAGAGCGAGAAGGACATCCTCGCCGAGTTCGAGCTCTCGATCATCCCCAAGGTCATCGAATACGAGCGCGTCGAACGCCGCAAGCTGCTCGAGAAGCGCCGGCCGTTCTTCGAAGACCAGGTCTTCCGCGCGCTCGGCCTGCTCCGGCACGCCCGGCTGCTCAAGAGCGACGAGGCCATGCAGCTGCTCTCGCACGTCCGCATGGGGGTCACCGCCGGGGTCATCACCGACGTCGACGTGAAGACCGTCAGCCGCCTCCTGCTGCTCACCCAGCCCGGGCACCTTCAGCAGATCGCCCAGCGCGAGATGGACCAGCCCCAGCGCCGCGTCGAGCGCGCAGCACTCGTCCGCCGGTGCCTGGCCTGACGCCGCCGCTCACAGCAGCGAGGGGTCGCACCGTCCGCCGTTGATCACCCGCGCCGCGATCAGCCCCGGCGACCAGTTGTAGATCAGCCGGCCCACCAGGTGCTCGTCGACCCACGAGTCGGGCACCCGCAGCACCAGCAGGTCGGCCGCGGCGCCGGGCTCCAGCCGGCCGCACTCGGGCCAGCCCAAGAGCGCCGCGTTCCCGCTGGTGATCCGCCGCCACGCCTCGGCCGGCGTCGGCACCCGCACCGAAGCAGCCCGCGCCGAGGTCATCCGCCGCACCTTGGCCGTCTCGATCATCGCTCTCGCCACCCGCGGCATCGCGCAGTCGGCCCCCGCCGCCACGTCCGAGCCCAGGGCGAACTCCACGCCGTGCCGCTCGGCCGCGTCGATGCTGAACAGACCGGCCTGCAGGAAGATGTTCGCCTGCGGGCAGTGCACCGGGATGCACCCCCGCTTCCTGATCAGCGACCACTCCTCGTCGCTCAGGTGGATGCAGTGGGCCAGCAGCGTGCGCTCGGTGAGCAGCCCGAAGCGGTCGTACACCGCGGTGTAGTGCGGGTCGCCCGGGAACAGCCGCGCGATCGCCTCCAGCTCGTCGCGCGATTCCGACAGGTGCGTCTGCACGAACAGGCCCGGCCGGTCGCGGAGCGCCCAGCCGATCTCGGCCAGCAGCTCGTCGCTGCACGACACCGCGAACCGCGGCATCGCCGACACGCGGTGCCGCTCCGCCGAGCCCGCCGCCACGCGCGGCAGATCGGGCATGATCGGCGACGGAACCGGCCGCAGCCTCGCCCGCGCGCGGTCCTCGCCCGTCAGCGCCTCGGGCGCGTGGCGGTCCATCGCCACCCGACCCACGATGAACCTGAGCGGGGTCCGAGTCTGCAGGAACCCCGCCGCGTCGCGGGCCGCCTCGCCGTGGCTGGTCAGGTACGCGGCCATCCCCGCGGTGCCCTCGCCCAGCAGCCGGGCCGCGGCGGTGCGGGCCCCCGCCACCGCGCCCCCACGCCCCCACCACGCCTCGGCCGGGAAAATCACACGGTCGAGCCAGTCCAGGAGCGGCAGCCCGTCGCACCCCACCGAATCGGTCTGCGGCAGGTGCGTGTGGGCGTCGTAGAAGGCCGGGGTGATGATGTGCGACGGCCCGCCCAGATCCGGCGGCCCCGAAGCCCCCGGCAGAGCCCCCAGCCGGACCTCGTCGATCCCGCCGCCGGCAAGCCGCAGCCACCCCGGCTGAGGGGGCTGTTCGGGGTCGAGCAGGAGCAGGCCTTGGACGATCATCGCGCAACGGAAACCGGGACGGAGCTACGTCCGCGAAGCCTAACAACCTTCGGCCCCGCCCACCGGCCGCCGTCGAATCCAAGGCGTTGCGGGTGGGCGAAGGCTTCCCTATAGTCCGCCGCGCCGGGTCCGGGGGCGCGGCCGGGGCAACGCAAGAGAGGACTGGATTCAGCGATGGGCAAGACGTACTCCAAGGGCCTGGAAGGGGTGATCGCCGCCGAGACCAAGATGTCCTTCATCGACGGCGAGAAGGGCGTGCTCGAGTACGTCGGCATCCCCATCGGCGAACTGGCGAGCCACTCGACCTTCGAGGAGACGGTCTTCCTGCTCTGGAACCTGCGCCTGCCCAAAAAGGACGAGCTCGCCAGGTTCCAGGCCGAGCTCCGCAAGCGCTACGAACTCCCGGCCGGCATGGCCCAGCGGCTGCTCTCTCTCCCGCGTGACGCCAAGCCGATGCACGTCATCCGCACGATGGTGTCGGCGCTGTCGATGCACGACCTGAACCCCGACGCCAACGACATCCCCAGCCTCCGCGAGAAGGCCCTGAACATCCTCGCCCGCACCCCCACCCTGCTGGCCTACTTCCACCGCTATCGCATCGGCATGCCGCTGGTGGCGCCCGATCCGTCGCTGAGCATCGCCGAGAACTTCCTCTACATGCTCAACGGCGAGCGCCCCACCGAGACCATGGCCAAGGCCATGGACGTGTGCCTCGTCCTCCACGCCGACCACGGCCTGAACAACTCCACCTTCAGCGCCCGCAGCGTGATGAGCACGCAGAGCGACATGTACTCGGCCGTCACCGCCGCCATCGGCAGCCTCAAGGGCCCGCTCCACGGCGGCGCCAACGAGGGCGTGATGGTCATGCTCAACGAGATCCCTTCCGTCGACGCCGCCGAGAAATACGTCCTCGACAAGCTCGCCCGCAAGGACAAGATCATGGGCTTCGGGCACCGCATCTACAAGAGCTACGACCCCCGCGCCAAGCACCTGCAGGTGCTCGCCCGCCAGCTCGCCTCCGACACCGGCAACATCGCCCTCTACGACAAGTCCAAGCGCATCGAAGAGGTCATGGC
Source organism: Phycisphaerales bacterium (assembly GCA_016742075.1). Classification (GTDB taxonomy): domain Bacteria; phylum Planctomycetota; class Phycisphaerae; order Phycisphaerales; family UBA1924; genus JACVCL01. Next base: position 6,012 of record JACVCL010000065.1, read on the forward strand.
CACCGCCGTCGCCGCCAAGGGCATCTATCCCAACGTCGACTTCTACTCCGCCACCACCTATCACTGCATCGGCCTGCCGCTCGACATGTTCACCCCGGTCTTCGTCATCGCCCGCATCGGCGGATGGGCCGGCCACGTCATCGAACAGATGGGCGACAACCGCCTCTTCCGCCCGGACGTCGACTACACCGGCCCGCACGGCGTCGCCTACACGCCGGTCACCAAGCGCTGATCACTCCACCGGCCCCGAAAGCTCGTCGTACACCGCCCCCAGCGTCACCGGCAGCACCCGGGCCAGCCCCAGCGACCCGGCGCCCTCGGGGACCATCTTCACGATCTCGTCCCGCGGCGTGCCCGCCGCCCGCTGCTTCTCGACGAACTCGAGAAGCCCCCGCAGATACTCGCCCTGACGCGCGATCATCGACCGGTCGCCCGGCTCGCCGTGCCCCGGCACCACGATGGTGTCCCGGTCGCCCAGCGTGCCGAGCTTGTCGAGCACCTTGATCCAACCCCGCACCGTCCCGCCCCCGGGCCGGTCCAGGAACGCGTGCAGGCCGTGGAACACCAGGTCGCCCGTGTGCAGCACGTTCACCTGCGGCAGCCACACGATCAGGTCGTTGTCGGTGTGGGCCGGGCCGTGGTGCAGCACCTCGACCCGCACCTCGTTGAGCCGCATCGCCTCGAAGGGCTTGTCCATCAGCTGCGCGTCGCCCGGCGCAAAGTCCTCGGGGGTCAGCTGCTCGGCACGGCCCTTCAGTTCGTCGAGATCGCGCAGCAGGTCGTCCAACGGCGCGTCCTTCACCCGCGCCGCCGCCGCGGCCCCGGCGCCCAGGCCCCGCACGTTCGTGTCGCGCATCCCCAGCACGCGCGGACGCGCGTTGGGGTGCATGTAGATCGGGGCCATATCGCGGAAAGCGTGGTTGCCCCCCGTGTGGTCGGCGTGGTGGTGCGTGTTGATCACGTGGTTCACGGCGTTGAACGCCGCGCACTCCCGCCGCAGCGTCGGCCCCAGCCACGCGTGCCGTGCGTCGATGAGCACCCCCCCCACCGTCAGACCCGGCCGCCACACCAGCAGGTTGTTGCCACCCAGCGTCGTGTCGCCGCCGCGCCCCAGCACCGCCAGCACGCCCGGCCGCAGCTCCCGGAACTCGAAGAACAACCGCGCAGCGTCGGGCTTCGTGGCCGCGGGGGTCGGCACCTGTTTGTCGCCAGCGGCCGGGGGCGTCGCCCCCTCCCTGCCCGTCGGCTCGCCCAGCACCCCGGGTATGACCGCCGCCGCCGCCCCGAGGGCCGCCGCCCGACAAAGAAACTCGCGCCGATCGATCAACCTGCCCATCGCACCTCCGCACGCCCCCCGCGCCGACGGCCAACGGTAGCGTCAGCACCAAGACTTCCCCGGCCGACGCGGCTATACTCCCGCCCCCCAGAAGTACCGACCAAACACCTGACCCAATCGCCCGCAGGAGCCTCGACGTGAAAGCCACGGACCTTCGCCCCGGCATGGCCGTCCGCATGGACGGCAAGCTCCTCATCATCACCAAGTTCGAGCACCGCACCCCGGGCAACCTGCGCGCCTTCATCCAGGTCAAGCTGCGCGACGTCAAGAACGGCGGCTACATCGAGAAGCGCCTCTCCTCCAGCGACAACGTCGACACCACCGACGTCGACCGTGCCACCATGGAGTTCCTCTACAAAGAGGGCGACTCCTACGTCTTCATGGACACCAGCAGCTTCGAGCAGATCAACATCAACGACGACGTCGCCGGCGAGGCCATGAAGTTCCTGCGCCCCAACGCCCAGACGGTCGTCCTGCTCCACGAGGGCAACCCCATCCTCATCGAGCTCCCGGCCTCGGTCGAGCTCACCGTCACCGACTGCGCTCCCGGCGTGAAAAACGCCACCGTGACCAACGTCATGAAAGAGGCCGAGATGGAGACGGGCCTCAAAACCCGCGTGCCCGACTTCATCAACAAGGGCGAGACCGTCAAGATCTCGACCGAGACCGGCGCCTACATCTCCCGCGTCTGACGCACCCGGCCCTCCCCCTGCCCGGAACATCCCGAGCACACCGCCCGCTTCAGGGCAGCCGGCCCTGATTTGCGGACCCACTTCCCGGTCTGTGCCGAATCTTCCGGGAAGTCTCCCGCGGTTATTCCCGACAGCCCCGTGGCATCCGGGCCGAGGCTCTTTCACACTGATTCCAGAGGGCGGGCCGCCGCCGAGCATCGTGTCCGACCACCCCCGCCCACTCGGCGGAACCCACAGGCGATTTCCCCGTATCAATCTGTCGGAGGCCGGCCCGCACGCCCCGGCGGGCCCTGGAAGGAGAGAGAGGAGGGGTGCCATGGCCGACGCCACGATCGACCGCCTGAGCCCGACAGATCTGGACACCATCGTCCATCTGTACAACGCGATGTTCCGCCCCACGCACGACGCCGACTGGCTCAAACGCCGGCTGCGCGGGCGGCACAACGTCCTCGTCCAGGTCGCCCGCATCGGCAACGACGCCGTGGGCTTCTACGTGGGCATGGAGCTCAAGCCCAACGTCCACTTCGCCTGGCTCGTCGGCGTGGTCCCCGAGATGCGCCGGACCGGCGTCGGCTCGCAGCTCATGCGCGCCGCCGCCGACTGGGCCCGCACCGAGGGCTACACCACCATCCGCTTCGAGGCCTCCAACCACGTCCGCCCCTTCCTGCACTTCGGCGTCCACGAGGGCTACGACATCGTCGGCATCCGCTGGGACTCCGACCTCATGACCAACCTCGTCATCTTCGAGAAGCGCCTCGAAGGCGCCGACTCGGCCCCCGACATCGACTGACCCGCCCGGGCCGCCCGCGCATAGCAAAGCGCCGCGTCGAGTCTTCACGACCCGACGCGGCGCGTTTCGTTCCGGAAACAGCCCGTCAGGCGGCCCGACGCCGCCGCGACGCAAGCACCCCCGCCAGCCCGACCGTCGCCAGCACGCCCGGCGCCGGGATGCAGTCCGCGCAGTTCGCGTCGTTGTTGTCGATCCAGTTGATGTTCCAATAGTTCCCGTACGCCGTCTTGAAGGCGTTGGTCGGCGTGGCCCCGGTGCCCGTCGCCAGGAACGTCAGGCTGGTGTCGCCCTCCCAGTCGCCGATCACCGAGCCGTTGATCTCGGGCCCGCCGAGCTTCACGTTGAAGTTGAACCCCCACGTGAACCCGATCAGCGGGATGACGCTGTAGCTCCCGGGCGCGTTGCCGCCGCCACCACCGCCGCCGCCCCCGATGTAGCACACCAGCCACGACTCGAAGGTCATGTTCACCGCCTGCGCCAGGCTGCCGCCCACCTTCGGCTGGTCGAACAGCGACAGCTGGCCCACCTGGTTATTCCCGTACCACGGCAGGTCGTCGAAGTTCTGCGTGAACGCCGCGTTGCCGCCACCCCCGTAGATACTCGAGGTGTAGTACCCGCCCGGCGTGGTGTCCGGCCACGGGGCAGAGAGCAGGTTCCCCGGCGGCGCCGCGTTGCCCGTCGGCCCTCGGTCAGAGAACTTCGCCAGCGAACTGAACCCCGTCACCACCTGCATCCACGCCAGGTTCCCGTACTTGATGTTCGTCGGGGTGAACTGCGCCCCGATGGTCGTCTGACCGCCCAGGCCCCAGGTCCCGCCGCCCAGGTTGTCCGGGCCGCTGAACCGCGTGACGCCGGCGTTGTTCACCAGCAGGCTGCCCACCGTGGTGCTGCCGCACTTGACGTCCTGAGACAGGATCTTGGTGCGGTAGCCGAAGGGGTCGCTCGGGTTGTACACCCCGATCGGCGCCGCCAACACCGACCACGACACCGCCAGCCCCGCCGCCGACGCCGCGACGATCGCGCGAATGCTCATCTGCGCCATGACGTGTTCTTCTCCTGAGCGCCGCCGCGCCCGCCGCTCCCGGCGGGCCCCTCGGGCGGACCGCTTTTCGAGAGGCTGAACCGAACGACCGTCCCGCGCAGCGCCTCCCGCACCACGCGGCGAACACCCGCCGCGGACGCACGGCGAGCATCCGAGAACCTACCCCGAACCGGCGCCGAAGCCAGACCCATCCGAGAACATTCCCTCAGAGTCTGCGGAAATCAGCACTCGGCCGTACGTCCGATACTTCGGATTCCATCGCGCGTCGCGCCGGACGTGAGGTCATTTCCCAACCGCGCCGCCACCCGCCCCCTCGCCGCGCAGCACCGCCGCCGCGGCGTCGATGCGCTCGCCGACGCGGCCCAGCACCTCCGCCAGCCGGGCCACCGAACGGGCCAGCTGGTCCGCGTTCCGCCGCTCGATGTTCAGACGCACCTCGGGCAGGCTCCACGCGGCGTAGCCCGAGTCCTCGTCGTTGGCCATGAACTGATGGCGGTACCACGCCCGCCCCGGCAGCCCGCCCGGCGCCAGCCACGCACGCTCCCCGTCCCGCAGCAGCGCCGACGCCGAGGCCAGCGCCCCCGCGTCGGCCCCACCCTCGGCCGTCGCCCGCTCCAGCGCCGCGTTGTACCGATCCGCCGAGGCCTCCAGACCGTCGATCGCCCTCCGCACCGCCCCGAAGTCGGGCTTGGCCGTCGCCCCGCCCAACTCGCCCGCACGCTTCTCCAGCTCGTCGAGCATCCCGCGCAGCGCCGGCGGGTACGCCGCGGGGTCCAGCGGCACCACGTCGGCGTTCGCCAGCCTCGCCACGGTCAGGTTCACGATCCTGGTGTTCATCTGGGCCGGCAGGTAGTCGTCCCCCACCACCGCCCGGTACCAGTGCAGGTTGTCGTAGTTCGAGTGGTACGACGTCCCGCGCCCGCCCGACGAGCCCATCGCCGCCGAGGGCACCCCCGCGTGGAAGTAGAACCCCACGTGGTCCGACCCGCCCCCCAGGTTCCCCACGGTCGGGGCCTTGGACTCGCGGCCGGCGCGCGACAGCCAGTCCTGATACACCGTCCAGCCCGGCGGCGTCGGCTTGGGGCTCCGCGTGCCCGGATCGGGCCTGATCGCCGGCACCAGGCGCGTCACGTCGATGATCGTCCTCGCCAGCGGCGGGTGCGCCGCCGCCCAGAACTTCGAGCCCATCGTCGCCATGTCCAGGTTGATGTACGCCACGCCGTGGTCGCGAAGATCCTCGCGATACCGCTCGACATACTCCACGCTGCCGATGATCCCGAACTCCTCCGCCCCCCAAGCCGCGAACTGGATCGTCCGCTCGGGCCGCCACCCCTGCTTCGCCAGCTCTGCGAACGACCGCGCCGACTCGAGAACCAGAATCGTCCCCGCCAGCGGGTCGCCCGCGCCGTAGCTCCACGCGTCGTGGTGGGCCCCGACGATCACCTTCTGCTCGGGGAACTTCGAGCCCCTCAGCGTCGCCACCACGTTCGCCGTCTTGTGGATCCCCCGGTCCTGCCGCACCACCAGCCGAACCTTCAGCTCCGGCCCCCCCTCCACGCGGTAGGTGAACGGCAACCCGCCCTGCCAGCCCTCCGGCACCGCGGCGCCCTTCATCCTCGACAGAATCTTCTCCGCCGCCGACCACCCCACCGGCTGCACCGGGATCTTCGGCAGCCCCACCGCCGACGGGTCGAGCCGCGGCGCATCCTCCGTCGCCTCGTAGTTCGGCGTCAGCGGGTCGCCGGGATACGGCAGAACGAGGATCGACCCCATCTGCAACTGGCGGGGCGTCGCGAAGCCACCCTCCGGGTACATCAGCCCCTTGGCGTACCCCGAGTCCTCCGGGTCGGTGAAGATGATCACCCCCGCCGCACCGAACTGCTCGGCGAACAACGACTTGTACCCCCGGAAGTTCCCCCCGTACCGCGCCAGCACGATCGTGCCGCGCACGTCCACGCCCATCCGAACCAGCTCTTCGAAGTCCGCCTTGGTGCCGTAGTTCGCGTACACCACGCCCGCCGTCACATCGCCCGGCGCCGCGTATGCGTTGAACCCCACCGGCAGGCCCGGCCGTGAGCTGAACGGGTCGCCCTCCACCGGCGGCTCGGCCACCGGCAGCTCCACCACCTCCGGCGACACAATCGACACTTCCGCCGCCTTCCCATCACCCGGCGGCAGGCTCAGGTACGGCCAGAACCAGTGCGTCTCGACCTCCAGCCCCATCGCCCGGAACTGCGCCTCAAGCCCCGCGATCACCCGCATGTCGCCCGCCGTGCCCGCGATGTGCGGCTCCGACGCGAACATCTCGTGGAACGACCGCAGCGACTCCGGCGCCGGCAACTCCAGCAGTTTCGCCTCGGCCTGGCGCTGCCCGGCCACCCGCGCCGCAGCGAACCCGCGCAGCCCCACCCCACCACCCACCCACCCCCCCCCC
>JACVCL010000066.1 GCA_016742075.1 Phycisphaerales bacterium
CCCCCCCCCCCCACCGCCCCGCCCCACCCCACCCCCCATCCATCACGCTCAACCCCCAAGGGCCCGCGTTCTGACGCGGGCCCGTTTCATGTCAACCCAGGCCCAGCACGTCGCGGAAGGCCGCCCGCAGCTCGGCCGGCTCGAAGGGCTTGGTCAGCCGCGGGTGCCGGTCGAACGCCTCGCCGAGCGTCGCCGGGCTGGCGTAGCCCGTCACGAAAATGAACGGGATGCCCCGGGCCTTGAGCCGCAGCGCCACGGGCTCGGCGGTCTCGCCCGAGCCGAGGTTCACGTCGAGCACCGCCGCGTCGCAGCCCGACTCCTCGAGCAGGCGGAGCGCATCCTCGGCGCTCGGCGCCGGGCCGACGACCCGGAAGCCGAAGTCCTCGATCATCTTCTGGATCGACATGGCCACGAGGTACGAATCCTCGACCACCAGCACGCGCTTGAGCGCGGCGCGGGGGCCGGCGGAGGCGGATTCGGCTGTCGCGGCCATCGGCGGTTCACCTCGTCGCCCGTCGGTCAGGTTGCCCCCATGGTGCCCTTGCCATCGCCCTTCCGCAAGCGGTCGAGCGGGAGTTCCAGCTCCACGCGCAGGCCGCCGGGTCGGAAGTCGGACGTCACGCGTCCCCCGAGTTCGTACCGCACGGCCGACTCGATGAGTTCGGTGCCGAAGCCGCGCCGCGCCGGCGGCGAGGCGATTTCTACGCCCGATTCCTCCCAGACGAACACCAGCCGACGCCCATCGGCCGGCCGATCACCGCCCGATCCGGGGCCGTCGATCGTCCACCGCACGTCGAGTCGGCCCCGGCCGCTGGCGAGCGCGCCGTACTTGGCGGCGTTGGTCGCCAGCTCGTGAAGCAGGAAGCTGATGGTGGTGGTGGCCTTGGCGGGCAGCACGGCGGAGTCGCCCTCGATGGTCACGCCCGCCGCGGCCCCGATCCGGAACGGCTCGATCACCCCGGCCACCAGCTCGGCGAGGGGCACCCCCTGCCAGCGCGACTGGGCGAGCATCGCGTGCACGCGGGCCATCGCCCGCATGCGCCCCATGAACGCGTCGGCGAACTCGCTCAGGTCGCGGCTGGCGGCGATCGTCCGCTCGGCCACGCTCACGACCACCGCCATGTTGTTCTTCACCCGGTGGTCGAGCTCGGCGGTGAGCATCTTGCGCTGCCGCTCGGCCTGCTCGCGCTCGGTCACGTCCTGCACCAGCGAGGCCACGCCGTAGACCGTCCCGCCGTCGGCCACCAGCGGCGCGTTGAACCACTCGCACACGATGGTGCGCCCCTCCCTGGTCACGTTCTCGTTGGTCGCTCGCGTGCCGCCGGTCTGCCGCAGCAGGGCCGACCAGATGTCGTCGACGTACGGGCGGGCCGCCTCGGGCACGATGAACCTCGCGTGCCGGCCCGCCGCCTCCGACGCGGGCCAGCCGAAGATGCGCTCGGCGCTGGCGTTCCACTCCACCACGCGGAACTCGGTGTCCCAGACGATCACCGCCATCGGCGACTGCTCGACGAGGTGCCGCATCCTCTGCTGCGACCGGCGCAGCTCGTCCATCGCCTCGCGGCGGTCGGTGACGTCGTACGTGATGCCGCTCATCCGCGGCGGGCCGCCGTCGGAGCGGGGCTGCACCTGCCCCCGGGTGGAAAGCCAGCGCACCCGGCCGTCGGGCCTCCGCACCCGGAACTCGGCCCGCAGCTCGCGGCCGGAGGCCATCGCCTCCGCCCCGGCGCGCTCCATCTCCTCCCGGTCGCCCGGCAGCATCGCCTCCAGGATCGACGCCGAAGGTCGCCGGAGCTCCTCGGGGCCGAACCCGAAGAGCTCGCTGAGCTCGGGCGAGAACGACACCATCCCGCTCTCGATATCGAGCTCCCACTCGCCCATGCGCGCCGCGGCCAGCGCCCGCCGCAGACGCTCTTCCCGGTCGCGCAGCGCCTGCTCCATCGCCCGCCGCGCCGTGATGTCGGTGATCATCGCCATCGAGCCGACCAGCTTCCCCGACGCGTCGGCGATGGGATTCATCGAGACGATCGCCCACACGTCCGACCCGTCGGCCCGGCGGAAGCGGAAGTCGTGAGACTCGGCGGCCGCGGCGCGGCCGCGGATCGCGGCCAGGGCCTCCGACCGGGCGTCGGGGTCCATGAACTCGGTGATGTGGCGGCCCAGCATGTCCGAGGGCGTCACCCCCAGAAGGTCGGCCGTGCGCGTGTTCACGAAGGTGGTGCTGAAGTGCTCGTCGACCAGCCACACCCCCTCCTGCGCGGTCTCCACCATCTGGCGGAAGTGCCGCTCAGACCGGCGCAGCGCCTCCTCGGCGATCTTCAGCTCGGTGACGTTCTCGTGCGCGACGATGACGCGCGCAACACCGTTGTGCCGGAACCGCGTGGCCTTGACCACGAACCATCGCTGCTCGCGCGGGCTGTGGCAGGGGTACAGGTACGTGAAGGTCTCGCGCCTCCCCGCCAGCAGCTCGCCGATACCGTCGCCGACGGCACGGGCGAACAGCGCCTCCTCCCCGCGGGCGTTCTCGCACGCCGCCACGTACCCGCTGCCCACACCCCACGAAGGGTCGTTCATCCCGTTCTGCGCCGCGAACTCGCGCCACGCCCGGTTCACCTCGACGATCACCCCGCGGTCGTCGAGGATCGCGATGTGCGCCGAGAGCGCGTCGAGCGCCTCGGAGAGAAACGTGCGCGCGTCGTTGGCGATACGCCTCGCCTGCAGCGCCGCCGTCTCGTCGCGCTGCACCGACAGGTAGTGCGTGATCCGTCCCGCCGCGTCGCGCACCGGCGACACCGACCACCGCACCCAGTACGGCGAACCGTCCTTGCGGTGGTTGATCGCCTCGCCGATGAACGACCGGCCCGCCGAGAGCTCGGCACGCAGGCGGTCGAGCTCCCGCCGGTCGGTCTGGTCCCCCTGGAGCATCCGCGGCGTGCGGCCCAGCAGCTCGTGGCGCGGGTAGCCCGAGAGCCGGCACATGGCCTCGTTCACGAAGACGATGCGCGGGCCCGGCGGGCCCAGGTCGGCCTCGGTGATGAGCACCGCCTCGGCCGAGTCGGCAAGCGACGCCCCGAGCACCCCCAGGCGGCGCTCGGCCTCGCGGCGACGGTCGAGGTACGCCAGCAGCAGCGCGGCGGTGCCGAGCGCCCCCAGCGACGAAGCCAGGCCGATGATCTCGTCGGGCTTGGTGATCGGGCCCAGCGGGGCCCAGCCGTCCGACGCCGCGTGCCCGAACAGCGCCACCGCCCGCCGGATCGCCAGCAGCAGCATCACCAGCGCAAAGACCGACAGCCGCCAGTCTCGCCCCACCGCCCACGCCCGCACCGCCACGCCGAGCGCAGCCGCGGAGAACGCCAGCGAGATCGCGAGCAGGAGAATCATCCGCCGTCGATGTCCCTTGGGTCACGTGCCGCCGGGCCGGAACGCCTCCTCAGTCGCCGTCTTCGCCCGGACGGTCCTCGACCTCGTCCAGCCAGGCCATCTGGATCGCCTCGAGGATCTTCTCGTTCACCGGGTGACCGGGCATCTCCTGGAAGCCGGGAAGCCTGCGGACCATGTCCCGGAGGGCCCCGAAGCCCACCGCCGTGGGGCGATGATCCGGGTAGGTGTCGGCCAGCGCCTCCGCGATGCGGTCGACGTCGAGCCAGTGGAAGGTCTGCGGCATGGGAGCCTCCTTTCGTACCGGCAAACAATCTTAGGTCGCCGCCGGCCGCCCATCCGGCCGGGCCCCGGGGGCTCAGCCCATGGTGGCGCGGAGGGCCGCGGCCTCGTCCCGCACGCCCCGCAGCGCCCCCAACACCGCCGGCGACCACCCCGGACCGGCTCCCGCCAAGCCCCCTCCCGGCTGCGGAACCGGGTGATGTTCGTCGCCCAGACCGGCGGATCGCGACGCCCGCACGCGCGAGAGGATCTCATCCCGCAACGCCTCGGCCTCGCCGATGCCCTCGAGCACCCCGCTGTGGCCCGCGGAGACGCTCTGGCCGTGCGGGCCCATCGCCCCGCCCCCTCCGGCCGTCTGCACCACCAGCGTCGAAAACCCGAACAGCCGCTGGATCGGCCCGCTGGAGACGTGAACGTTCTGCACGTTCTCGTAGGTGATCGTCGTCTCCCGGATCACCCACACTCCCCGCCGGATCCGCATCGCCCGGTCTGAAAGCACGTACCACGTGCTGTCGTACCGCAGGTGGATGCCGACGTAGGCGACCACGTCCGGCAGCACGATGACCGCCAGCGCGATCGGGGCCAGAGCGATGAACAGCAACGGCGACACGAACAGCGTGGCCAGCCAGAGAAACGCGAAAACGGCGTCGGAAATCAGAAGAGCGATCCAGAACCACATCTTCACGTACCGCATCCAGCCGTCGGAGGGCTTGAGTGCCCGCACGTGCCCCCCGGCGAACGTCGGCAGGTGCGGCGGCGTCTTCGGCGCCCGCAGCCACCGCTCGATCGCTTCCCACATCCGCCCGTAGAGCGCCTTCACCCACGCGGGCGGCTCGCCGGGACCCAGCCGCGGCCCGCTCACGGAACACCCCCGCCTCGGCCGGCCAACGCTGCGCGGACTGCCGAAAGATCAGATCTGATCTCATTCAGCAGCGCGATCACCTCCGCCTCGCCGCGAGGCTCGGACCCCGCGTCGGCCGAGCGGGGGTAGGCAGCGCCGTCGAGCCCCTTGGCGCCGCGCATGCGGGCGTACAGGAAATCTCGCAAACCCTCCGGATCGGGGATGCCCTCGAAGGTGATTTCCGCCGAGGCCGAGCCGGAGGCGGTTTGCACCGCGACCCGCGCCAGCCCGAGCCACCGTTCCACGATGTGGGAGTACACGTGGATGTCCTGAATCCGCCGGTAGGCGAGGCTGGTTTCACGCTTGAACAGCAGGCCGTAGGAGACGCGCACGCCTTCTTCGTCGAAATGAAACCGCATCGTCCGGTAGCGGATGTACAGCACCCCGAACACCACCGGCGCGAAGATCAACGCCGGGAGCGAGCACAGGGCATAGAGCCTGAGGAGCTGCTCCGACGGTCCACGGGTGGTGGCCGGGTCGAAGCGGGTGGGGGCTGCTGGTGCGAAGGCGTCCGGCTGGCTCATGCCCAATCCTTGGGAAACCCCCGCTTGGTGTGCCGACTCACCCCGCCACTCGGGCGGGCAGGGCCGGAACCGGCGTCCGGCAATCCGAACTACTGTTCCCGGCGATGCACGCGTGGATCCACATCATCATGATGCTGCGCCACCGGAGCAACGGGCGCGGGCCGCCCATCGCGGTGGTGTCGTTCGTGCTTGGCGGGGTGTCGATCGTGCTCATGCTGGTGGTGATCAAACTGGTGTGGGGATAACTCGCCCCGGGCGTGGGGCCGGCCGATTCCTGAAAATATCCCCGCCGTCGCAGCAACCCGCGCGCGGCCGGCGGGTAGCACCCGTGGACCGGGCGGACCGGACCCCGGCCGTGGACAATGCTCAGGATGCGCTCCCGCTTCACCACCCGGCGTGCTCGGTGGCTGATCCGCGTTCTCGCGGCGGCGGTGCCCGTTCCGCTGTGCGGGGGGATGCCGGCCGTGGCCCGGCCCGAGCCGGCGCCGGCGGGGCTTGCGCCGTTCCCCGGGCTTCGGTCGGGTGAACTGGCCAACGGGCTGTCGTACCGGGTGTTGCGCCACGCCTCGGCGCCGGGGCGGGCGAGCATCATGTTGGTGGTGCGGGCCGGGGGGCTGAACGAGACCGACGCCGACCGGGGGGCCGCGCGGGTGATCGCCGCCCTGGCGCTCGACCACGCGGGCCGGGTGGCGCCCCTCGCGGGCGCGGAGTTCGTAGCGGCGGCGGGGCTCGACGCGACTCGGCTGACGGTGCACCTGACCGGGCTGAACGGGCCGGAGGCCGAGGACCGCCTGCGGTCGGCGCTGACCGCGCTGGGGTCGCTGGCGTTCTCGCTCGACCCGGACGACAGCGGCCTGGCCGCGAACCGTGCGCAGTTGGAGTCGCGTGCGGCGAGCCGGCCGGCGCGGGCGAGGCTGTCGGAACAGGCGGTGAACCAGCTGCTCCCGAACACGCGGCTGGCGACGAACACCTCGACGCGGGTGCCCGCCGCGAACGACCCCGCGAAGGTGTTCTACGGGCGGTGGTTTGTGCCGGCTAACTCGGCCGTCGTGGTGGTGGGAGACATCGACACCGACCGCGCGGCCAGATGGATTGACGAGAGCATGGTGGTGTGGGCGGGCGCCCAGCCGCCGCCGGCGCCGGACCCTCTGGACGCAGCGCGGCCGGAGGCGGTGGTGGCGGACTTTCTCCCGATCGGTCCCGGGGGCCTTTCGCCGGCGTTCGCGGTGCTGCCCGCCCGCCCGGCGGGCGCGTCGGTGGGGCCGCGGGCGGCTTCGGCGAGCGATGCGGCGTACGTGAGCGACGCGGCGCAGCTGGTGGTGCTGACGCCGCGGGGCCCGGCGGCGACGGAGGGCGAGATCCGTGCGGGCCTTGCCGAGCGGCTGGCGATGGCCGGGCTGTCGCGCCGGCTGGGGATCATGGTGGACCGCGGGGAGATTCCGGCGTTCTCGGCGTCGGCGGGCGTGGCCCGGCCGGCGGCGGGGCTGAGCGCGGCGTGGGTGTCGCTGGAGGGCGCCCGGTCGTCGTGGCGGGATCTGGCCGCGGCGCTGGGTGCGCAGGCGGCGCGGGCCCGGGCGCAGGGGCTGGGCGAGGACGAGTTGGAGGCCGCGCGCGGCCGCGTGCTGAGCGACCTGCGCCGCGAGGCGGAGGAGGAGCCCGGGCTGACGCCCGCGCGCGTGGCCGAGCAGATCGCGCGGGACTGGGTGGACCGGGGTGTGACGTCCTCAGCGGCCGAGCGGCTGGCGGCGGCGGAGGCGCTGCTGCCGGCGATCGGCGCCGGGGAGGCGCGGGCGGCGCTGGCGACCGCGCTCGACGCTGACCGGTCGATGTACCTCGTGGTGGCGGAGGATCCGCCGCCTCCCGCGGCCGCGGTGCTGGAGGCGGTGCGGACCGGGGCGGCCCGGGGGGGTGGTCCCGGTGGGCCCGGGGGTCGCGGGGCGCCGGCGCCGACTCGGGCCGAGCCGGCGCCGATGGCCCTGGACCGGAGCGAGCCGGCGGCGGCGGGGCTGGACGCGGCCGGAGGCGCTGCACGGCCGGGTGAGATCGACGAGCTCTCGCTCGTGCCGCCGGGGGTGCTCTCGGCGTGGCTGGAATCGAACATCCGGCTGCACGTGCTGGGTTTTCCCGAGCCGAGGCGTCGGGCGCACCTGCGTCTGACGATCGCGGGCGGGCGGGAGGCCGAGCCGGCCGATGCGCCGGGGCTGGCCCGGGCGTGGGCGGTGCTGTGGCGGTCGCCGGCGACAGCGTCGCGCACGTCGACGGAGCTTCGCGACCCCGGGGAATTGGGGAACGTTGAGATGAGCGGCGTGGTGGGGGCCGACCGGGTGACGATCGACCTTGTGGCCGACGCGGCGGAGGTGGGCGCGCTGTTCCGGGCGGCGCGGCTGCTGCTGGAGGGGCCGGAGATCGAGACGGCGGCGTTCGAGCGTTGGCGGGCTTCGGAGCGGCAGGACCTTCGGGAGCGTGCTCTGTCGCCCGAACGTGCAGCGCTGGACCTTTTGGGCGAGGCCGATGGGGCGCGGCCCGCGGCGGGCAAGCAGAGCGACGTGCTGGGGGCGATTACGCGCGAGCGTTTCGCGGCGTTCATGCGGGCCGAACTGGCCCGTGCGCCGGTCGAGGCGGCGTTCGTGGGCCCGGCCGATCCGCAGAAGGTGCTCGACCTGGCGGCGCTTCACCTGGCGTCGCTGCCGCGGCGCGAGCGGATCGGCGCGCCCGCGCGTGCGGCCGACTCGGCGCCCGGGGCCGGGGGCGGCGGGTCGGGGCCTGATCTGACCGCCGAGCTGCCGGGGCCGGTGCGTGAGTCGGCGACGGTGCTGGGCTTGACGACGACGGCGGCGGAGGGATCGGGCCGGGGCCGGCTGGCGCTCGACCTGGCGGCGCAGTGGCTGAGCGATGAACTCTCGCGGTCGCTGCGCGAGCCCGGGGCGGTGCGGGCGGCGGTGAGCGTGGTGCACCGGCCGGGGACGGGCCCGGCGGGGGGGCGGCTGTACCTGACGGCGCGGTCGGACCCGCAGGCGGCGGCCGAGGCGTTCGTGCTGCTGGACCGGGCGCTGCTGCGGGCGGCGGCGCTGCCCGACGAGGCGGACGGGGCGTTCGCGGCGGCGCGCCAGCGGCTGGCCGATCGGGAGCGGGCCCGGCTGGCCGAGCCGGGCGCGTGGGCGGCGGCGCTGGGGTCGATGGACTTTGACGGGGGCCGGCCGTCGCCGGCGGAGATGATCGGGGCGCCGGCGGCCATCCTGTCGCTGACACCGGCGGAGGTCCGGGCGGCGCTGGCGGGCTCGCAGGACCCGGCGCGTCGCTTCCGGGTGACGGTTCACGCGGGCGACCGGCCGTAGGCCGGGGGCGGCGGGGCGGGGCGTACGATGGGGCGATGGACGGTGTGAACCTCGCGTTGACGGTGGCGACGGTGCTGTGCGCCGCGGGCTGCGCGGCGGCGCTGGCGCTGTGGTCGGCGGCGCGGGCGGGGGAGCGATCGGCCCGGGCCGACGCCGAGGGGGCGCGGGCGGCGGCGGTCGATCGCGAGCGGGCGCTGGGCGAGGCGGGGGAGCGGCTGAGCGCGGCGGCGGCGGAGGCGGCGGGACTGCGGGCGCGGGTCGAGGAGTTGCGGGCCCGGCACGAGCAGCAGCTGCGGCTCTTGGGTGAGAAGCACGCGGGCGAGATGGCGGCGCGGGAGAAGGCGGCGGCCGAGGGGCGGGCGGCGCTGGAGACGCGGCTGGGGGAGATGCGGACGCTTTTCGAGCAGACGATCGACGCCTCGGCGGCGCGGGCGCTGCGGAGCAGCGCCGAGAACTTCCTGGCGCTGGCGAAGCAGCACTTCGCGGCCGAGCACGAGAAGTCGCGTGGGGAGATCGACAAGAAGTCGCGGGCGATCGACGACTTGCTGGGGCCGATCCGCGAGACGCTGAAGAGCGCCGATGCGCGGCTGGCCGAGTTCGACCGGCAGCGGAGCGCGGCGTTCGCGGCGCTGGCCGAGCAGGTGCGGGGCCTGGCCGAGCAGAGCCGGTCGCTGCGCGACGAGACGGGGAACCTGGTGAAGGCGCTGCGGCGGCCGGAGGTGCGCGGGCGCTACGGCGAGGTGCAGCTGGAGCGGGTGGTGGAGCTGGCGGGGATGCGCAGCTACTGCGACTTCGCCGCGCAGGCCGGCGAGCAGGGCGAGGGGGGCACGGTGCGGCCCGACCTGCTGGTGCGGCTGCCCAACGGCCGCACGGTGGTGGTGGACGCCAAGACCAACATCGACGCGTACCTGGACGCGATCGAATCGCCCGACGGGGACCGGGCCGAGGCGCATATGGCCAGGTTCGCGCAGCACGTGCTGGAGCAGGCGGGCAAACTGGCCCGGCGCGACTACCCGGCGCACATCCGCGACGCGATGGACTTCACGGTGATGTTCATCCCGGGCGATCAGTTCATCGACGCGGCGCTGGCCCGGCGGCCGGAGCTGCTGGACATGGCGGCGCAGCAGAGCGTGATCCTGGCCAGCCCGAGCACGCTCATCGGCCTGCTGCGGGCGGTGGCGGTGGGGTGGCGTGAGAAGACGGTGTCGGACCAGGCGGCGCGGCTGTTCGAACTGGGCCGCGAGCTGCACCAGCGGGCGGGGGTGGCGCTGGGGCACGCCGAGAAGCTGGGCGGGGCGATCTCGTCGGCGGTGGACCACTACAACAAGTTCGTGGGCTCGGTGGACCGGAACCTGATGCCGACGCTGCGGAAGTTCGAGGAGGCGGGGGTGAAGGGCAAGGCCGAGGTTCCGGGGCTGGAGGCGCTGGACGTGGTGACGCGGCCGATCCAATCGGCGCCGCCGACGGACCCGACGCCGCGGCTGCTGGGGTGAGGGGGCGGGCACGCTCGACCCTGCCCGTCCGCACCGTCGCCCGATCAGCGCATGAAATGAAACGAGCCCGCCTGTGGGGCGGGCTCGCGGGGGCGAACCGGATATGGAGGGGGGGTTACTTGGCCGGGCGGAGGAGGATGCTGCGGCCGCGGTAGCCGTCGGGGGTGGCGTGGACTTCGGTGATGGAGTCGCCGAGGTGCTTGGCGATGAGTTCGAGGTCGGGGAGGTCCTTCATCCAGGCGGGGATCTCTTCCTTGGCGGACTTGACCATCTCCTCGTGCCACTTCTTGCTGTCGGGGTCGGCGCCGTTCTTGAGGCTTTCGAACTGGGCCTCGATGACCTTGTCCATGTTGGCGGCGGTCCACTTGTAGTAGTCGAGCTGCTGGCGGAGGTTCACGTAGCTGAAGGAGAGGCCGCTGGTCTTGAGGGGCGTCATGGACTTTTTGAAGGCGGCGTCGGCGGCGAGGGTGGAGGCGGGCGGGGCGGCGATGGAGCGGACGGCGTTCTCGACGCCCTTCGCGGGGCCGACGAAGAGGTAGCCGCCGGCGAGGCTGAGGGCGATGTCCTGATCGGCGCCCATTCCCTCGGGCGGGGCCCAGATCTGGTTGCCTTGGAAGTCGCGGGCCTCGAGGGGGAGCTGGGCGAGGCCCTCCTTGATGGGGGCGGGGTCCTTCACGCGGAGGGCGAAGGTGGTCTTCTCGCTCTTGGGGCCGAAGGGGCGCTCGAGGGTCTGGACGATGTAGGCCTCGGGGCCGAGGTTGCTGAGGATGGGGGCGGCGGTGGGGCGGCCCATCTCGAGGAAGGGCTTGGCCTGCTCGGCCATCTCCTTGGGCAGAGCGGCGAGGGCCGAGTCGAGCACGCCGAAGAGGCCGCCGAAATCGAACTGGAGCATGCTGACGGAGGCGGCGTCGGCGGCGACAAAGGCGGGCGGGGTGAAGGGGGCCGCGGGGGGGTCCATCAGGGTGTAGAGGCCCTTCTTCTTGGGGATGAGGACGCCGAAGCTGGAGACGGCCTGGCCCTCGGAGGCGTCGAAGCGCACGCCGGCGGAGGCGGCGCGGGTGTCGCCGAGGCCGACGGCGTTGAGGATGGCGCGGACGTCGACGGGCGGGGTGGGGGCGAACTCGTCGGGGTTCTTGGCGGCCTTCTCGTGGGCGGCGACGGACTGCTTGTGGACGAGGTCGGTGAGCTGGTAGAGCGGCTCGATGAGGGCGGCGGCGAACATGTGGGTTTCGCCGAGCTGATCGAGGGTGGCCTTGAGGTCGGGGTTGTCCTCGGCGGAGGGGCCGGACTTGCCGTCGAGGCGGTCGATGGCCGATTCGAGGCCGACGAGCGAGGACGAGGCCAGGAGCGAGCCGCCGGCGCGGGCGTAGAAGAGGTTCTCGATGGGGGGCATCGAGTCTTCGAGGGCGCGCTCGAGGGGGTCCATGCCCATCTCGCGCTCGCGTTCACGCTCGGCCTCGGCGTCGTCCTTGGAGGGCTTGGGGAAGGTGAGGTGCGTGATGGTGTGGGCGCCGAACTTCTCTTCCTTGACGGTGAACTTCTTGTCCTTCTCGCCGCGCTCGATGGCGGAGGTGAGCACCTTGTGCATCTTCTCGGCGCCGTCGCCGTAGTCGGCGGCGAGCAGGAAGGACGGGGTGCTCTTGGAGGGGTCCTGGGCGTTGGCGTCGATCCAGAAAGCCATGCCGACCATGCCGGTGGGCTCGACGACGTCGTCCTTGTCGGCGTTGATCTCCTTCATCACGTTGTCGAACTGCTTGGTGGCCTTATCGACAAAGTGCTTCTTGGCCCAGGCCTTGACGGTGGGCTCGTCCCAGATGGCCTTGAGGCCGGTCTTGTCGAAGGAGGCCCGCATCGTCTTGTAGTCGTGGATGCCCGCGACGAGGATGCTGTTCTTCGGGGCCAGGTCGGTGATCGAGAGCTTCTCGGCCAGAGCCGGCGCGGCCAGGGCGAGGGCGGCGACCGCCGCGGCGGCGAGTTTCGAGCCGAAGCTGAAGCGGCGGGAGCGGAGGAGCGTCGAGGGCATTCGGTGGGTCCTTGCTGTGGAGGGACGGAGCGTTCGGATGAGGGGCGGGGTGACTGGTGACGGGTGAGGGGTGAGGCGTGAGGGGGGGGGAGGGGGTGAAGGGGGGGGCAGCCGCCGGTGGCGGCGGTTGGGGGGGCGGGGTTGCCGGAGTCCTGGCGGGGGGGGGGCCTCGTGGGAGGGGGAGCCGGGGTTGGGGGTTTCCGTTTGGTGGGCGAAGG
>JACVCL010000067.1 GCA_016742075.1 Phycisphaerales bacterium
GTGGTGGGGGCTGTGGTGGTGGGGGGGGTCATCCGCCCTTCTGGTCGCCGCGGGCGAAGATGCTGGCGACGTAGTTGAGCACGTCGGCGGCGGAGCGGTCGGAGTAGCCGAACTGCTCGATCATGCGTTTCTTGATGACGTCGATCTTCTGCTGGGTCGCGTCGTCGACGACGCTGGAGACCAGGTTCTTGAGCTTGATGGTGTCGCGCTGGTCCTCGAAGAGCTTGAGCTCGAGAGCGCGGTAGAGGCGGGCGTTGGTGTTGTACTCGAAGCGCTTGCCGTCGAGGGCGAGGGCGCCGATGTAGTTCATGATCTCCTGCCGGAAGTCGTTCTTGCGGCTCTCGGGGATGTCGATTTTCTCCTCGATCGACCGCATGAGGCGCTCGTCGGGCTCCTCGTCCTTGCCGGTGTAGCGGTTCTTGACGCGCTCCTTCTGGGTGTAGGCGCGGACGTTGTCGATGTAGTTGGCGCACAGGCGGCGGATGGCGTCTTCGTCGGCGCTGATGGCCCGCTGCACCTCGCCCTTGATGATGTCCTCGTACTCCGAGAGCACCACGGCCAGCAGCTCGCGGTAGCGCTTGCGGGTCTCTTCGTCGTTGATCAGCGAGTGGTGGGTGAGGCCCGCCTCCATCTCGTTGAGCACCATGAAGGGGTTGACCTGCTTCTCCTCCATGGCCTGCGGCGACACCAGCGAGTTGCTGATCTTGTCCTGGATGTAGCGGGGGCTGATGCCCTCCATGCCCTCGCGCCCGGCCTCTTCCTTGAGCTCCTTGATCGAGTCCTCGGTGAAGCCGGGGATGCTCTTGCCGTTGTAGAGCTTGAGCTTCTGCAGCAGCGTGATGCCGGCCTTGCGGGGCTCGCTGAGGCGGGTGAGCACCGCCCACATGGCCGCTACCTCCAGGGTGTGCGGGGCGATGTGGATGTGCTTGATCTTCTCGCGGTTGAAGTCCTTCTGGTAGATCTTGATCTCGTCGTCGAGGCGGATGTTGTAGGGGACGTCGATCTTGATGGTGCGGTCGCGGAACGCCTCCATCAGCTCGTTGCTCTGCAGCTTCTTGTACTCGGGCTCGTTGGTGTGCCCGATGATGACCTCGTCGATGAACGTCTGCGCGAACTTCTTGGGCTTGATCACCCGCTCCTGGCTGGCCCCCAGCAGGTCGTACAGGAACGCCACGTCGAGCTTGAGCACCTCGATGAACTCGCAGATGCCCCGGTTGGCGATGCACAGCTCGCCGTCGAAGTTGAAGGCCCGCGGGTCCGAGTCGCTGCCGTAGGTGGCGATCTTGCGGTAGTTGATGTCGCCGGTCAGCTCCGTCGAGTCCTGGTTCTTCTCGTCCTTCGGCTGGAAGGTGCCGATGCCGACGCGGTTCTTCTCGCTGAGGATCAGCCTCCGCACGCGGATGTGCCCCATCACCTGCCGCCAGTCGCCGTCGTAGTGGGCCATCAGGTCGTTGAGCACCTTGCGGCTGAAGGGGTTCACGTCCTGGTACAGCCGGATCTTGCCGTGCCCGCCCCGCGCCTCGTACAGCGACGAGACCTGCCTGAGCAGCTCGGCCCGCGACTCGGCCGGCGCCAGCAGCAGCGGCTCCTCGTGCATCGGGCAGGGGAACTCGTGCGTCTTGCCCGTCGGCCCCGCCTGCTCGTCGAGCAGCCACGTGTAGCTGTACAGCGCGCCCGATTCGGTCCGGCTGTAGTGCTCCAGCCCCTTCTTCACCAGCCGCGCGATCGTCGACTTGCTCGAGCCCACCGGCCCGTGCAGCAGCAGGATGCGCCGGTCGGTCCCGTACCCCTCGGCCGCCGAGCGGAACACGTCCACCAGCGCCATCAGCTGCTCGTCGAGCCCGAAGATCCCGTCGGCGCCCTTGTCGATCGGGTCGCTGAAGAAGTGGTACCGCACCAGGTCCTTCTTGAACATGCGGTACCGCTCGAAGCCGAAGCTCAGCACCATGTCGTACAGCCGCTGGAAGGCGTTGCGGCACACCATCGGGTTGGCGCAGACGATCCCCAGGTAGTCCTCGAAGCTCCCCTCCCAGTGCTGCTCGTGGAAGCGCCGGCGGTCGACCGCGGCCTCGATGAGGCCCAGCAGCTGCTCGCGCGACGGCGGCGCCGCCCCGGCCCCGGCCGCGGCCGCGGCCGAGGGCGCGTACCCCGACGACAGCGACGACGTCCCGAACGGCGAAGGCGGCGGGCCCCGGAACTCCGTGCGGTTGAAGTCCGACATGGCGTCCTGCTCCTGGCTGGCGTGCTCTGGCTGGGCCGCGCGGCCGCCGACGCTCGCTCGCCCGCGGGGGCCGCGCGCGGTGATCTCCCTCGGATACTATCGGCCCGACCCGCGTCCACCGATCATCCCGACCGCGGATTTCACCCCCGCGTGCCACCCTCTTCTACGCCCGTGACCGCCCCGAGGTTTCGCCGGCTCCCCGCCGCCCGGGCCCCCGCCGGGCACGCGTCCCTCCCCCGGAAAGGCCACCCAGAACCATGAGTTTCGGTCTCGGCCGCGGCCGCCAACTCGACGTCACCGGCGTCGGCATCGACGCCTCGGAGCTGCCGCCCCTGCCCCCGTCGGGCGCAGCGCCCGACCCGGCCCGGTTCGACCCCCGCCGCTGGTTCCCGCACCCCGAGCGTCCCTTCGAGATCGAGATCGGCTCGGGCAAGGGGGCGTTCCTGCTCCAGCAGGCGGCCGACGAACCCGGGACCAACTTCCTGGGCATCGAGTGGGCCAAGGAGTTCTGGGCCTACGCCGCCGACCGCGTCCGCCGCCGCGCCCTGCCCAATGTGCGCCTGCTGCACGCCGACGCCACCGAGTTCCTCCGCTGGCGCGTGCCCGACGGCTGCGCCCGCGTCATCCATCTCTACTTCTCCGACCCCTGGCCCAAGGCCCGCCACCACAAGCGCCGCGTGGTGCAGGACCGCTTCCTGGCCGACGCCCGGCGGGTGCTGGCGCCCGGCGGCGAGCTGCGCATCGTCACCGACCATGCCGACTACTGGGCGTGGATGGAGGCGCACTTCGCCCGCTGGTGCGGCCCGAACCCGGCCCATCCTCTCGCCGACAGCCCCGGCGGCTTCGCCCGCGAGCCCTTCGAGCGCCCCAGCAGCGCCGGCGAGGGGGAGGTGGTCGGCACCAATTTCGAGCGCAAGTACGCCCGCGAGGGCCGGCCCTTCCACGCGGCCAAGCTCCGGCGGCTGGTCGGATAACACACGGCGTCCCGCCCCGCGTTGGGGGGTGCGGAGACGGTCGCCCGGGGCTCCGGCGGGGCCCGGGTTCATCTCGCGCGCACAAGGGCCGATTTTCTCAGGGCCGGCCCGGGCCGCGCTCCCGGGGCGGACACGCACCTGCGCGCAGAGACCGGGCCCCGCGCCGCGCCCGGCCGACCGCCTTGCCCACGCCCGCCGAACAGATCCGCAGCAGCGCCCGCCCGGGCCACGCTTGGCTGCTGCCCGCGGCGGTGCTGGCGCTGGGGATCGCGCTCACGGCGTGGGCCACCGCGGCCTCGCTGCGCGAGGGGCGGGCCGACCTGCGGTCGGAGTTCGAGAGCCGGGCCGCGGTGATGGCGGCCGAGATCCGCGAGCACTTCGGCCGATTCGACGCCGCCCTCGCCGGGGCGCAGGGGCTGTTCCACGCCAGCGACGATGTGTCGCGCGAGGAGTTCCGCGTCTTCGCCGGCTCGATGGGGCTGCACGAGATTCTCCGGCCGGTCGAGGGCATCGGGCTGGCGCTGCGCGTCGAGGCGTCGCAGGTGCCTGCTCTGGAAGAGCGGATGCGGTCGGAGGGCGTGGAGGGCTTCGCCGTGCGCCCAGCGGGGGTGGAAGGGCCGCGGGCGCCCTACATCTACGCCGAGCCCGCCGGCCTGAACGCGAAGGTGCTGGGGTTCGACCCGTGGTCTGACGCCGCGCGGCGGCCGGCGCTCGAAGCTTCGGCCCGGACGGGCGAGGTGGCGCTGTCGCTGCCCACCACGCTGGTGATGGACGGCGGCCTGGCCTCGCCCTCACCGGGGGTGGTGCTCTTCAAGCCGGTGTACCGGGGCGTGCACGGCGCGGCGTCGGACGACGGGCGGCCGATCGGCTGGCTGGCGCTGTGGCTGCGGCTGTCGGACTTCATGGCGTACCTGATCGGGCCGAACCGGGGCCTGCTGGCGGTCGAGGTGTTCGGGGGCCGCCCGGCGGGCGCCGAGCCGGCGATCTACGCGTGCGGGCGGGTGCCCGAGGCGCCGATGGCGCGGGCCGAGATCCCCGTCGATGTGGGCGGCCAGCACTGGGTGCTGCGGTTCAGCTCGCTGCCGGGGTTCGAGGCGCGGGCGGGCACTCGGGGGCCGGTGCTCATCGCGGCGGGCGGGGTGATTCTCTCGGCCATGCTGGCGGCGCTGGTGCTGAGCCTGCGGCTGACCGGTGTGAGGGCCCAGCGGCTGGCCCGCCGCATGAACGGGGAGGCTGAGCGGGCCCGGGTGGCCGCGGAGGAAGCCAGCCGGAGCAAGAGCGCCTTCGTGGCCAACATGAGCCACGAGATCCGGACGCCGCTGACGGCGATCGTGGGCTTCGCCGACCTGCTGGTCGGGTCGGGCTCGGCGGCCGAGCGGGTGGACGCGGCGTGGACCATCCGGCGCAACGTTGAGCACCTGCTGGGGATCATCAACGACATCCTGGACTTCTCGAAAATCGAGAGCGGCCGGATGTCGGTGGAGCGGGTCGGCTGCGACCCCTCGGCGCTGCTGGCCGAGTGCGAGGCGCTGCTGCGCCGGCGGGCCGAGGAGAAGGGGCTGGCGTTCGTTGTGGAGCGGGTCTGGCCGCTGCCGGCGCGGGTGCGGACCGACCCGTTGCGCTTCAAGCAGGTGGCGATCAACCTGATCGGCAACGCGATCAAGTTCACCGAGCGGGGCGGCGTGCGGGCCGAGCTTTCGCTGGCCGGGGGCCCCGGGTCCGCGCGCCTGCGTCTGGCCGTCCGCGACACGGGGATCGGGATGACCGAGGAGCAGCTGGGGCGGCTGTTCTCGGCCTTCTCGCAGGCCGATGAATCGACCACGCGCCGGTTCGGCGGCACCGGCCTGGGGCTGGCGATCTCGCGTGAACTGGCGAGGATGCTCGGCGGCGACGTGACGGCCTCGAGCGCGCCCGGACGGGGCAGCGAGTTCGTGGCCGAGTTCGAGACGGGCGACCTGTCAGGGGTGCCGATGCTCGCCGGTGCGCCAGCGGGCGCGGGGGATGAGCCCGGCGGGGCGGCCGAGCCGGCTTGGCCGGCCGTGCCGGCGCGGCTGAGCGGGCGGGTGCTGCTGGTCGAGGATGGCGCGGACAACCAGCGGCTGATCTCGACGCTGCTGATGCGCGCGGGCGCCGAGGTCGAGAT
The DNA here is from genome assembly GCA_016742075.1 of Phycisphaerales bacterium. Taxonomy (GTDB): domain Bacteria; phylum Planctomycetota; class Phycisphaerae; order Phycisphaerales; family UBA1924; genus JACVCL01. The sequence continues at coordinate 5,339 of JACVCL010000067.1, forward strand.
CGCGGCCAACGGTCGGCTGGCGGTGGAGCGGCTGGCGGCGTGCAGCGCCGCCGGCGGAGGCGGGGGCGAGGCCGCGTTCGACCTGATCCTGATGGACATGCAGATGCCCGAGATGGACGGGTGCACGGCGGCGGCCGAGTTGCGTCGGCGGGGCTGCGCGACGCCCATCGTGGCGCTGACGGCCAACGCGATGGCGGAGGACCGCGAGCGGGGCCTGGCGTCGGGCTGCGACGACTACCTGACCAAGCCGGTGGATCGGGCGCGGCTGCTGGAGGTGTGCGGGCGGCACCTTCGGGCGGGCGAGGCCGTGGCGGGGGGTGCGGCGTGAGGCTGGGCGCGCGGGTATTCCTCGTGACGGCGGCGGCGATCGCGGCGCTGGTGGTGATCGCGTCGGTGATCGCGGGGGCGATCTTCCGGAGCGAGTTCCGCGATGTCGAGAGGCGGCGCACCGAGCTGAACGTTCGCCGCGTGGTGAACGCCGTGGGCGAGCAGGCTCGCCAGCTCGACGTGAAGCTCGCCGACTGGGCGCACTGGGACGACACGTACGAGTGGATCGCGACGCGCGATCAGGCGTACGTGGACTCGAACCTGAATGATCTGTCGATCGCGACGCTCGGGCTGTCGCTGGTGGTGTTCCTCGACGCCGAGGGCACGCCGGCGATGGCGTTCGGCTTCGACGGATCGGCGCGCCGGCGGACGGAGCTGCCGGCGTCGATCGGGCGGATGATCCGGTCGGGGGACCCTGTTCTGCGGCCGTCCGAGGGGCGGCCGACGGTGGGCGTGCTGGCGCTCGACGAGGGCGCGTACTACGTGGCGGCGCGGGCGATCACCGACAGCGAGCGGAAGAAGCCCGCGCGGGGCGTGCTGCTGTTCGGCCGGCTGATCGGGCCGGACGAGGTGGAGCGCCTGAGCCGGCTGACGGAGTTGAACGTGACCCTGCACGCGGCCGGGGCGGCGCCCGTGTCGCCGGCGGAGATTGGGGCGGGCGAGCGGGCGGCGCTGGTGCGGACGGCGAGCGACGACCTGCTGTCGGGGTTCGGCGTGATCGCGGACGTCCGGGGCGGGCCGGGGCTGGTGGCGGAGATGCGGCAGCGCCGGGACATCTACCTGCGCGGGCTCGACGCGGCGGCGGTGATGAAGTGGTCGCTGGCGGCGGTGGGGGCGGTGTTCATGGTGGTGGTGGTGGTGGTGATGCGGCGGGTGGTGGTGTCGCGGGTGGTGCGGCTGGACCGGGAGGTGGCGGCGGTGTCGGCGCACGGCGGGGGCCTGGGCCGGGTGAGCGGCGCGGGGGCCGACGAGCTGGGCAGCCTGTCGCGTTCGATCAACGGCGTGCTCGACCGGCTGGACGAGCGGGCGCGGGAGCTGGAACTGGCCCGCGAGCGGGCGGAGACGGCCAGCCGCGCCAAGAGCGCGTTCCTGGCGAACATGCGGCACGAGATCCGGGCGCCGATGACGGCGATCCTGGGCTTTGCCGACCTGCTGGAGGAGCGGAACCAGACCGCGGGCGAGCGGGCCGAGCACGTTCGGGCGATCCGCCGGAACGGGACGCACGTGCTGTCGCTGATCGACGACATTCTTCAGTTGGCGGATATCGAGTCGGGGGCGGCGGCGCCGGCGGTGGCGGACTTCCGGCCTGGGGAGGCGATCGAGGGGGTTGCGGCGGTGCTGCGGTTCCGGGCGCGGGAGAAGAGCCTGGCGCTCACGTGCGCGGTGAGCGCGAACATGCCGGTGGCGATCAGGGGCGACGCGGTGCGGCTGCGGCAGGTGCTCATGCACGTGGTGGGGAACGCGGTGAAGTTCACGGAGCGCGGCGGGGTGACGGTGTCGGCGCGGAGCGAGGCGTGCGGCGCGCCGGGGCGGAGGAGGCTGATCATCGAGGTGGCCGACACGGGGCCGGGGATGTCGGGAGAGGAGATCGAGCGGGCGTTCCTGCCGTTCTCAGGGGCCGAGGGGCCGCCGGAGGGGGCGGGGGCGTCTCGGGGCGCGGGGCTGGGGCTGACGGTGTCGAGGCGGATCGTCGAGTCGATGGGCGGGGTGCTGGAACTGGAGAGCGAGCCCGGCTGCGGGACGACGGTGACGATCGTGTTCGATGCGGAGCTTGGGGACGAGCGAGCGGCAGCGCCGGCGCGCACGGCGGCCGGCGCGGGCGAGGGCTCGTCGGCGCTGGTGGGGTGCGCGGTGCTGGTGGTGGAGGATGACGCCGACAGCCGGCGGCTGCTGGCGCACCACCTCAAGAGAGCGGGTGCGGCGGTGGAGACGGCGTCGAGCGGCGAGGAGGGGCTGATGCGAGCGCTGGCGACGCTGACGGGCGGCGACCGGCTGGACGCGGTGATCGTGGGTGTGCAGATGCCGGGGATCGACGGCTGCGAGGCGGCCCGTCGGCTGCGGGCGCGCGGGTTCGCCGCCCCCATCGTGGGCGTGACGGCCCATCCGAGGGATGCCGAGCGCCGGCGGTGCCTGGAGGCCGGGTGCAGCGCGGTGCTGGGCAAGCCCGTCGATCGCGCCGAGTTGGTGGAGACCGTGCGAGCGCTGGCGTCGCCCGAGTCGCGGCCGGCCGCGGCGGCGTGAGGGGGGCGGCCCGGGGGCGCCGGGTAGACTGCGGGCGTGCACAACCCCCAAGCCGACAAGCTGAACATGCGGCCGGAGGATTTCTGGTGCGACTTCTGCCGCAGCGCCTGGCGCGAGGACCTGCCGATGGTGGAGGGCCACCACGGTTCGCTGATCTGCGGGCGGTGCCTGACGGTGGCGTACGGCGAGCTGATCCTGCTGAAGGGCGGCGAGGCCTCGGGCGGCGCGGGCGGTGGTGGTGGGGTGACGTGCACGCTGTGCCTTGAGGAGCGCCGGGAGCGGGTGTGGCGGAGCCCGGCGCACGAGGAGGCGGCGGCGTGCACGCGGTGCGTGCGTCAGGCGGCGACGGCGCTCGACCGCGACGCGGAGAGCGGCTGGAAGAAGCCGGCGGCGCCGGGGGCCTGACGGCGGCGCCGGGGCGGAAGTTCAGGATGGCGGCGGCGAGGCGGCGGGCCCGGCGCGGGTCGGTGGCGGTCTGCATCGCCTCGACGAGGGCGCGGAGGGCGGCGATGTCGGCCGCGGCCTGCTCGGCGGTGATGGTGCGCGTGGTCCCCACGGGTGCAGCCTATGCGGGGCCGGGGGAGGGGCAAGGCGAAGGTGCGCCTTGGAGAGGAGAAAGTGCGGAAATCCGGCGCATGTGTGCGGCCTGAGCGCTCAGGCGGCGAGATGCGCACGGGGCGGGGAATATGCGTGAGGGGTCAGCCCTCGTCGCCGTCGTCGGAGTGGTCGCGGTGGGCGGGCTCGCCGAAGATGGCCGAGCCGACGCGGATGCAGTTGGCGCCGCACTCGATGGCGACTTCGAAGTCGTTGGACATGCCCATGGAGAGGATGTTGAAGTGCCGTCCGCCGACGCCGTCGCGGCGGATGTCTTCGTAGAGGTCGGCGCAGCGTTCGAAGGTGGGGCGGGAGTCTTCGGGGTTGTCGGAGTAGGGGGCCATGGTCATGAGGCCGCGGACGCGGAGGTGGACCATGCTGTCGATCTGCTCGGCGAGGTGCCGAGCTGCGGCGACGGGGCAGCCGTGTTTGGACTTTTCGCCGGAGCAGTTGACCTGGACGAGGACCTCGACGACGCGGTCGCGTTTGAAGGCGACGGCCTGGAGTTCTTCGACGAGGCGGAGGGAGTCGACGGAGTGGATGAGGCGGGCGAAGTCGATGACCTTCTTGGCCTTGTTGCGCTGGAGGTGGCCGATCATGTGCCAGCGGACGCCGCCGGGGGCGGGCGGCGGGGTGGGGAGGTCCTCGTCGCGGGAGAGGAGGGCGGGTTCGCGGTCGTCGAAGAGCAGGCCGGCGTTCCTGGACCGTGCGGCGGAGACGGACCTGAGGGTGCGCTCTCGGGAGAGGTGCTCTTCGATGATGGCGGCGCGCTGGGCGAGCTGCTGGACCTGGTTCTCGCCGAGGTCGCGGTGGCCGAGGGCGATGAGGCGTCGGACCTGTTCGAGGTCGGCGTACTTGGTGACGGCGATGGTGAGGATGCGGTCGGGTGATCGTCCGGAGCGCTCGGCGGCCCGTGCGACTCGTTCCATGACCTGGTGGTAGCGGGTGTCGAGCGTGGACATCGCGGCGGTCATCCGTAACCCTCTCAAGAATCCGGCGGAATTATCGGAACAGGATAGACTGTTCGGGCGGTTGTGCAAGGATTGCGCCCCCCGGACGTGACCGGGGGAGCGTGGGGGTGCCGGGGGCGGGTGCGGGGATGTCCGCGGCGGATGGCCGCGATGATTGAGAAAGGTGAAGGCCGATGGCCAACGAGCATCTGAAGATTCGGGAGAGCGCGATCCGGGTGGGCGAGGAAGCGCCGGACTTTGTGCTGCAGGACCAGAACAAGGGCGAGTGGCGGCTGAGCGACGCGGTGAAGAAGGGCGACGTGGTGCTGTGCTTCTACCCGCTGGACTTCTCGCCGGTGTGCTCGGTGGAGATGAAGTGCGTGACGGACGACTTCGCCAAGTACGCGTCGAAGGGCGCGACGGTGGTGGGGATTTCGTGCGACTCGTTCTTCACGCACAAGGCGTGGGCGGACAGCCTGGGGCTGAAGCAGACGCTGCTGGCGGACATGCACCGTGCGGTGTGCCGGGCGTACGGGTTCTATTTCGCACCGCTGAACGTGTCGAGCCGCGGGACGGTGGTGATCGGGAAGTCGGCGGACGGGAAGGGGAAGGTGAAGTGGGTTCAGGCGAGGGAGATCCCGCAGGGGATGAAGGGGGATGAGGTGCTGTCGGCGATCAGTTGATGGGGGGAGGGAACGCCGGCGGGCGCGGTGGGTAGACTCGCGTCATGCCGCCGACGCTGACGAACACCCCCTGCGTGCTGGTCATCCGCGACGGTTGGGGCCACAACCCCAACCCGTCGCACGACGCGTTCAACGCCGTGAAGATCGCGCGGACGCCCGCGGCGGACCGGCTGATGCGGGAGTACCCGTGGACGCTGATCCGCACGAGCGGTGAGGATGTCGGTCTGCCCGAGGGGACGATGGGCAACAGCGAGGTGGGGCACCAGAACATCGGGGCCGGGCGGGTGGTGCCGCAGGAGTCGCTGGTGATGACGCGGGCGTGCCGCGCGGGGCTGGAGGGGAACGCGGCGATCGCTGGGGCGGTGGAGCGGTGCAAGGGTTCTGGGCGGAGCCTGCACCTGATGGGGATCAATTCGGACGCGGGGGTGCACGGGCTGCTGGAGCACCTGTTCGCGATTCTCGCGGCGTGCCGGACGCTGGGGATGGACGGCTCGCGGGTGTTCGTGCACCTGTTCACGGACGGCCGCGACACGGGGCCGTTCACGGGGCTGGGCTTTGCGCAGAAGGTGGAGGCGGAGTGCGCGCGGCTGGGCGTGGGGCGGGTGGCGAGCGTGATCGGGCGGTACTACGCGATGGACCGGGACAACCGGTGGGAGCGGGTGAAGCTGGCGTACGACTGCCTGACGGGGCGTGGCGGCGGTGGCGCGGCGGCGGGGGGGGCGGCGGAGGCGATCCGGGCGTACTACGACCGGCCGTCGGGCGAGACGATGAAGGGTGATGAGTTCGTGCCGCCGACGGCGGTTGGGACGGTTGAGGCGGTGCGGGCTTCGCGGATCCGCGACGGCGACAGCGTGCTGTTCTACAACTACCGTGGCGACCGGCCGCGGGAGCTGTCGGCGGCGCTGGTGTTCCCGGATTCGGAGTGGGCGAAGGTGAAGCCGTCGCCGGACTCGGGTGCGCGTGGCTTTGATCGGGGGCCGCGGCTGAGCCTGCACTACGTGACGATGACGGAGTACTGGGAGGCGCTGACGCCGCACGTGTCGGCGGTGGCGTTCCCCAAGCCGGCGAAGATGGAGGGGATCGGGGGCGCGTGGATCAGCGGTCTGGGGCTTCGGCAGTTCCGGTGCGCGGAGACGGAGAAGTTCCCGCACGTGACGTTCTTCTTCAACGATTACCGGGACGAGCCGTTCCCGGGCGAGTCGCGGGAGATCGTGCAGAGCCCGAAGGTGGCGACGTACGACCTGGCGCCGGAGATGTCGGCGGCGGGGGTGCGCGACGCGGTGCTGGGGCGTCTGGGTGCGGCGGACTGTGAGCCGTTCATCGTGGTGAACTTCGCCAACGCCGACATGGTGGGGCACACGGGGAGCCTGCCGGCGGCGGTGCGGGCGTGCGAGATGGTGGACTCGTGCGTGGGGTCGATCGTGGAGGCGGCGCTGCGGCGTGGCGGTTCGCTGATCGTGACGGCGGACCACGGGAACGCGGAGCAGATGTTCGACCCGGCGACCGGCGCGCCGCACACGGCGCACACGACCTACGACGTGCCGCTGATCGTGGTGGGCGAGCGGTTCCGCGGGCGGCGGCTGGCGGGGCGTCGGGACGCGGACCACGCGGGCGATGCGCGGCTGGGGGACATCGTGCCGACGATGCTGGAGATGATGGGGCTGGAGAAGCCGGCGGCGATGAGCGGGCGGAGCCTGCTGGCGGGGGTGTGAGGGGCGGGGGTGGGGGAGGGGCGGGTTCTTTTTACAATCTCCGAGGCCACGGGGGCAGGGCGGGATTCGTATTCCAGCTTTTTGTTGGAAAAAAAAAAACAACACAACACCAGCGAG
>JACVCL010000068.1 GCA_016742075.1 Phycisphaerales bacterium
TGCCCCACCCAGCCCTCCACCCAGCCCACCATCCAGCCCCCCATCCAGTGCTCCATCCGCCCCGCGAGCGGTGGCTCCGGCCTCACCACCGGTGGGCGCGATCACCGCGGCCGAGCCCTTGAAGTCGAACACCTCACCGTTGCCGGACTTCTCGAGCGTCACCGTCACGCGCATCGCGTCGCCCGGGCGGACGAACGTGCCGTATTTCAAGGCTCGCACGCCGCCGAGCACGTGGCGGGCGCGGGCGGGGTTCGTGTGCACCAGCAGCCGTCGGGCGGCGTGCACCATGGCCTCGATCATGAACACGCCCGGCAGCACCGGGAAGCCGGGGAAGTGATCGAGCAGGTACTCCTCGGCGTTGGAGACGTTTTTGACCGTGACGATGCGGTCCGGAGCGATCTCCAGCACGCGGTCGATGAGTTCGAATCGCATGGTCCGATCGTACCGCCGGCCCGGCCGCGGCCCCACCCGGCCACCGACACGGGCGCTTGTGCTCAGACCGGTGAGGGCTCGTCGGTCTTCTCGGGCGCCGGCGGCGCGGCGGGGGCCTTGGTGGGCGAATAGAGCCGCTTGGTGAAGGTGGGGGCCTTCTTGGCCATGGCCTCGGCCTGGGCGTCGAGCACGCTCTTGCGCGCGGCCTTGAAGGCGATGACCATGATGAACGCCGCGGCCACCACCGACACGGCCAGAATCACCCGCCCGCGCCCGAACGTGAGCGCCACGCCCAGCGCCCCGAACACCAGGCCGATGACGTACAGCACGAACACCGCGCCCTTCACGCCCAGCGCCCGCTTGAGGATGTGGTGCAGGTGCTGGTCGTCGCCCACCGACATGGGCTTGCCCGACAGCTTCCGCCGCGCGATGGCCAGCGCCGTGTCGATGATCGGGATCGCGAAGATGATCAGCCCGGCGATGACGTAGTGCGTCTTGCCCGTGTCGCCCAGCGACAGGATGATGACGATCGACACGAAGCCCAGAAGCAGCGAGCCCGCGTCGCCCAGGAAGATCGACGCCGGGTTGAAGTTGTGCGGAAGGAAGCCCAGGCACGCCCCCAGCAGCGCCATGGCCAGCACGATGCGCGTGGCGTCGCGCGGGCCGTCGTCGCCCGCGGCCATCAGCAGCGCGATCACCAGCAGCGCCGCGGCGCAGATGCCCGTGACCCCCGAGAGCAGCCCGTCGAGCCCGTCGATGAGGTTCGAGGCGTTGCACGCCCCAAGCACGCACAGCGCGATGATGATCGTGCCCGACCAGTAGATGAGGTCGAACGTGACCGACGGCCCGATGAACGGCGCGTCGAACGGCAGCGACACCGTCCACGTGAGGAACTCGTTGCCGACCGCGCGCCCGATGGGCGTCAGCACGCCGAAGGCCACCTTCACGCCGAAGTCCTGCATCGCCAGGGCCGCCGCCGCCAGCAGCTGGCCCACGATCTTCAGCCGAGGGTCCAGGCCGATCACGTCGTCGATCAGGCCCGTGAGCATGATCAGCGTCATGCCCAGCACGATCGACACCGGCACCACCATCTGCGGCGTGGCGCCCTCGTGCGGGTGGTACAGCCACGGCGGCAGGAACGTGCAGTACGAGAACGCGATCGCCGCCAGGAGGCCCAGGTACACGCCCACCCCGCCCAGGTACGGCACCGGCAGACGGTGCGCCTTGCGGGCCTCCAGCGGCCGGTCGACCACCCCGTGGCTCATCGCCAGACGCCGCATGAGCGGCGTGGCGCACACCGTGACGAGGAACGCCACCAGGAACACCGACAGGTAGTTGTGGAACAGGTCGAGCGGGGCACGCCCCTCGGCCGGCGCCAGCAGCGGGTTCGTCAGATCGGCCAGGTCCTCCGGCCTCAGCGCTGGCGGGCTCAGCGGCGAGCGGCCCAGCGGATCGACCGGACCGACCGGGCCGACCGGCACCGCCGACGACAGCGCCAGCAGGGGAACCGACACCAAGGTCGCGGCGGTCACGCGGTCACCCGCCTTCCGGGGGCCGGGGCGCCGGGGGGCGCCAGCGACGCGGCCAGGTCCAGGATCGTCCGGTCCAGATCGTGCCGGGGCCGGAAGCCGATCGTCCGCCGAAGGCGCGAAAGGTCGGGCACGCGGCGGCGGAGGTCCTCGAATCCCGGCGCGTACGCGTGCGCGTAAGGCACGCGCTCGACGGCCGACGCCGAGCCCAGCACGCCGATCACGCGCAGGGCGAGGTCCTCGATGGTGATCTCATCGTCGGAACCGACATTGACCACCAGCCCGTGCGCCGCCGGGCACACGAGCAGCGCCGGCAACGCGGGCGCCACGTCGCGCACGTCGCAGAAGCACCGCGACTGCCGCCCGTCGCCGTACACCCGCAAGGGTCGCCCGGCGAGCGCCGCCGCCACGAACGCGGGCAGCACCATGCCATAGTCGCCCACCTGCCGCGGCCCCACCGTGTTGAACAGCCGGGCCACCACCACCGGCACGCCGTGCTGCCGGTGGTAGGCCAGCGCCAGGTACTCGTCGAGCGCCTTCGAGCACGCGTACGACCACCGCGAGGCCGTCGTGGGCCCCAGCACGCAGTCGTCGTCCTCGGCGAAGGGCGTCCGGGCGCCCTTGCCGTAGACCTCCGAGCTCGACGCCACGAGCGTCGCGGCGTGCCGCGAGCCGTCGGAGGCCGGCGGGCGCGACGCCACGAAACGCAGCAGCGCCGAAGTCTCGTGCACGTTGGTCTCCACCGACTCGATCGGCCGCTCCAGCACCCGCTTCACGCCGACGGCGGCGGCGAGGTGGAACACCATGTCGAACCGCTCACCGGGCCCGAGCGCCGCGAGCGCCGCCGACACCGTCGCCTCGATGAACCGCAGGCGGCCGGGGCCCGAGCGACCGGCCATGGCGTCGGCCAGGTTCTCGCGCCGGCCGGTCGAAAGGTCGTCGATCACCGTCACGTCGTGGCCCAGGGCCAGCAGGTGGTCGGTGAGGTGCGACCCGATGAACCCCGCTCCCCCGGTGACCAGGCACCGGCGGCGCGGATCGGCGGCTTGAGCGGGCGGGGCGTGCACGGACGGGGTACTTCCGATGGTTCGCGGGAGGCGGGACGGCCGACGGTGGAGTTACGCGGGCGGGTTGCCCGACATCGTGACGCCGGGCGGGAGCTTGCCGGTCTCCGAGTAGGCCTGGGTGGTCTCGAAGTTGCGGCGGAGGTAGCCGCCGGCCGACGGCCGCACGGCGTTGATCACCACGCCGAGGAACTCGGCGTGCGCGTCGCCCATCTGCGAGCGAAGCCGCGTGACCAGGCCGCGCTTCTCGCTGAAGGCGCGGATGACCAGCACCGAGGCATCGGCCTGCCCGGCGATCGCCAGCGCATCGCCCGAGACCACGGCCGGCGGGGCGTCGATGAGCACGATGTCGAACCGCTCGCGGGCCTGCCGCAGCAGCTGCGCCATCGCCGGCGTCGTGAGCCGCTCGTGCACGCCCTTGCGGTCGCGCCCGGCGGGCAGAAGCGTGACGCCGGGCAGCGCCGTGGGCCGCGCCGCGGCCTCGAAGGCGGCGTTGCCGGTGAGCACCTCGGCCAGCCCGGGCCCCTCCTCGCCGCCCAGCACGCGGTGCAGCGCCGGCCGCCGCAGGTTCGCGTCGATCACCAACACCTTCTGATCGATCGCCGAGAGGTTGGCCGCCAGATTCGACAGCAGCGACGTCGTGCCCGAGCCCGGCATGCCCGCGGCGAACACCACCGTGCGGTGCCCGCGGGCCGACATGGCCTTGAGCAGGTTGATCCGAAGCTGCCGCACCGACTCGGCCACCGCGCCCTCGGGGCGGTCCAGCGCCGCCGTCTCGATCCGAGGCGGGGCCGTCGGGTCCATCTCCAGCTCGGGCAGGAACCCCAGCAGGCGCGTGCGCGGGATGAGCGCCACATCCTGCGGAGAGCGGATCCGCTGCTCGCGGAGCTCCTTCAGCACGATCAACCCGCCCACCAGGCCGGGGATCAGCAGCGTGCAGATCAGCACCACCGGCACCGGCTTGGGGAACGACAGGCCGTCCGGCGCCGCGGCGTCGCCCAGCATGCGCACACGCTGGCCGCGCAGGTTCAGCAGCGTCAGGTTGTCGATGTCGCCCGAGAACTTGGCGATCGCGGCATTCTTCTGGTCGCGCTCGGTCCGAAGGTCGTCGAGCTGCTTGAGCACCAGCGTCACCTCGGCCAGCTTCCGCTGCGCCTCCGTCAGCCGCTCGACCAGCGCCTTGCGCGATGCCTCGAGGCTGTCAATGGAGCGCTGCTGCTGCTCGAGGTCGAGCTGGAACAGGTTGACGCGCTCGCGGTCGATCGCCTTCTGCCGCTCGGCCTCCAGCGACCGGATCTGCCGCTCGATCCGCCGAACGTCGCGGTGCTCGGGGCCGAACTCCTCGAGCGCCGCCTGCATCGTGGCCCGCAGGTTCGCGATCTGGCTCTCCATCTGCTGGGCGATCGTCGAGCGGTCGGCCTGCTCGATGATCTCCTGCGGGTACACCGGCACCCCCGGCTGCTCCTGGAGCTTCTTCGAGTTGCCCAGCCGCTCCGACAACGAGGCGATCTGGTCGCTCAGCCGGACGATCTGCGGTTGAAGGTTCACGATCTCCGTGTACCACACCGTCGTCTGCTGGTTCAGCGCCGTGATCTGGTTGTTGCCCAGCAGCGTCTCGGTCTGACGGTCGATGGCCCGCACGTCTTCGCGCAGCGTGTTCACCTTCCGGTTGAGCGTCTCGATGTTGCTCAGGTTCGTGGCGCCGGACTGCTGCACGTTGTCGTTCACGTACACCGCGCCGATCGCGTTGGCCAGCACCGTCGCCGCGTTCATGTCGGGGTTCGACACCATCAGCCTGATCACGCCCGAGTCGCGGATGCGCGCCGCCTTCACGTTGTCCCGCAGCTCGCGCAGCGCCGCCCGGTCGTCCATCACGCCCCCGCGCACGAAACCCTGCGCCCACGCCAGGCTCTGCACGTCGCGCTCACGCAGCGCACGCTCCAGGATGCGGTCGGACGTGAGCACGAACGCCTGCGTGTCGATGTACGTGTCCAGCTCGTCCCGACCGCCCTGGCCCACCGAGCCGCCCGGCTGGCCCACCTCGGTCGCCAGCGGACGCACCTCGAAGTTCAGCACCGACTGGTAGCTCGGCGCCACCATCCGGAGCACGAGGTACGCCGCCACGCCCAGCATCACGCCCAGCGCGCCGGCGCCCACCAGCCACACGTAGTACTGCCGGACCAGCCGGACGGGGTCCAGCACGCCGCCCCCGGCCGAGGGCTGGGGGCCGCCCATCGGCGGGCGGGGCATGGGCACGGGGGGGGTCGGGGTGGTCGCGGCGGACATGTCTGGATTCCTGTGCTTGACTCGTCGTGACTCTCGGCCGAGCGCCCGGAAGGGGCCCGGGCACGGTCCGAGAACGCCCGGCCCCGCGGCCGCGCGCTCCGGGGGACATTCGGCTTACTGCAGGCTCTTCCTCAGCGATTCCAGATCGTCGGTGTACATCGCCCGCACGTTCTCGGGCGCGGCCTTGAACCGTTCCTCGGCCTCGCGCAGAAGACGCCGGGCATCGTCCTTGTTGCCCTGCGCCACCCGCACCATGCCCAGGTGGATCCGCGGCGGCAACGCCTGCTCCACCCGCTCGCGGCCGCGGTCGTCGGTCTCCACAACCCGGATGGCGTTCTGCAGAGTCCGGTCGGCGTCGTCCAGCTTGCCCGTGCGGAACTGCACCCAGCCCAGCGTGTCGAGCACCGCCGCGCTCCGCGGCCGCAGCTGCGCCGCGCGCTCGGCGAACGCCAGCGCCTCCTCGGGCTTGCCCAGCTCCTTGGCCAGGATGTACGCGATGTTGTTGTTGGTCCCGTAGTCCGACGCGTTCGCCTCCAGGGCGCGCTTGTAGCTCTCGATCGCTTTCTCGTGCTGCTTGAGCTCGTAGTGCAGCTGGCCGCGGGCGCGGTTCAGCTCGAACAACGCCCGGGGCGTGTCCTTCACCTGCTCGTCGAGCCCGTCCAGCTGCTTCAGCAGATCCGCCGGCTTGTCGCCCAGCGAGTAGAACGTGTTGACCGCCGCGATCTTCATCAGAGGCGGCAGCGGGGCCTTCTTTTCCACGTCGGCGATGAACGTCCGGAACTCATCGCCCTTGAGAATGAGCGACGCGTTCTCGAACCAGCCCAGCTGCATGGCCCAGTCCTTGCGGGCCATCTCCAGAGCGTCGCCCAGCAGCTTCAGCGCCTCCTTCTGCTTGCCCAGGAACGACTGCGCACGGGCCCGGAGCAGCACGACGCCCATCTCCTGGGGCTGGTGCGCCTCCAGGGCCGAGAGGTGCTCCTGCACCTCGCGCCGGTCCGGGCGCGGCTCGCCCCGCTGCAGCAGCACGTGCAGGTAGGCGCCGCGGTTGTCGATCGTCGGCTGGATCTTGAACAGCCGGCCGGCCATATCCGCCGACTCCCTGAACATGCTCTGCTCGCGCGCGATGCCCGCGGCCAGGCCCAGCCACAGGGGGTCCTCCGGCCGCTTCTTCACCGCCTCCGACACCTCCGACCACGCCTCGCGCGGACGCTCGAACTCGCGCAGCGCCTGCACCAGCAACTGCCGGAGCTGGTCGTTCTCGGGGTTCGCCGTCACGCCCTTGCGCAGCTGCGCCACCGCCTCGTCGCGGTCGCCGCGCACGGCGTACATCCGGAACAGCATCTGCCACGCCCCGGTGTTCCCGGGCTGGATCTCCAGCGCCTTGTTCACGTCGGCCAGCGCGTCGTTGAACCGCGCCGTGTCCATCATCAGGACCCGGGCGCGCTCCAGCCGCACCGACGCCGCCAGCGGGTGCGTCGACACCGCCTCGTCGAGGATCTTCATCTGGGCCGGACGGTCCTTCCGCTGGTCGGCCAGCGCCGCACCCAGCATCATCACGTCGAGCGCCGCGGGCTGCTTGGCCTTCACCGGCGCCAGCGTCTTCGCGGCGTCATCGAACTTCTGAAGGTTCATCAGCGTCTCGACCAGACGCTTGGCCACCGACAGACGCTCGTCGTCGGCCCCGGCGTCCACGATCGCCTGGTACCCCTGCCGCGCCTGCTCGAACGACTCGTCCATCCGCTTCCTTGCCGCCGCCCCCGCGGCCTCGTCGCGCACCGTCGACGCCTGGATGAACCGCGTCCGCGCCCCGGTCCCCAGATTGAAGAACAGGTCGGCCTTCGAGCGGTCCGACTCGCGGATCTTGGGGTCCTGCAGCTTCGCCGCCTCCGCATAGGCCTCCAGCGACTGGCCGAAGTACTTCTCCTCGAACTGGCTCACCTCCGCGAGGTACTCGGCCAGCGCGATCCACGGGAACGGGCCCGGCTTGTCCTTCGGCCCCGCGGCGATCGCGTCGCGGAAGGCTTTGGCCCCGTCGTCGAACTTGCCCTGGTTGGCGTGCCACTCGGCCCGAAGGCGGGCCAGCGCCAGCGGCTCCAGCTCGCCGGCCTCGCCCAGGGCTTTGAGGTACTTCTCGGCCTCCGCGAAGTTCTGCGACGACATCGCCGCGCGGTACAGCGCAAGCGTGTTCGACGTCACCTTCGGATTGCGCGCAAAGAGCTCTTGGCGGATCTTCGCCACCTTCGCCTTGTCGCCGCACTGCTCCTCCAGCACCAGCCACATCTCCACGATCTGGTCGTCGCCGCGGCCCATGCCCAGGATGCCGCCCTTCTCGGGGCTCAGCACCGGCAGCGCCTCGCACGCCCGGCCGATGTCGGCCAGCACCCGCGTGAACTCGCGCACCCACTCCACCTCGCCCGGACGCTCCTTCACCGCCCGACGGAAGTTCTCAACCCCCTGCTCGATCTTCCCGTCGCGCAGCTGCGCGATCGCCAGGAACCGGCGCACCCCCGGGTTGAACTCCGCACGCTGCACCGCCTGCGCGAACGTCGTCACCGCGTCCGACCACCGCTCCTCGGCGAGCTGGATACGCCCCTGATAGGTCAGCCCGCCCACCTGGTCGCTGTTGAGCTTCGCCGCGCGGGCCGCCAGCTCGCGGGCCCGGTCGTTGTTCTTCGCGCGCAGCGCCTCCTGGAAACGCTGCTCGATCACCATCCGGTTGTCCGGATCGACCTTCTCGGCCTGGTCGAGCACCCTGGCCGCTTCCTCGGCCCGGCCGCCCTGCGCCAGCAGCTGGTGGCGGGCCATCAGCCGGTCCATCTCCGTCATGCCGGCCGTCAGGTCGAGCACCGCCAGCTGCCGGTCGAGCGGGTTCTCGATCTGCAGCACGGGCTTGAGCTTGGTCATGAACTCCTTGTCGACGCCGCCGGCGATCGCGTCGTCGATGAGCTTCAGCGCCTCGGCGCGGTTGCCCGCGCTGTTCTCCCACTGGATGAGCGTCCGAAGGATCCGCGTGTCCGTCGGGTGCGCCTTCATCAGCGCCCCCATCGCCTGCCGCGCACCGGGCATGTCGCCGTCGGTCATCCGCCGCTGGGCCGCGATCAGCCCGCTGATCACCGGGTCGCCGTCGGTCTTGCCGCCGGCGGCCTTCAGCGTCGCCAGCGTCTCACGCACGCCCGTGTTCTCCGGGTCCAGGTCCGCCGCCGCCTGCAGGTCGCGGATCGCCTCTTCGCCGCGGCCCATCTGCTGCAGCACCGCGCCCCGCTGCGCCAGCACCTCGGCGCTCCCGAAGCCCTCCTGGATCACCCGGTCGAGCAGGTCCTTGGCCCCGCCCAGGTTGCCCTGCCCGCGCAGCGCGCCCGCCAGCTGCAGGCCCAGCTCCGACCGGTTCGACCCCGGCAGACGCATGAGCGCCTCGAAGTCGGCCGCGGCCTGATCGAACCTACCCTCGATCAGTGCCAGCCGCGCCTGCCGCAGCTTCAGCTCGGCCTCGGTGTCGACGTCGGTGATCTTCTGCAGGTCGTCGATGCGCGCCCGCGCCTCAGCCATCGCCTTCGCCCGCTCCCCGGGCTCGCGCACGGCCTCGGCACGGAAAATCGCCGTGTCGGCGATCTGCGCCGTGGCGGCCCGCCGGAAGCCCGGCAGCATCCACCCCTCCTCCGCCACGGGCTTGTCGGCCAGCGACAGAATCTTGCGGAACCTCGCGTCCGCCTGCGGCCAGTCGCGCCGGATCACCGCCGCCCGGCCGTACGCGAACAGCGCCTCGGCGTCGTCGGGCTTGGCCGCCGCCACCTTCTCCATCAGCGCCTCGACGCGCGCCGGACCCTCCTTCGGGTCGGTCTGCGCCGCCAGGCCGATCAGCGCCAGCAGCGTCCCCGGCCGCAGCTTCGCCGGCTCGTTCTTCTCCACCGCCGCCAGCAGCGTCCGCAGGTCCGGCGCCAGCGACCGCGCCGCCTCACGGCGCTCCAGGTTCGACGTGGCCTTCGTCAGCGCCTCGCGCTGCTTGAGCTGGAAGCGGAACAGCAGCACCTCGGGCTGGTCGGGCTGGGCCGCCAGCACCTTGTCGAGCGTCTCGGCCGCCAGCCGGCGCTGGTTCTCGGCCTGGTCGGGCCGGTTCGCCTTGTCGAACTCCCCCGACTCAAACAGATGCCACCGCGCGATCGAGAACACCACCTCCCAGTCGCTCGGGTCGGCCTCGGCCGCGCCCTGGAGGTCCTTGAGGATCTGCTCCCGCTCCTCCGCCGTCGACGGCACCAGCGCCAGCCGGTCCAGCCGCGCCAGCCCGCGGTACCGCAGGATCTTCCGGGTCTCCTTCGCCGCCGGGTCCAGCCGCGACGTCCGCTCGTCGACCGCCTTGATGATCTCCTCCAGCGCCTGACGCCCGCCGCCGAACAGGCCGCGCATCTGCGTGTTGAGCTCGCTGAGGTACTCCAGCTGCGGCGTGGGGTCGGTCGGCGTCTGCGTCGCGATCTGCTCCAGCAGCCGCACGTAGAAGTTGTACTGCCGCACCTGCTCCTTGGGCTCGGTGAACACCGCCTGCTTCAGCGAGTCGCGCCACTTCGTGATCCACGCGCGGTTCGTGCGGTCCTTGCCCACCGCACGCTCGTACATCTGCGCCGCCTCGCGGAACTTGCCCTGCGCAACGTACTCATCGCCCTGCTTCACGAACCGCTCGCCGCTCTTGAGCATGCTCACCGCGGCCAGGGCCACCACGCCCATCACCAGCACGAGCACGCCCAGCGACAGGATCACGACGAACTTGGTGTTGACTTTCGCGGCCATGGTCGGGTCTGTCTCCGGCGGGCCCCGGCGTTCGCCACGGGCCCGCTGATCAATCTGTTACGTCCTCAGTTCTTCGCCGCCGCCGCGCCCCGCCGGCGCGCGGCCTCCTCGTTGCGGACCTCCACCCAGTCCGGCACGCACCGCATGATCTCCGGCAGCATCTCGTCGAGCATCTTCCCCGCCAGCCCCGCCAGCTCCTCGCCGGTCCGCACCGACGACGAGCTGAACTGCACCTTCGCGTAGTACGCGTAGTCGTCCGTCAGCCGGAACGCCAGCATCCGAACCTCGTCGGCCGACGCCACGTGCCCGCCGTTGGCCAGGAAGAAGTACCCCGAGAAGAACCGGCCCGCCGGGCTCTGGAACGGCACCACCCGCAGCTCCAGGTTCTCGATGTTCCGCGGCAGACGCACCGGCGCATCACCCAGCGGGCTCCGCATCGTCCAGATCGTTCCGCCGTGCACCGACGGGTCCGCCGACTCATCCCGCGTCCACTTCGAACGGTCCAGCGGCACCTTCACCACCACCGGATCCCCGTCCTGCTTCATCCCCGCGCCCACGTTGCACCGGTCCGGCACGTGCGGCACCGTGTCGATCATCCCCGTGTAGTACGTCAGGTGCAGGTCCACCGTCGGCGGGTTCGCCCCGGCCTCAGGCCCCCGCATCCGGTACACGCGAGAGAGGTAGTTCCGCGTCCCCAGCTCCTCCAGGATCTCCACCGACTCCAGCCGGTCCGCCCCCTGCCGCTCCCACGACGGAAACTCCGCCGGCAGCTGGTGCATCTGCCGGTTGTCCTTCGCCTGGATCGGCAGCTTCGTCAGGTGCGCACCGATCGCGCCGATCGCGGCCGTGAGCCCCGCGGCCGCCGCCGCCAGCACCACCGCCGCCGCCGCCGCCGCCGGCACGCTCGAACGACCGATCATGCCCGCACCCCCTTCGCCCGCCCCGTCCCCTTCTTCCGCACGCCCTTCTTCGCCGTCTCGGGCTCCACGAACACCTGGTTCATCGCCCAGGCGCAGCCCATGAACAGCAGGAACGCCGGGAACAGCAGCAGCGTCCCGATGAACCCGTGCGCGTCGCCCGCCGCCAGCTCCGGATTCCACAGGCTCAGACCCCCCAGCACCGCCACCCGGATCACGTTCATCAGCAGCGCCACCGGAACCCCCAGCAGCACCAGCGCCACCCGCTGCCACCAGTGCCTCGACCCCAGGAACGCCACCGCCACCGACAGCGCCAGGAACGCCACCACCGTCCGCATCCCCGAGCACGCCTCGGCCACATTCAGCGGGTGCCACACCGAACCGTCGTACACCTCCAGCACGTTCCCGCGGATCGTCGTCTCCACCCCCAGCATGCTCAGCAGCACGTACGCGCCCGACGCAGCCAGCTCCTGCAGACGCCAGGTGATCGTGTTCATCACCTGCTCGGAGATCGTCACCGCGAACACCAGGTACGCCACCGGGAACGCCAGCACCTCCAGCGACCGCACCCCCAGCACCAGCACGACCACACCCCCCAGCGTCAGGATCATCGACAGACCCTGGAACATGTGGTTCGAGTACACCAGCACGAAGTACGCGTAGCACACCAGACCCAGCAGCACCGCCGCCAACCCCGGCCAGAACGGACGCAGCTGCCCCGCCCCCCCCCCCACCCCCCCCCCCCCCCGCCCCTCCCCCCCCCCCCCCCACCCCCCCCCCCCCCCCACGCCCACCCCCCCCCCCCCCCCCGCCCACCCCCCCGCCCACGCCCCGGCCGCCCCCACTGCGCGGTCCCGCCCACCCCCGGCCACCCCCCCGCACACCGCCGCCCCCACCCCCA
>JACVCL010000069.1:0-4817 GCA_016742075.1 Phycisphaerales bacterium
GGGCGGCGGTGGCGGCGGCGGAGGGGGCGGGTTGCTGCCGTTGATCCGCTCGCGGAGGGCGCGCCAGAGCTGCTCGATGAAGTCGGTGATGCTGATCTGGCCGGGGTTGTTGATGATGACGGCGTGCGGGTCGGCGGCGGGGCCGATCGCATCGGCGACGACGATGGCGAAGACGGTGCCGGCACCGTCGAGGAGGGCGACGAGCGAGGCGGTCGGGGAGGCGGCGACGGCCGAGAGCAGGGCTTGCCGATCGGCGGGGGTGAGCGTGAGAGCCGCGGCGGCCTGGGGGCTCAGTGCGGCGGGATCGAGGACGACGGCGGCTGCGGCGGCGACCTCGCCGGACTGAAGAGCGCCGATGAAGATGGGGATGGGGTCGGAGAGTGCAAGGGGTGTGAGGTCGGCGACGCGGGCGAGGGTGGCGACGCCGGCGGAGAGATCCTGAACCTGGGGCGACTGGCCGTCGGGCGGGGGGGCGGTGTCGGCGGGGGCCGAGGGCGGGCCGCCGAGCACGACCGCTAAGCCTATTGCCAGCAGATATTTGCGCACGGAACGAGCACCTCCGACATGGTCGGAGGCCGCACCGCCCGGCGGGGCGTGACGGAGGTCCGACCGTGTCTGGGCGCTCGCGGGTGCCCGGGCGTTAGGCGAATCTTGACGGGACCGCGCGTGGATCGGGCGAATTCCTAGAGTGTGGGTGGTGTTCAGCCGCTGTCGGGGGCCTGCGGGCGTTGGGCCGGGGCGAAGAGCGGGCGCCGGAGGCCGAGGTTTGAACGAAGTCCGCCCGATTCCGGTGAACGTTTTGATCGCGCGGATGCGTTCGGGAGATCGCGACGCGGCGGCGGCGTTTCTGGTGCGGTTCGGGGATCGGATCCGGAGCCGGGTGCGGGCGAAGCTGAGCGGGCGGGTGCGCCGGCTGTTTGACTCTCAGGACATCCTGTCGACGGTGGCGCGGCGGCTGGACCGGTTCGTGCTGTCGGGGCAGCTGACGGCGGCCAACGAGCCGGAGCTGTGGGCGCTGGTGTTCCGGCTGGCGGAGCATGCGGTGGTGGACAAGGCGCGGCTGCTGCGTCGGCTGGAGCGGGTGGAGGGGGAGGATTCGGTGTTCGCCTCGGAACTGCGGAGCCGGCTGGACGATGAAGCGTCGGAGGAGGGTGACGGGCTGGTGGCGGCGGCGCTGGAATCGACGACGGATCCGACGGACCGGACGATTCTGAGCCTGTGGCTGAACGACCTGCCGCACGCGGAGATCGGCCGGAGCGTTGGGCTGTCGGCCGAGGCGGTGCGGTGGCGCTGGCACCGAATCCGCGCCCGGCTGCAGGATCGGCTGAGGGAGCGTGCGGCGTGATCCGCGCGGCGTCTTCGGCGGCCGAGCGGCTGGAGCGCGCGTACGCGGATGCGCCGGAGGCGGTGGAGTTCTCGGCGTTCGCCGCGGAAGCAGCGGCGCTCTCGGATGATGAGCTGGCGGAGTTGATCCGGACCGATGCGGGCGAGCGGCGGAGGCTGCGGTACCCGAATGACCTCGACCGGTATTTCTCGGCTGTTCCGGGGCTGAGGTTGCGGCCGGTGGCGCTCGACGCGGCGATCTCGGCGATTCTGGCGGATCTCCGGGCGCGCGGGGTGGCGGGCGTGGAGGCGGTGGAGACGCTGTCGGCGAACTACCCGGACCTAGGGGAGCCCGTGCGCGAGGCCGATCTGTTGGATCGGATGCTCTGGGCGTCGGACGTGCTGCACTCGTCGTGGCGGGCGGGTTCGACGGCGGAGGACTCGCGGCGGCTGCCGTCGGACTTTGGTCCGCGGCTGGGCGATGGTCGGTCGCGTTTCGGGCTGATGGAGATTCTGGGGCGGGGCGCGTCGGCGGTGGTGTACCGGGCGGTGGACCGGCACCTGACGGGGCCCGGGCACGAGAAGCACGTGGCGGTGAAGGTGTTCCGGTCTCGGCCGCTGTTCAGCGCGGGGAGGTGGAACCCGACGGAGGAAGCGCACGCGGCGTGCCGCGTGGATCACCCTGCGGTGGCGCGGGTGCGCGACCATGGGGTGACGGAGAGCGGCGAGGAGTACATCGTCAGCGATCTGGTGGAGGGAGGGACCCTGCAAAGCGTGTGGGGCACGCCGGGGGGCGTCGGGGGCATTCGGCGGGCGTGCGAGATCGTGGCGGCGGTGGCGCGTGGGCTTCAGGCGGTGCACGACGCGGGGCTGGTGCACAGGGACCTCAAGCCGGCGAATATTCTGATGGACCGGACGGGCCTGCCGCGGCTCACGGACTTCGGGACCGCGCGGCCGCCGGCGACGGAGGATCCGGCCGCGGCGGACCGTGGGGGTCTGGACGCGACGGGGAATCTGGCGTTCATGGCGCCGGAGCGCCTGGAGGGGGACATCGCGAAGCTGACGGCGCGGTCGGATGTTTACGCGCTGGGCGCGATTCTGTATTGGATGCTCTCGGGCGATGTGCCGGGGGTCGACGCGGGGGGCGGGATCCGGCGGGCGGGGTTCGACGCGGCGGAAGGACTGCTGTCGAAGGTTCGGTGGGTCGATCGCACGCTGGCGCGGATCGTTGGGCGAGCGATGGCGTCGCGGCCGGCGGAGCGGCACGCCTCGGCGCAGGAGCTTGCCGACGACCTGGAGGCGTGGGGGCTGCTTCGGCCGATCGGCTGGCAGCGGCCGGGGGTGGTCCGCCGCGTGTGGCTGTGGGTGCGGCGGCGGCCGGCGGCGGCGGCCGGGGCGGCGGCGCTGCTGGCGGCGGTGTCGGCGGGGGCGTGGTTCGCGGTGGCGTTCTCGGTGGCACGGGCGCGTGTGGAAGAGCAGAATCTGGCGACTCGGCGGGCGATGGGGATGCTCGAGTCGACGCTGCAGTCGGCGCGCGACCAGCGGCTGGAGAGCGGGATGCTGGCCGGTCTGTGGCTGCTGGAGTGGGTGGAGGGCGACCGGGTGCTGGGGTCGGTGGCGGATGGCGGGCGTCTGTGGTCCAACCGCGTGGCGGTGGCGCGGGCACAGATTGCCGATGGCGAGCGGCGGGGCGCCGGGGACGACGTGGCGACGCTCATGTGGCGGACGGCCCTTGGGCTGTGGCTGCTGGACCAGCCGAAGGGTTGGGACCCCGAGACCGAGGCGGTGCTGAGGGGGGCGGCGGACGCGTGGGCGCGGCGCGTGGGCGAGAGCGACTCGATGACGCGCTCGACGCGGATGCTGGCGGAGTGCGCGGCGGTGAAGCGCGTGTGGGGCGCTCAGCGGGCCGGGGCCGCGGTGTCGGAGGCCGACCGGCGGCTGGTGTCGGAGGTGCGGGATCGCCTGCGGGCGGGGCGGACGTGGCTGGCCGAGACGCAGGCGGATGGTCCGGTGCTGAAGATGATTGACCGGACGATCGCGCACGCCGGCCGGCTGCTGGGGGAGACGCGGCCGGTGGCCGGGGACGGCGGGACGCTCGGCACGGACTGACGCGCCTGGGCCGCGCCGGAGGACCCCGGTTTGTGAAGCCCCGGTGAAGGGATGATCAAGACACCGCGAAAGGGGGCCGGTGTGATCGAATCTTGATACAAAATAAATATTGTTGTGCCGTCATTTTGATTGTGGCTCTGGTGGCCTCGGCTTAGTCTGCCGTCGGCTCCGGGGAAGATGTTGCTTCGGGGCACAGGCACGTTCGGTCGGATTGAACGAAGGAGAGAGAGGAGACACCATGAAGAATTGCGCGATCATTGTTGCCGTGGCGACGCTGGCGGCCGCCGCGGGCGGGGCCGCGGCCGGGACGCGGGTGACGGACGGGCGGATCACCCTCTGGGGCGGGCAGGCGTGGCCGTTCGTGACGTGGGACATCGGCCCCGACATGCCGGGGACGAACAACCCGAGCCCCGAGGGGATGACTTTCTACAACGGTGAGCTGTGGGTGGCCGGCGATCACGACGCGACGCAGGCGAACGGGCGGCTTCTGCGGTACTCGCCGGGCCCGGGCGGCGATCTGAGCGTGGCGCCCGGCGTGGTGCAGATGACGGCCGCGGCCGGTCGCGTCTGGGGTCCGGAGGGGATCACGGTGAACACGTCGGGGTCGGGCTACGGGTCGTTCACGAGCGGGCTGCGGTTCGCGTCGGTCGACGGCCGCGACGATCGCGCGGCCACGATCACGATCACTTCTCCGACGACGGCGACGACGGGGGACGTGGTCGGCGTGCTGCCGCAGGTGTTCCCGGACTACAACGACCTTGCGTTCGTCGGCTCGCGCGACGGTGGCAATGGCCAGTTCGCGGGGATCGACGACACGTTCGGCGTGCGGTACCTCGATAAGTTCACGCTCGCGCCGGCGGGCGGGTTCGACACTCAGGCGATCACCAATCGGCGTGAGCGCGGGATGACGCTGTTGAGCGCCGAGGATGCCGCGCTGCTGCTGGGCGCCCCCGTGACCACGGAGGCCCTGCTGCTGACGCTGCAGCGTGACACTGCGGGGACGCTGGGGCTGCCGACCGCCAACGCGCTGGCGCTGGTGGACCTCAACGGCAACCTGCTGGGCAGCGTGCTGGGCTTCTTCCCGGCCAACAACGACCCGACGACCGGCGTGGACCTGGAGTCGGCCGCGTGGGACCCGGTGAACAAGGTCCTGTACGTCGCCACCGAGCAGGACAACCGGGTGTTCGCGCTGTTCATCCCGTCGCCCGGTGCGCTGGGCGCGTTCGGTGTGGCGGGGCTGGGGCTGGCCCCCCGCCGCCCGCCCGCGGGGACGGCGGCGTTTTGCCCCTCGGTGGGGCCCCCAGCGGTCCCGGGGCCGCCCTTCTCCCCCGCGGCGCGAGCTTCCGGCTCAGGACGTACGGAGGCCGGCCCGCGGTGGTGAGCGT
>JACVCL010000069.1:4827-11837 GCA_016742075.1 Phycisphaerales bacterium
TGGGGGGCGGGCGGGTGGGACTCGTGAAATCAGCTTCCTCGCGGGCGCCCGCGGGGGGGCACCGCGGGTTTGTGGCTGTGCCCCCCCGCGGCCGGGGGGCGGGGGGGGTGCGGGGGGGGGGGGGTGGCGGGGCGCCCCCCGCCCCCGCCGGGGGGGCCGGGCTCTTTCCGCCCTTGGGGGGGGCCCGGGAGCGCCCGGGGGACCGCCATTCGCCCCGGTGTCGCGAACTTCGGGCTCAGGACGTACGGAGCCCGGCCCGTGTTGGAACGCTTGGACCGCTCATGACCAACCGATTCACGCTTGTTCTGCTGTGTGCCTGCGGAACGTCGCTGGCTCTTGGCGGCGCGGCATCGGCCAAACCGCCGGTGGTGTACGAGGTGGCGGCGACGCTCGAGACGGCGCCGATCGCCTCGGGGGACGATGCCGCGGACGACCCGGCGGTGTGGGTGCACCCGACGGTCGCTTCGCTGTCGCTGATCATTTGCACGGACAAGGGCGGCGGCCTGTCGGTGTACGACCTGACGGGGAAACTCGTGCAGGACCTGCGCGACGGGCGCATGAACAACGTCGACCTCCGGTACGGCATGGTGCTGGGCGGGCGCGTGGTGGACGTGGTGGCGGCCAGCAACCGGACCGACCGCAGCGTGACGCTGTACCGGGTGGAGGCCGAGTCGCGCCACCTGGTGCCGCTGGGCCGGATCGCGACGGGCCTGCCGGACGTGTACGGTCTGTGCATGTACCGAAGCGCGGCGCGGGGCACGCTGTCGGTATTCGTGAACAGCAAGAACGGGACGGTGCAGCAGTGGGAACTGCGGGCGGAAGGGCCGGAGCGCGTGGCCGCCGACCTGCTCCGTTCGTTCCGGACCGGCGACCGGCAGATCGAGGGCATGGCGGCCGACGACGACCTGGGTCTGCTGTACGTGGGCGAGGAGGGGCTTGGGGTTTGGCGGTACTCGGCCGAGCCGCCCGCGGCCGCCTCCACGGAGGCGGAGGACGGCACGCCGGACCCGCGCGTGCTCGTGGATCAGGCCTCGAACGGTCGTTTGACGCCGGACATCGAAGGGATCGCGATCTACCGCGGGCGGGACGGGACGGGGTACCTGATCGTGTCGAGCCAGGGGGACAGCACGTTCGCCGTGTACGACCGGCGGCCGCCCAACGCGTACCTGTTCTCGTTCCGCGTGGGGCCGGGCTCTGGCCCCGGGGGCGAGGTCGACGGCGTGACCACCACCGATGGGCTGGAGGTGGTGAGTGTGCCGCTGGGCCCGGCGTTCCCACAGGGGGCGCTGGTGGTTCAGGACGACGAGAACCCCGGCCACACGCAGAACCTCAAGCTGGTGCCGTGGCCGGCGGTCGCCGGGCTGCCGCCGACGCCGCTGATCGTGGACACCTCGGTCGACCCGCGGAGGGCGCCGGGGGCGCCGCCGCCCGCGGTGTCGGCCGATCCTCGGTAACTCCCGCGCCGCTCGCGGTGCCGACTGCTTCGCTGCGTTCATCCGCGTCCGGCCCGTGAGGGTGCACGCGGCCCAGACCCGGACGACTCTCCCGATGCTGACCCGACCGTTCTCCGGAGACTCACGATGACGACCGATGCCCGACGGACCGGCACCGCCCTCCGACCCTCGCGCGCGGGGTTCACCCTGGTCGAACTGCTGGTGGTGGTGGCGATCATCGCGCTGCTGATCGGCCTGTTGCTGCCGGCGATCGGCGCGGCGCGTGAGCAGGCGCGAATCGCCAAGTGCGCCAGCAACCTGCGGCAGCTGGCGCTGGCGGCGATGTCGCACGCCGGCAGCACGAAGGACCAGTCGCTCTCGACCGGTGCGTGGGACAACAACTCGGACCGGAGCCTGGGGCCGCTGGAAGAGAAGGGCTGGGTCGCCGACTTCATCCGCGGCGAGTACGCCCTGCCGGGGCAGATGCTGTGCCCGTCGACCGAGGCGCAGTCGACCCAGACGCTGTCGGAATCGCCGAGCCTGGCGTGGCGGACGTACACGCCGCAGGAGATCGACGACCTGGTGAAGCGCGGGTTCAACACGAACTACTGCCAGTCGTGGTACATGGCACACACCGGCACTCGGAACGGGCGTCCGGTGACGGACCGCAAGTCGCTGGCGAACACGATGGGGCCGCTCAGGCTTTCGAACATCCGTGCCGCGTCGCCCGACCGCGTGCCGCTGTTCGGGGACGGCACGACCAAGGACCTGAAGGTCGGCGACAACGTGCGGATCAACGGCCGTCTGGTGCCCGGGGCCAAGGCGCTGTCGGACGGCCCCAACGAGCGCCACGCGCGGCACGACTCGCTGGGCACGTTTGCGGGCCGGCAGGACTACGAGGACTTCGGCCCGGTTCACGGGGCCAAGCGCAGCGTTTCCGGCGGCGATGCCGAGCAGTTCGGCCGGGCCGGCACGTCGGGGAACCTCGCGTTCGCCGACGGTCACGTGGCGCTGTTCCAGGACCGGATGGGCCGCAGCGGCGAAGGCGCCGACGGCCAGTTCGCGCCGCAGGACGCGTTCATCACGAGGGGCCCGTGGCGGGCTCACTCGACGCTCGACCTGGACGGGCAGGTGTTCGGCGGCGACCTGATCGGCCGTGGCGTGAGTTTCTGAGTCACCGCGCGGGCGGCCGGGTCACCGTTCGCCGGCGCGGCGGCCGGCCGCCGAGAGCGTCGCGGCCACCTGTCGGCGGTTCGGTGTGTTGTGACCCCAAGCGTTCCCGGAAGGAGAGATCGTCCATGACCCTGATCCGATGCGTGCTTCGCCCCCTGTGCCTCGCCGCGCCGCTGGCCCTGACGGGGGCTGCCGGTGCCACCGACCTGGGCACCTTCACCCTGTTCGGCCAGCCGTACAGCGTGCAGCGACTGGACTATTCGGCGGTGCAGTGGCCGAACCCGCGGCCCGGCTCGCCAACGGCCACGATCGGGCTGTTCGGTCTGGAGGGGTCGACGTACACCGGCGGCAACAAGCTGGCGCTGTGCACGTCGCAGTACGACGAGCTGTACTCCTTCGGCGAGGCGTGGAAGAACGTGGTGGTGGAGGCGCGGGTCGACTTCGACGGTCAGGGCAAGGCCACGGGGATCAGCTATGTCCGGACGCTGGTGCTCAACGACTTCCTCGACGCCGACCTCGACGGCATCGACGGCCCGGCCGGCGCGTGGGACCTTTCGCCCGGCGGCGTGACGATCAACCCGACCTCGGTGGGGCTGGGCGCCGGGGGGAACCTGGTGGTGGCCGACTCGGAGTTCGAGTCGCTGCGGGGCTTCCCGTACCTCAGCCCGAGCAACTGCCCGATCGAATTCCCGGTCGGCTGCCGGGGCGCTTCGTGCAGTTCCCCGAACGGCTGGGGCGTGGGCTGCGGCGCGCCGCTGCGGCCGAACAACCAGAACCTTGAGGATGTGGCGTTCATCGCCGCAGGTGTCTCGGGCAACCCCGAGCTGTGGACGCTGTGGCAGGACTCGCCGTACTGGATGTCGCGGTTCTCGCTGACCGGCGGGTTCCTAGGCATTTTCCCGATCGCGGGCAACGGCAAGCCGCTGGGCAGCGTTCGAGGCGAGCCCAAGGGGCTGTTCTGGGCCGACACCGCCCAGAACCCCGCGGCGTTCCCGGCCTCGTGGCGGATCGCCGGTGGTGTGGCCGTGGTGGCGCTCGACGACAACGGCCCGGCGCTGCAGGCGTACGACCGGCTGGGCAACGAGATCGGCTACCAGCCGCTGGTGAGCCCCGGCCCCAACGGGACGTTCGATCTGCCCGGGGGCGGCGGCTTCGACGACGTGTGGTTCTTCGGTGACTCGTCGGCGTACCTGCGGCGGCTGCAGTTCGAGGCGATCGCGGTCGACTCGGCGACCGGGCGGATCTTCCTGTTCAACCAGGGGACGGCGCTGCCGGGCATCCTCCCCAGCGACCCGGCGGTGTTCTTCGACAACTTCGTGTACGTGCTCTCACCGATCGTCGCGGCCACCCCTCCGGGCGGGTTCACGCTGACCGCCCCCGCCGGCAACCAGCTCATCGCCAGCCTGCCGGTGCCCGCGAGCCGCACCCCGTCGTTCTCGTGGACGACCTCGGCCGGTGCTTCCAGCTACACCGTGGAGATCACCGGCGAGAGCGACACCGGCTTCGCGTCGCCGATCGTCAGCCAGGTGGGGTTGACCGGTACCTCGTGGAGCAGCACCACGCCGCTGGACTTCGGCACGAAGTACCGGGCCCGGGTGCGGGCGGTGAACGCGGGCGGCGCCACGACCGCGACCCCGGCCGCGGTGGTGTTCGGGATCAAGTGCCAGTCGGACGTTGACAACAACGGTGCCGTCGGCGCCAACGACCTCTCGGTGCTGCTCGGCGCGTTCGGCCAGAACTGCGTGTGCCCGGCCGACGTCGACGGCAACGGCTCGGTGGGCGCCAACGACCTGTCGATTCTGCTTGGCCAGTTCGGTGGCTGCTCGATCACGCTGCCCTGACCGCGGGACGGCTTCACCCGGTATCGCTCAGGCGGGGACTGGCCCTTGGGCCAGTCCCCGCTTTTCCATAGCGGCGGTGTTTGTCGGCGGCCGGCGGAGTCGGGGCGGCCTCGCGATTTGGAACCGTCGGTGGGGCGTCCGCCTCCAAAGTGCAGAAATCCTGAGCCTGTGGAGGTTCGCTATGCCGCCTGCCACCGAAGACAATATGGTCCGCACCGGGGCACCAGACACCCCGAGGGCGTTGGGGCTGGAGGAGATCGAACCGCTTGAGGTCCGGAGGCTGCTGGAGGCCCGACGGGCGGTGCTGATCGACGTGCGCGAGCCCGACGAGCACGCGCGCGAGAAGATCGCCGGCGCCCGGCTGATGCCGCTGTCGCGGTTCGATCCTGCGGCGGTGGCCGAGCTGGGCAGCGTGGAAGGCGCGGCCGGGGTGGTGATCCTGCACTGCCGGGGGGGGGAAGCGCTCGGCCGAGGCGTGCCGGCTGGCGGCTGGGCCGGGCGGATCGGCGGGGCGGGGGGTACGGGTGCTGAGCTTGCGCGGCGGCATCGAGGGGTGGAAGCAGGTCGGCCTGCCGGTGGTGGTGGACCGCACCGCGCCGCGTCTGAGCGTGACGCGGCAGGTGCAGCTGGTGATCGGCGCGGGTACTTTGGCCGGGGCCGTGCTGGCGTGGCTCGTGCATCCGGCGTTCGCATCGGTCCCGGCGTTCTTCGGCGCCGGGATGGTGTTCGCGGGCAGCACCGGGACGTGCGGGCTGGCGTCGCTGCTGGCGCGGATGCCCTGGAACCGCGCGACGGGGCCGGCATCGGAGTGCCGTTCGGGTTCGTGCGTGTGACCGGATGATCCCGGGCCGCCGGCGCGGCGGCCCGGACGGTGAACAGGAGGCTGAACATGCTTCACGATGCTGCGAAGTTCTACGAGTCGTGGCCGGCGACCATGGGTGCGGCGAAGGCGGCCAATCCGGAGATCGGCAAGGCGTTCGGGCCGTTCTTCCAGGGGCTGATGAAAGACGGGGCGCTGACGGCCAAGCAGAAGGAGCTGATCGCGGTGGGCATCGCCGTGGCGGTGCGGTGCGAGCCGTGCATCTACTCGCACGTCGAGAAGTGCCTGAAGATGGGGGCGACCGCGGCCGAGGTGATGGAGGCGGCCGGGGTGGCGGTGATGATGGGCGGAGGCCCGGCCTACACGCACACGTCGGTGGTGGCGGCGGCGCTCAAGCACCTGGAGAGCGCGGCGGCCGGGGGCTGAGATCTGCGGGCCATCAGCCCGCGGCCGGGCCCGTGCGGGCGGTGCGGGGCGGCCGGCCGCGGCGGCGCGGGCGAGGGCTCTGGCTGCGCTCGCGCTCGGCGAGGGCGGCGAGGATGGTGCGCCGGAGTCGCTGGGGCATGTCCGGGGCGGCCATGGCGGCGCAGGCGTCCTGCACGATGTCGAGCTCGCGGAACACCGCGCGGCAGCGGTCGCACAGTTCGGCTCGCGGGACGCGGAATCCGGCACGAACGCCGCCGCGGTCCATCGCCTCCATCTTGGCCTTGAGCAGGTCGAGGCAGACCTGCCGCTCATAGATCGGGGCCGGAGCGGGGACCGCCGGGGCGCGGGCGAGCATGGCCTTGCGGAGCGCGAGCCGGGCGCGGTGGAGCCGGGTCTTGACGGTATTCGCGGCAAGGCCGAGCGTTGCGGCGGCGTCATCGACGGAGAGGCCGAGCATCTCCTTGAGCACGATGGGTAGCCGGAGATGCTCCGGGAGGGCGGCCACCGCCGCGCGGACGCGGTCGATGGCCTCGTCGCGCTCGGCGGGGTCGGCGTCGGTTTCCGGGGCGGCGGCGAGTTCGGTGATCGTGGTCTCGGACCAGGGCATGATGTCGCTGGCGGCGTGAGTCCGTCGGACGGCGGCGGCGCGCCGGCGGGCACGGCAGGCCCGGACGGTCATGGTGTAGAGCCACGTTCCGGGGTCGGCCTCGCCGCGGAAGGTGTGCCACTTGCGGAAGGCCTGCAGGAAGACGTCCTGCACGGCGTCCTCGGCGTCGGAACGGTTGCGGCACAGGCGGTGCGCGAGCGCGGCGACGCGGTCGCCATAGAGATCGAGCAATCGCGGAACGGCCTCGGCAGCGGGGGTGCGGGCGCGGGGCGCGGCGGCCGGGCGCTCGGTCACTTGGCCCTCGCGAAGCGTGCGACCTCGGCGCCCGCGGCGTCGCGCAGGGTCAGAGTTCCGGCGGCGAGCTGGGCGGGGTCGAAGGAACGGGCCTGCTCGAGGGCGGCGAAGAAGCGGCTCTCGAGGGCGGCGGCGGCGACGGGGCCGGCGATCTTGGTGGAGGCGATGGGCGAGAGGAGGAAGGCGCCGGACGCCAGCCCTTTCGGATCGAGCGATGCGCCCCAGTGGTTCACGCCGCCCATGCCCGCCAGTCGGTCGCCCTCGCCGAGGGACAGCGACGGGAAGCGGTCCTTGAGCCACGCGTCGCTGCCGGCGGAGACGGCGACGCCGTTGAGATGCGTCAGCCGCCACTGGCCCGAGAGATGCGACCGGATGTCGGCGGGGCTGGTGGGGCCGGTCGGGGTGGTGGGGGTGGT
>JACVCL010000070.1 GCA_016742075.1 Phycisphaerales bacterium
CAACACCCCCCAACACCCCCCACCGACCCGCCTCGACGCCCGTTCGATGATCGCCGCTCGGGCTCACAGCCGGTAGGGGCTGGGGCCAAAGTCGGCCTCGTAATACGGCGAAACGTGGTCCCCCGGCGCCACCACCGCGTCGAGCCGGGCGTGATCGGCCTCGGTGAGCGTCAGCGACAGGGCCCCGAGGTTGTCCTCGAGTTGGGCCATGGTGCGCGGACCGATGATCGGCGCGGTGACGCCCGCCCGCGACGCCACCCAGGCCAGCGCCAGCTGCGAGGGCGTGCAGCCGCGCTCGGCGGCGAGCGCGATCACCGCGTCGGCGATCGCCAGGCACTCGGCCGTCTTGCGCTTGGCCCAGGGGTGGTTCTTGTTCTCGGGGCGGGTGAACCGCGCATCGGGCGGCTCGGGCGTGCGGCTGCTGTACTTGCCGCTCAGCAGCCCGCCGCCGATGGGCGACCAGGGGATGACGCCCACGCCGTAGGTGCGGCAGAACGGCAGAAGCTCGCGCTCGATGCGCCGGTCGAGCAGGTTGTAGGGTGGCTGCTCGCTCACGAAGCGGGCGTAGCCCAGCTCGCGCGCCACGTACCACGCCTCGGTCAGCTGCCACGCGGCGAAGGTGGTGGTGCCCAGGTACACCACCTTGCCGGCCTTCACCAGCCGGTCGAGCGCCCCGAGCGTCTCGTCGATGGGCACCGACGATACCGGGCGGTGCACCTGGTACAGGTCGATGTGGTCGAGCCCCAGCCGCCGCAGCGACGCCTCGCACGCCGAGACGATGTGGTACGCCGAGTTGCCCCGGCGGTTGGGGTACACCGCCGCATCGCCCATCTGCCAGTGGAACTTGCTGGCCAGCACCACGCGCTCGCGCAGGCCCGGCCGGGCGCGGAAGTAGCGGCCGATGACCAGCTCGCTCTCGCCCTGGCCGTACACGTCGGCGGTGTCGAAGAAGTTCCCGCCTTCCTCGGCGTAGCGGTCCATGATCGCGAACGCATCGGCCTCGGGAGTTGCCTTGCCCCAGAGCATGCAGCCCAGTGCCAGCGGCGAGACCAGCACACCGGTGCGGCCGAGCGGGCGGTACGTCGTGACGGGCATCGCGCTCATCGGGCCGGGCCGCTCCCGCCGGTGGGCCCCGCCGGCGCAGCCCCGGTTCCCGGCCCGCCGGCCGGCGCCGCGCTGCCGGGCGGCGTGGGCCACAGGCCCATCTGGCGGTACCGCTCGCGGTACTTCTCGGCCAGCTCGGTCTGCTTGTCCTGCAGGCTGATCTCGCGCCCGTCGATCCACGCCCGCTCCACGCGCGTCGTCACCTCCAGCGGGTCGCCGTCGGTGAGGATCAGCGTCGCGGCCTTGCCCGCGTCGAGCGAGCCCAGCGTGTCGGCCACCCCCAGCAGCTCGGCCGCCGAGAGCGTGATCGAACGCAGCGCCGCATCCCGCGGCAGGCCGTAGGCCGAGGCCAACGCCGCGTGGTACGGCAGGTTCCGCTCGTGGGGCGTCTCGAAGCTGCCCCCCACCGTCGCCAGGCACCACTTCACCCCCGCCGCCTCCAGACGCTGCGGCAGCACGAACGCCTCGTCGAAGTCCGAGTCGGCCCGGCGCGGCAGGCGGAAGGTTCCGGCCACGATCACCCCGACGTTGTGCCGCTTGAGCAGGTCGGCGCAGCGGTCGGCGTCGCGCCCGCCCAGGATCACCGCCGAGAGCTTGTGCTGGACCGCGAACGCCACGGCCGACTGAATCTGCTCCAGCTCGTTGGCCCGGATGAACACCCGCGCCCGGCCCTCGATCGCCGGACGCATCGCCTCCCACCGAAGATCGGCCGGGGTGGCCGGCTCGGCCGCGCGGGCCCCGGCGTACGCCCCCGCGGTGCGGAAGGCCTCGTCGATCGCCGAGAGCTCGCGCTGCTGCTGCCGCTGCTGCTCCTCGGCCGGCGTCGTCACCCACCAGCCCGACATCGGCCGCATGTTCGGCCAGTTCACCAGCAGCCCCGCGTCGGCCTTCACGGCCAGGTCCTCCCACGTCCACCCGTCCATTCGGATGACCGACGCTCGGCCGGGGATCACGCCCCCAAGCGGCATCACCGCCGTGGTCAGCACGCCGTTGCGGCGCGTCACCGGGATGATCGTCGAGTCGGGGTTCACCGCCACCGCCGCACGCACCTCGGGCGAGATCGAGCCCACCTCGCTGAAGTCCAGCGTGGCCCGTACCGCGCCCACCTCGATCAGACCCGTGATCGTGTTCGCCCCGATCAGCCCCGGGTACACGTGCTTCCCCGACGCGTCGACGCGCAGGGCCGCCGCCGCCGCGGAGGGCGGCGCCGGGCCCGACCCCACGGCCGAGATCCGCCCGCCCGAGAACACCACGTGGCCCTTCTCGAGCACGGGCCCCGACACCGGGTGCACCGTCGCGTTCTCTATGACCACCGCACGGGCCTGCGGCGGGGCCTTCACGCCCAGGTCCTGCGCCGCGGCGGCGGCGGCGCCGCAGGCGAGCCCGAGGGTCAGCACAACGTTGATGAGCGATCGGTTCATGGTGGGTGATCGGAAAGGCGGGTCGGGGTCGTCAGTTGCCGGTGGTCGAGAACAGGCTGTGCATCGAGCAGCCGCAGTCGCCGGGGAACATCGAGAACGGGTCCATGCCGTTGCGGATCAGCCACTGGAAGTGCGCCTCCAGCGCCCGCGAGCGGGCCATGGCCGCGGCGGAGTCAGGATCTTCAGCGCCGCCCGCGGGGGTCAGCCCCCGGCCGCGCCCGCCGCCGGCGGTGAACGATGCGCCCGTCGGCGGCTCGTCCACCATCTCGGGCTGACGCGTCGGCCGCGGGGCACGCTCGGTGCCCGAGGGCGCCTCGGGGCCCTTGGCCCCCAGCGCCTTGGCGATCAGCCGCCGCCGCTCCGCCGCCACTTTCGCGCGAAGCTCGGCGTCCCGCTTCAGCGAGAAGTACTCCCTCCCGTCGATCCACGTGCTCTCGCACCGCGAGTAGGACGACAGCGGCGGCCCCGACCAGATCACGAAGTCCGCGTCTTTGCCCTTCTCGAGCGAGCCCACGCGGCCGTCGATCTTCAGCTGCTGCGCCGGGTTGAGCGTGACGAACTTCAGCGCCTCGGCCGGGGGGATGTTCCCGTACTTCACCGCCTTGGCCGCCTCGACGTTCATCCGCCGCGCCAGCTCGTCGCTGTCGGAGTTGAAGCTCACCACCACGCCCACGTTGTGCATGATCTCGCCCGCGTACGGCACCGCGTCGAAGACCTCGAACTTGTACGCCCACCAGTCGCTGAACGCCGAGCCACCGATCGCGTTCTTCCTGATCGCGTCCGCCACCTTGTACCCCTCGAGCACGTGCTGGAACGTCCCGATCCGGAAGCCGAACTGCTCGGCCACGCGGCACAGCATGAGGATCTCGTCCTGCCGGTAGCTGTGGCAGTGGACCAGCCGCACCCCCGCCAGGATCTCGGCCAGCGCCTCGAGCTGCAGGTCGCGCCTGGGGGGCGGGGCCGTCTGCCGCGCCTCCTCCGACAGCCCCTCGTAGGCCTTCCACTTCGCCGCATACTCGCGCGCGGCCGTGAAGCGGTCGACGATGAACGTCTCCACGCCCATGCGCGTCTGCGGGTAACGCGTCGTGTTGCTCTCGCCCCAGTTCGACTGCTTGACGTTCTCCCCCAGCGCGAACTTGATCCCCGGCGCCGCACCTTCCAGCCGCATCTCGTCGGGGTGCTTCACGCCCCACCGGATCTTCACCACCGAGTTCTGGCCGCCGATCGAGTTCGCCGAGCCGTGCAGCTGGTTCACCGCCGTCAGCCCACCGGCCAGCTCGCGGTACCAGCCGATCGCGTCGGGGTCGATCACGTCGAAGATCCGCACCTCCGCCGTCGCCGAGTGCGTGCCCTCGTTGACACCCTCGGAGATTCCCGTGTGCGAGTGGCAGTCGATCAGCCCCGGCGTCACGTGCCTGCCGGCGGCGTCGATGACCACCGCCCCCGCCGGCGCCGACACGCCCCCCGACTTGCCCGCGTAGACGATCTTCCCCTTCTCGACCAGCAGGTCACCCTTCTCGATGATCCCGTCGGGACCGCTCGTCCAGATCGTCGCGTTGGTCACCAGCACCGCCGCGGGCTGCTCGGGCAACGCGTCGAGCGCGAAGGGCCCGAACGGCAGGCCGTAGGCCTCCGGGCGCGCCCCGGGCTTGCCGCCGGCCTTGTCGCCCTCGCCCTTGGCCTCGTCGTCGCCCTCCTTGTCCTCGCCCTTCTTCTCCTCGGCCGGCGGCGCCTCCTCGCTCCGCCGCGCCGACCACTCGGCCGCCGCGCCGCCCCCGGGCAGCACCGCGCGGCCGATCATCGCCTCGCCCTCGACCACCGCCGAGAGCATGACCAGCCCCTCGCCGCCCACCCCCAGGTCCTTGGCGTCGAAGATCAGGTCCACGCGGTTCTCGTTCACACTCACCGACTTGGCCTTGGCGATGACCTTCCGCGCCGGCTTGGACGCGGCCTTGGCCTCGGGCTTGGCGTCGCCCTGCGCCTCGGGCTTCTTCTCCTTCTCGGCCTCCGGCTTGGCCCCTTCGGCCTTCTTGGCTTCTTCGGACTTGCGCTCCTCGTCGGTCTTGGGCCGCTCGAGCGTCGCAGCGTTCTTCTCGGTGAACGCCAGCACCTCGCCCGCGGCCGGGGTCCGGCCGCCGAAGGCCAGCGCCGCCGCCCAAGAGCCCTTGAGCTCTACCGCCGGCGCGGGGTTCACCTCGTAGCGCAACCCGTCCACCCACACGTCGCGGATCTGCCGCTTCTCGTCGAACAGCCCGCCCTTCACCACCACCAGGTTCGCCGCCATCCCGGGCCGCACCGCCCCCAGCCGCGCCGAGAGCCCCAGCATCTTCGCCGGGTTGGTGGTCAGCATGGCCAGCGCCCGCTCCTCGCCGAGCCCAGCCTTGATCGCCTCACGGAGATTCGTGAAGAAACTCTCCCCCGCCGGCAGCTTCGAGCTCGTCAGGCTCACCTCCACCCCCGCCGCGTCGAGCCGGCGCGGGTTGGTCGGTGCCTGTTCCCAGGTCATCAGCTCGCGCAGCGACACCGCCTCGCGCGACGCCTCGGTCTCCAGCCGCGGCTTCTTGGGGAACCGCAGCGGCACCGCGATCGGCAGCCCCGTCGCCTTCACCGCCTCGATCCGGCGGAACTCCGTCCCGCAGCCGACCACCATCGCCGGGCGCGAGAACTCCGCGGCGATCTTCGCCACCCGCAGCACGTCGAGCTCGGTCTCCACGTCGAACAGCAGCGGTCGACCGGTGTTCAGCGCCGCCAGCGCATCCTCCTTCGTCGGGCGCGGCAGCCGCGCCGGGTCGCGCGTGTACGCACCCACCGCCCGCGCGTACCACGGCGCATCCGACAGCGTCTGCCGCACCAGCGCGATCGCCCCCATCTTCGAGTCCGGGTAGCCCGTGTTGCCGGGCCCGCCGAACTCCAGCGCCACGGTGTGGAACACGTCCGCCGCCACCACCCCCGCCAGCGGCGTGCTCGGGTCGGCCTCCTCGCCCAGCGACACCACCGCGCCCCGCCCGCGGAACACCCCTCCCCGGGGCGCGATCGCCGCCGCCGCGTAGCCCAGCTCGCGCAGCTTCTTCCTCGCCTCCTTGCCCAGCCCCGGCCCGTCCAGCGCCGACCGCTGCGCCATCACCCGCGGGTTCCAGTGCGCACCGGGCTCATCCGCGGGCGGCCGCGGGGCATCCACCACGGCGTACGGCTCGACCAGGCCCGCGTAGACGCTCAGCCCCTTGCAGTCCCACACCCGCGCCCCCGCCGGCGGCGCCGCACCCTTCTGCACCGACACGATCACCCCATCGCGCAGCACCACCGTCGCGTCCTCGATCTTCTCGCCGGGCGCGGGCACCAGCGTCGCGTGCACCAGCGCGTGCCACGCCGGGTCGTTGCGCCGCGGGCCGTTGGCCGGCGGCGCCACCTGCTCCGCCGCCGCGGGCGCCAGCAGCCCCGCCAGCACCAGGAAGACCATCGCGCACGACACCCTGACCGACCGACCGTGTGTCCGGTTCATGGCTCCAGCGTAAGCCCAAGCCGCCACGCACCGGGCGCCGACGGCCCGCCGGACATGTCCCGGGCCCAAACAAACTCAGGCGCCGAACTTCGGCAACCCGCGCCCGCTCACGCCTTCCACAACCGGTCGCCGCACACCGCCTCGCGCCCGCGCATGGCGTTCCGTGTGTCGACGATCAGCCCGGCGTGCCGCGCCACCGCGTCCCAGTCGTACCACGAGTGGTCGGTGGCGATCAGCACCAGGTCGTGCCGCGACAGCTCTTCGGCGCTCCAGGCCACGCTCTGCATCCGCAGATCGTGCCGGCGCCCCGCGTGCGTACGCGGCACGTGCGGGTCGTGGTACGACACCTCCGCCCCCAGCGACCGCAGCAGCGCGATGAGCTCGAAACTCGGCGACTCCCGCACGTCGGCGATGTCGCGCTTGTACGCGAGACCCAGCACCAGCACCCGTGCGCCCCGCGTCCGCTTCCCGCGCGACGCCAGCGCCCGCTCGCACACCCCCACCACGTACCCCGGCATCGCGTGGTTGACCTCCCCCGCCAGCTCGATGAACCGCGTCCGCACCCCGGCACGCTCGGCACGCCACGAGAGATAGAACGGGTCGATCGGCACGCAGTGACCACCGAACCCCGGCCCCGGGTCGAACCGCTGGAACCCGAACGGCTTGGTCGCGGCCGCCTCGAGCACCTCCCACACGTCCAGCCCCATCGCCGCCAGCGCGATCTTCAGCTCATTCACCAGCGCGATGTTCACCGACCGGTACACGTTCTCCACGCACTTGGCCGCCTCGGCCACCTCGGCCGACGGGCACCGAACCACCCGCTCCACCACCGCCGCGTACAGCCGCTCGGCCAGATCGCCCCCGGCCCGGTCGAGCCCACCCACCAGCTTCGGGATGCTCCGCGTCGTGAACCGCCGGTTCCCCGGGTCCTCGCGCTCCGGGCTGAAGGCCAGGAACAGCCGCGGGTCGGCCGCGGCGTCCAGCAGCGGCGCCACCACGTCGCGCGTGGTGCCGGGGTACGTCGTCGATTCCAGGCACACCAGCAGCGGCCGCGCGGGGTCGCGCCGCGCGGCGACGTCGCGCGCCGCCCCCTCCACCGCCGAGAGGTCCGGCTCGCGCCGCGCATCCAGCGGCGTCGGCACGCAGATCAGCACCGCGTCGGCCGGGCCCAGCGCCGCACGGTCGGCCGACAGCGTCACCCGCGGGTTCTCCGCCAGCCCGCGGGCCAGCCGCTCGCCCAGATGCGGAAGGTACGTCTCCCCGCGCCGCAGCCGCTCGATCTTCGCCGGGTCGCTGTCCACCCCGATCGCCGGGAACCCCGCCGACGCCACCGCCGCCAGCAGCGGCAGGCCCACGTAGCCCAGCCCCATCACCGCCACGCGGCACGCGCGCGCATCAATCGCCGACCCCAATCGGGCCTCGGCGTCGGCGCGGGCTGCGGCTTGGTCGGTCACGCTCAGAGCGTAGCGGCCCACCGACAGGGTCCCCCCGGGCGAGCGGGCTCAGCCGCCGCCGCCCAGCGTCAGGTCATCGAACGCGGTGATCGGGAACCAGCTCGGGTTCGCGCTGGCGCCGCGGTCGTAGGTGGCCCGCACCGCGCCGTTCAACCTGCCGAGGAACAGACCATCCTTGCCCCCGGAGTGCACGATCACTTCGCCGTTGGGCTGCGCCGGGGTGGCCGGGGTGGTGTTCGGCGCCGGGAACGCCGGGTTGCCCAGCAGCGCCTCGAGCGATGCGACCTTGTCCTGATCGGCCGATGCGCCGCCGATCACCGACTGGTCGTTCTGGTTCCGCCCGAACTGCCCCAGCTGGGCCGACCGCAGCACGCCCGCGTTGCTCGACCAGTAGAACAGCGATCGGACACTCGTCGCGTTGCCGGGGCTCTGCACCGCCGCGAAGGTCGGGTTGGGGTTCGCGGTGGTCTTCGCCAGGGCGTTCCGCGTCCACAGCAGCAGCGGCGAACCGAACGCGTCGATGATCTGCGGCATCGTCAGCGGCGGGCTGTCGAAGTTGTTGACCGCCCCCGTGGCAGAGGTCATCACGTCGGCCGGCAGCTGAAGATAGTTCGGGCCGTCGGCCGCCCCGATCAGCGCCGGGCGCACGAAGATCCGGTCGTTCGCGTCGCTCGTCGGCTGGATGGCGATCGTGTCGGACCCCGACTGCGCGGCGACGCCGCCCGAAAGCTCGAGGATCGCGTTCTGCATCTGCGTAAGGCCGCACGTCCCGCCGTTGTAGGCGCCGCCCATCTTCTCCTGGCTGAACACCCCCGGCAGACGCCGGTTGGCCGCCTGGAACTCGGCGATCGCCGACTGGATCGACGACATCAGCGTCGTCGTCCTCGCCACCCTCGCCTGGTTCCGCGCCCCCGACAGCACCGGCAGCAGGATCGCCAGCAGGATCGCGATGATCGACACCACCACCAGCATCTCGACGAGCGTGAAGCCGCGGCCCGCACCGCACCGGCCGCCCTCGCCGGCCGCCCGCGTCGGCCGCCCGGTGCCGGTGTTCGTCCGCATGCTCTGACCCATCGCGACCTCCTCGGCTACCCACCCCGCAGCACGCTCCCGCGGCCGCGACGAACCATCCAAACCTCATACTACCGGCCAGGCCAGGCGGGCTACCGACCCACCGCCCACCGCCCACAACCACCCCCCCAACCCGTCCCCCGCCGCCCCGCTCTATCCATTCGCTCCGCCCGCCACCCCGGTTCCCCGTGACTTCCCCCGGCCACCCGACCGCCCACCAACCCCCACCATCCAAACCGGAACCCCTGAAGACCCGGGCCCTCGGCCCAGCCCCCTTCTTCCCCCGGGTCCGACCCCTCCGAAGCCTATTTCACGCAGTGGTACACGAACCCCGGCGGCAGGTTCCGCCACAGCCGGCGCGTCACCGACACCGACGCGAAGTGATCTTCCAGCAGCCGCCGGAACTTCTTGGTCGCCGGCAGCCCGTCGATGAAATAGGTGATCTGCGACAGCACCCCGCCCGGCTTCAGGCTCGCCACCAGCTCGCGCATGATCGTCAGCCGCGCCGTCTCGGGGATCACCAGCCACGGGATCGCGCTCACCACCGCGTCCAGCTGCTCGACCCCCTCGCGCCGGCAGATCGCCCGGATGTTCGCCGCGTCGTCTTCGTACAGCTTCACCCGCGGGAAACGCTCGCGGAACACCCGCGCCAGCTCGTGGTTCCGCTCGATCGCGAAGAACGTCGTCCCCGGCGTCAGCCGCTCGACGATCGCCCCGGTGATCGGACCCGTGCCCGGGCCCAACTCGGCCGCGCTGCGGATCGCCGACCAGTCCAGATCCTGCACCATCGCCCGGGCCATCCGGCGGCTGGTCGGGAACGCCGCCCCCAGCACCCGCGGATGCCGGATGAACTCACGCATGAACCTCAACGTCGCCCCACCGCCACCCCCACCCTTCCCGCGGCGGGCGGTCGGCTTGGGCTCCCGGATCACCGGCTCCACCGCTCGCGAGGTCTTGGGCATCACGGTCATAACTCGGGAAGGTTAGCGAGCGATTACCGGCCGGGCGAACCATCCTCACGGAGACCGACCACCCCACGCCCCGCCCCATTCCCCGCGTTTCCTACCGGAATATGGGTTGCCTAAACCCCCGCCCGCCCCCGGCTCCCCGGCCGGGGCTCCACCTCCGCCCCCGCGCCCCCGTCCGACACCCCGTCCGCCCCCTCGGCAGGGCCCGAGGGGAGGCTCCGCAGCGCCGAACGCCGGTCGCGGCCTTTCTGCTTGTGAATCAGCCGCAGGTTCCTCGCGTAGATCACCAGCCCCGACGACTGCCCCAGCACCCCGACGATGTCCTGCCGCCACGCGAAGTACGCGAACAGCGCCGCGCCCCCCGCCAGGCTCATCCACCAGAACACCTCCGGCACCACCGAGCGACGGCTCTTCTCCGACGCCACCCACTGCACCAGCATCCGCCCGCTGAACGCCAGCTGCCCCCCGAGCCCCACGGCGATCCACACCAGGCTGCCCCAGCCGGTGATATTGAAGATCCGGAACAGCCAGTTCGCCCGCTGCGCCGCCAGCTCCTGCACCACCCCGCCCGGGATCACCCGCTCCAACTCCGCCGCCGACATCACCGCCGACGCCGAGCCGTCGCGGAACAGCAGGCGGAACGTCGGGCCGTCGTCCACGATCTCCACCACCCCGCGGTCGTTGCCGATGCGCAGCTCCACCGTCCGCGCGCCCTCGCGCAGCGGGCCGATCCCCGGGAACTTCGACGGGCCCCAAACCAGCCACAGCCCCAGGGCGATCACCGCCACGAGCGCCGCCACCGGCTCCCACTTGAACCGCTTCACGCCGACGCCCCCGCCGCCGCCGGCTTCACTTCCACCGCACGCACCACCACCCCGCCGGCCGAGGCGGGCCGCTCGCCGCTCACCTCCACGAACCCCACCGGCCGGCGCCGCGACCGCATCCACCGCACCGCCAGCAGGTCGAGCAGCCCGGGAATCGCCCGCTTGGTGATCCCCAGCCCGTACTTGGTCTCGCCGGCCACCCTCGGCCGGTGCGTCACCGGCATCTCCACCACCTTGAAGCCCAGGTGCCGCGCCGTCGCCGGGATGAACCGGTGCATACCCCGGAACTCCAGCGGCAGGGCCCGGGCCACCTCGGCCCGCATCAGCCGCAGCGAGCAGCCCGTGTCGCGGATCGTGTCGCCCAGCAGCCCGCGACGGAACGCCCGACCCACCCGTGAGCCCACCCGCCGCACCAGGTTGTCGCGCCGGTTCGCCGAGCGATCCCCCTGCACCATGTCGGCCCCCTCGCGCCGCAGCAACTCGGCCATCGCCGCCAGGTCCGCCGGATCGTTCTGAAGATCCGCATCCAGCACCGCCACGAACCGCCCCCGCGCCGCCCGGAACGCCGCGTGGAACGCCGCCGATTGCCCGTT
Organism: Phycisphaerales bacterium; assembly: GCA_016742075.1. Taxonomy (GTDB): domain Bacteria; phylum Planctomycetota; class Phycisphaerae; order Phycisphaerales; family UBA1924; genus JACVCL01. The sequence goes on from JACVCL010000070.1 coordinate 10,935, forward strand.
GCCCCGCCCCGGCGGCGTGCCCTGCATCGCCACCACCCGCAGCCAGGGCCGGCCGGCCATCAGCGCCACCGCCCGCGCCCGCGTCTGGTCGGTCGAGCCGTCGTCCACCAGAATGAACTCCAAGCCGCCCTCGGCCCCCACGGCCCCCCCCACCACCCCCCCCGCCCCCACCCCCGCCGCCCCGCCCGCCAGCCGTGCCGCCGCCGCGCGCCCCGCGCGCTCGACTTCCTCCACCAGCCGGACCACATTGTCCTGCTCGTTGTGCGCGGGGGCGACGATCGACAGCACCAGATCGCTCACAGGGCCCCAAGCGTAGCACCCCCCCACCTTCAGCCCCGCCGGGCGCCCCGGTTCTGGCCCCGCCGCGCCGCACGTCCTCACCGGGGCATCCGACCGCCGTTCAGCCCCATAATCTCCCCCGTGACGACGGCCGATCGCGGCCCCCGGGCATACGCTGTTTTCCCTACCCACCGGACCCGCCCATGCACCTCCGCCACTCCGACCACGCCCACGGACCGCCGGTTGTCCCGGTCAAGTTCATCCTCGAAGACCCCATGGGCCTCACCGGCAAGCCCCAGGCCGAGCACGACCTCATGGGCTCCAAGGGTGAGCACCTGCTCGAACTGGCCTTCGAGCACGGCATCAACATCGAGCACGCCTGCGGCGGTGTCTGCGCCTGCTCCACCTGCCACGTCTACATCGAGAAGGGCATGAACCACCTCTCCGAGGCCTCCGAAGCCGAGGAGGACCGCGTCGAGGAGGCCCCGGGCCTCCAGCGCAACAGCCGCCTGAGCTGCCAGTGCGAGATTGAGGGCGACGGCCCCATCGTCGTCCGCGTCCCGGCGTGGAACCGCAACGCGGTGAAGGAAGTTCCGCACTGAGATGCCG
>JACVCL010000071.1 GCA_016742075.1 Phycisphaerales bacterium
GCCCAGCCCCCCGCCCAGCCCCCCACTTGCCTACCCGCCGTCCCGCCCGACACTGAGCCGCCGCCATCCACTTCGGACGCCGCCTGTGTCGGCCGCGGCTCCGGGGGCCGCGACCGGGGCCGCGGGGCTGGCGGGCGTGCTACTTGAGCATTCGGACAAACTCGTCGAACAGGTAGGCGGTGTCCACGGGGCCCGGGGAGGCCTCGGGGTGGAACTGCACGGAGCGGATCGGCAGCCAGTTGTGGCGGAGGCCTTCGCTGGTGCCGTCGTTGAGGTTTTCGAACCAGGGGCGCCAGTCTTTGGGCAGCGAGTCGTTGTCGACGGCGAAGCCGTGGTTCTGGCTGGTGACGTAGCACTTGCTGGTGCCGCACTCCATGACGGGCTGGTTCTGGCTGCGGTGGCCGTACTTGAGCTTGTAGGTGCGGGCGCCGATGGCCAGGGCGAGGAGCTGGTGTCCCAGGCAGATGCCGAAGGTGGGGACGGCGTTGTCGACGGCCCAGCGGATGCGCTCGATGGTGCGGGCGGCCATCACGGGGTCGCCGGGGCCGTTGCTGAGCATGATGCCGTCGCACTTCTCCTGGGAGAGGTCCCAGTCCCACGGGACGCGGAGGACCTCGACGCCGCGGGCCAGCAGGCTGTGGACGATGTTGTACTTGGCGCCGGTGTCGACCATGACCACGCGCTTGCGGCCCTTGCCGCCGCCGAAGAGGTGGGGCCGGGAGACGCTGACTTTCGCGACGAGGTTGTCCTTGTTGGGGTCGTGGAACTCGACGGGCTCGCCGGGGAACTCGATCTTGCCGAGCATCGTGCCCTTCTCGCGGAGGCGCTGGGTGAGCGAGCGGGTGTCGATGCCGGTGAGGCCGGGGACGCCGTCGGCGATCATCCAGTCGGCGAGGCTGCGGGCGGCGTCCCAGTGGCTGTGGCGGGCGGAGTAGTCGGTGACGATGAGCCCCTGGATGTGGATCTTGTAGGACTCGAAGTTGCTCGAGAGGCCGTCGTCGATGCCGCCGGTGTGGTCGGGCGCGGGGACGCCGTAGTTGCCGATAAGGGGGAAGGTGCAGACGAGGATCTGGCCGGCGTAGCTGGGGTCGGTCATCGACTCGGGGTAGCCCATCATGCCGGTGTTGAAGACGACCTCGCCGGCGACCGAGCGGTGGGCGGCGAAGGAGACGCCCTCGTAGCGGGCGCCGTCTTCGAGCGTGAGTACGGCCTTGACCGGCTCGCGGTGGGCCGGCTTGTCGGGCGAGGTTCGCCGGGCCGGGGCTTCGGCGACGCCGGCCGCTCCGTTTCGTTGTCCGCCTGGGGCCATCGTGGTTGCTCCTCCTCCTACACCCTCAGATTCCGGCTGCCGGGCTTCTCGGCCCGCGAGCCCGCGGCGCACATGGGGCACGCCTCGGGACGGAAGGTTTGAAAACTGAGCGAAGCGAGTGCGTAGAACGGCGCATCGGGGGGCGAGAAGGCGCCGCCGCTGCGGTCGACCACCGCGGCGAAGCCGGCCACCGCCGCGCCCGCGCCGCGGACGAGGGGGACCAGCTCCAGGATCGACCCTCCGGTGGTCACCACGTCCTCCGCCAGCAGCACCCGCTGACCGGGCGCGATCGAGAAGCTCCGGCGGAGGGCGAAACGGTCGCCCGGGGATCCGCCGCGCTCTGCGAACATCGACCGAACTTCGCCCCCCAGCGCTCGGGCCACATCGTAGCCCCACAGAACGCCTCCCAAGGCGGGGGAGAGGACGACATCGCAGCGAAAATCCGCTGGAAGGATCGTGCGAAGGAGGCTGGCGGCCCGCCCCCCCCAGTCGGGGCGCTCGAAGAGTGCCGAGCACTGGCAGTAGCGGTCGGAGTGAAGGCCGGAGGAAAGCAGGAAATGGCCCGTGCGGAGGGCGCCCGCGTGTTCGAGCAGCCCCGTGACCTCGCGTGCTACCGCCTCGCTGGTGATCGCCATGCCGGAGGCTGAATGTATCAGGTTTGGGAGGCGTTCCGCGGCCGTGCGGCGGGGGTGATCAGGCGCGGGCGGGCTCGGCCTGGGCGGCGAGGATGTCGGCGTGCCACTGCTCGGCGCGGCGGCGCATGATGTCGCGCATATCGCCCGGCTCGCCGGGCTTGGGGAGCAGGCCGCGGGTGACGTGGATGAGCATCGGCAGGCCCGTGCCGGCGGCGGGGCGGCCGCGGCGGACGACGGTTTGGAGATCGCCCCCCTGGGCGCCGACGCCGGGAACGAGCCATGCGGCGGCGGGGGCCCGGGCGCGGACCTCCTCGACCTGCTCGGCGCGGGTGGCGCCGACGACGAATCCGAGCGAGCGATCGGCACGGCGGGCGGCGGCCCACTCGACGAGCCGCGCGGCGATACGGCGGGAGAGGTCGCCGGCGAGGAAGTCGGCCGCGCCGGGGTTGGAGGTGAGGACGAGGAAATAGGTGAGACGGTCGGTGTGCTCGAGGAAGGGCTCGCAGGCGTCGCGGCCCATGAGGGGGTTCACGGTGGCGGCGTCGGCCTCGAGCCCCCGGTAGAGGGCCTTGGCGTAGCGGGCGGCGGAGGTGCCGATGTCGGAGCGTTTGGCGTCGGCGATGACGAGGGCGCGGGGGGCCCGCTGGGCGACGAACTCGCGGAGGCGGTAGAGCAGGGCGGTGCCGACGGGGCCGGCGGCGCGGGAGTCGAGAGCCTCGAAAAAGGCGAGGTTGAATTTGAACGCCGCGGCGGAGGGGGCGGCGGCCTCGACGATGGCCCGGAGGAACCGCTCGTGGCCGTCGGGGGTGTCGGGGAATTCTGGGTGGTCGGGGGGGAGGTACTCGGCGGCGGGCTCGAGGCCCACGGAGAGGCCCGCGAAGCCGGGTGCGGCGGCGGCGAGCTTGTCGGCGGCGGTCACCGGACGGCCTCGGCGGGGGCGGCTGCCGGGGGAGCGATGCGGCCGTCGGCGGAGTGGACGACGGCGCCGCCGACGATGGTGGCGACGACCATGCCGGTGAAGCGCTCGCCGGCCCAGGGTGAGTTGCGGCTGCGGGAGCGGATGGGGAAGCCGCCGTCGGCGGGGGCGGCGTAGGTGAACTCGCGGTCGGGGTCGATGAGGGTGATGTCGGCGGCGGAGCCTGCGGCGAGGGTGCCCCAGGCGCGGCCGGCGTCGCCGCCGAGGGTCCGCAGGTCGCGGCCCATGACGCGGGCGGGGGCATCGGTGAGGTGCTCGATGAGGAAGGCGAGGGTCCAGCGGCCGGAGGCGACGAACTCAGAGTGGAGGACGGGGAAGGCGGTTTCGAGGCCGAGGATGCCGAAGGGGGCGGCGTCGAAGGTGGTGGCCTTGCTGGCGGGTGAGTGCGGGGCGTGGTCGGTGGCGATGCAGTCGATGGTGCCGTCTTCGAGCGCCGCGAGCAGGGCGAGGCGGTCGGCGTCTTCGCAGAGCGGGGGCTTCATTTTGGCGTGGGTGTCGTAGCGGCGGACGCGGGCGTCGGTGAGGACGAGGTGGTGGGGCGAGACCTCGGCGGTGACGGGCGCGCCGGCCTGCTTGAAGAGGCGGATGGCCTCGACGGACTGGGCGTTGGAGACGTGGCAGATGTGCAGGCGGCCGCCGGTGAGGCGGGAGAGGGCGCAGTCGCGGGCGACGATGGTGGCCTCGGATTCGCGGGGGATGCCGTGCAGGCCGAGGCGGATCGAGACGGCGCCCTCGTGCATCACGCCGTCGCCGGTGAGGGCGAGGTCTTCGGCGTGGTCGAAGATGACCAGGCCGGTCTCGCGGGCGCCTTCGAGGGCGCATCGCATGATCTCGGCCGACTCGACGGGGCGGCCGTCGTCGCTGAGCGCGAGCACGCCGGCGTGCTTGAGGGCGCCGAAGTCGGTGAGCTCTTTGCCGAGCTGGCCGAGGGAGACGGCGCCGATGGGGTGCACATGCACGCCGCAGGCCTGCTGGGCGCGGTCGAGCATGTACCGGACGACCAGCGGGCTGTCGCAGGCCGGGCGGGTGTTGGGCATGCAGAACACGCGCGTGAAGCCCCCGGCGGCGGCGGAGGCGGCGCCGGTGGCGATGGTCTCGGAGGCCTCGCCGCCGGGCTCGCGGAAGTGGACGTGCAGGTCGATGAAGCCGGGGCAGGCGACGAGGCCGGCGGCGTCGATGGTGCGGTCGGCGGGCGCGGTTTGGGGGGCGGGGCCGATGCGGGCGATGCGGCCGTCTTCGATGAGGATGTCGGCGGGTGCGTCGGAGCCGCGGGAGGGGTCGATGACGCGGGCGCCGCGGATGAGCGTGCTAGGCATAGCGGCGGGCCCCCTCGATGAGCGACAGGACGGCGGTGCGAACGGCGACGCCGTGGGCGACCTGATCGCGGACGCGGCAGCGCGGGTGGGCCAGGAGTTCGTCGGTGATCTCGACGCCGCGGTTCACGGGGCCGGGGTGGAGGACGATGGCGTCGCGGCCGGCCCAGGCCAGGCGGTCGATGTCCATGCCGAACTGTCGGCGGTACTCGCCGAGCGAGGCGGCGAGGTTGGCGCGGAGGCGTTCGAACTGGATGCGGAGGATGTAGACGACGTCGACGCCGCCGCCGAGGGCCAGGCCCTCGCGGAGGTCGTGGCATATGGAGACGCCCGGGGCGAGGGAGGCGAAGGCGTCGGGCAGAAGGGTGCGGGGGCCGATGAGGGTGAGGCGGGCGCCCATCTTGCTGAGGCAGTGGATGTTCGAGCGTGCGACGCGGGAGTGCAGGGCGTCGCCGATGATGGCGACGCGGAGGCCCTCGAGCCGGCCGAGGGCCTCGCGGATGGTGAGCGCGTCGAGCAGGGCCTGCGTGGGGTGCTCGTGGAGGCCGTCGCCGGCGTTGATGATCGAGGCGTTGATGCGCGAGGCCAGGAAGTCGGGTGCGCCGCTGGAGGGGTGGCGCATGACGACGTAGTGGGCGCCGAGGCTTTCGACGGTCTCGACGGTGTCGAGGAGGCTTTCGCCTTTCTTCACTGATGAATTGGAGACGTCGAAGTTGACGACCTCGGCGCCGAGGCGTCGTCCGGCGACCTCGAAGCTCATGCGGGTGCGGGTGGAGTTCTCGAAGAAGAGGTTGACGATGGTCCGGCCGCGGAGGGCCTGGGAGATCTCGCGGCCGCGGCTGGTGAGGTCTTTGAAGCGGGCGGCGGCGTCGAGGATCTGGGAGATGTCGTCGGGTGAGAGAACGTCGATGGCCAGGAGGTGCTTCTGGCGGAAGGCGTTGGGGGGCGCTGGCGGCATTCGGAACTCGACGATCCCGTGGGCAAGGTCTCGCGGCGTCTGGGTCGCCATGGCGGAGGGTATGTTACCGGCGCAGCGCCGCGCGGAACGGTCGGTTCCCGCGGGAGCCGAGGATGCGCCGCACGCTCGCCCTGAGCCCGATCCGGGTGTCCGCCGCCACGCTGGGCGACGCGGCGGTGTTCGTGACATTGTTAGCGGTCGTGGCGGCGGGGGTGTCGCTGGCGGGCGGGGCGCCGAGGCCGATCGAGGGCCCGGCGGTGGCGCTGTCGGCGGGCGAGCTGCCGCGGTACGCGGGGCTGTCGTTCCTCCGGATGCTGGCGGCGTACGGGCTGTCGCTGCTGTTTGCGCTGGCGTACGGGTCGGCGGCGTCGCGGTCGAAGCGGGCCGAGCGGGTGATGCTGCCGGTGCTCGACATCCTGCAGAGCGTGCCGATCCTGTCGTTCCTGCCGGTGGTGGCGCTGTCGCTGACGGCGGTGCTGCCGACCCGGGCGGCGGTGGAGCTGGCGGCGATTGTGCTGATCTTCACGAGCCAGTCGTGGAACCTGACGTTCGCGTGGTACCAATCGCTGACGACGATTCCCGGGGAGTTGCGGGAGGCGGCGCGGACGTTCCAATTCTCGGCCTGGACGACGTTCCGGACGCTGCACCTGCCGTTCGCGGCCAACAACCTGATCTGGAACAGCGTGATGAGCTGGGCGGGGGGCTGGTTCTTCCTGATGGCGGCCGAGTCGTTCAGCGTGAACAGCCGCGACTTCCGGCTGCCGGGGCTGGGCTCGTACCTGAAGCAGGCGGCCGACGCGGGGGACGTTGGGGCGATCGCGCTGGGGCTTGGGGCGCTGGTGCTGATCATCGTGGCGCTCGACCAGCTGGCGTGGCGGCCGCTGCTGGCGTGGGCCGACCGCTTCAAGCTCGACGCCATCGAGGGGCAGCGCCCGCCGACGTCGTGGTTCCTGGCGGCGCTGCGGGTGTCGCCGTTTGCGGGGTGGGCGACGCGGCGGCTGCTGGAGCCGGCGGGCGAGTGGCTCGACCGCCGGCTGGCCCGGCCCGGCGGCGAAGGCGGGGCCACCGGTGAGGAGTCGGCGCGGGGCGCTGCGCTGTGGGTGGTGCTGCTCGGCCTCCTGGGCCTGGGGATCATCGCGGCGGCGGCGTGGGGCGTGGCGATGCTGGCCCGGGTGCCCGCCGGGCAGTGGCTGGAGGTGGCCGGCAGCACCGGCGCCACGCTGCTGAGGGTGATTGCGGCGCTGGTGATCACGCTGGCGTGGACGGTGCCGGCGGGGGTGGCGATCGGCTCGAACCCGAGGCTGGCGGCGTACTGCCAGCCGGTGGTGCAGATCCTGGCGAGCGTGCCGGCGACGGCGGTGTTCCCGGCGATGATGGTGGTGTTCCTGCAGCTGCCGGGGCAGCTTTCGACGGGGGCGGTGCTGCTCATGTTGCTGGGCACGCAGTGGTACGTGCTGTTCAGCGTGATCGCCGGGGCGTCGAGCATCCCGCAGGACCTGCGCGCCACGACGGCGCTGCTGCAGTTCCCGCGGCTTGAGCGGTGGAGGACGCTCATCCTGCCGGCGCTGTTCCCGTACCTGGTGACGGGGGCGGTGACGGCGTCGGGGGGTGCGTGGAACGCGTCGATCGTGGCCGAGCACGTGACGTTCCGGGAGCACTCGTACGACACGGTGGGGCTGGGGGCGCTGATCGCCCGGGCGACGGACCGGAGCGACTACCCCCTGCTGCTGGCCTCGACTCTGGCGATGATCGTGACCGTGGTGACGATCAACCGCCTGGTGTGGCGGCGGCTCTATCGTTTGGCCGAGCGTCGATTCCGCCTGGAGTAGCTCCGATGCCCCCCTCCCCGCCGCCGGCGCCGACCGCCGAGAACGCCCCGGGCCCGCCGCTCGTCGAGGTGCGGGACGTGACGCAGCAGTACGGGACCGACGGGAAGCTGTTCACGGCGCTGAAGGACATCGGGCTGACCATCCGCGAGGGGGAGCTGGTGGCGCTGGTGGGGCCGTCGGGATGCGGCAAGTCGACGCTGCTGCGGATCATCACGGGGCTGCAGAAGGCGACCTCCGGCGGGGTGCTGTACCGCGGCGTCGAGATGCGCGGGGTGAACCCGCACGCGACGATCGTGTTCCAGACCTTCGCGCTGTTCCCGTGGCTGACGGTGCAGGCGAACGTGGAGGTGGCCCTGAAGGTGCGGGGGGTGGGGCCCGGGGAGCGCACGGCCCGGGCCGAGAAGTTGCTGACGCAGGTGGGCTTGGCGGGGTTCGAATCGGCGTACCCGCGCGAGCTGTCGGGCGGGATGCGGCAGAAGACGGGGTTCGCGCGGGCCTTGGCCGTGGAGCCCGAGCTGCTGTGCCTCGACGAGCCGTTCTCGGCGCTCGACGTGCTCTCGGCCGAGGCGCTCCGCGGCGAGCTGATGGAGTTGTGGACGGCCAAGTCGATCCCGACGCGGGCGATCCTGATGGTCACGCACAACATCGAGGAAGCGGTGTTCATGGCCGACCGGATCGTGGTGATGGGCAAGGGACCGGGGCGGGTGGTCACCGAGATCCCGGTGCGCCTGCCGCACCCGCGGGCCCGCAAGAGCGACGAATTCCTGCGGGTGTCGGACACGGTGTACGCCGCGATCGCCGGGCAGACCCCCGCGGCGGCGCCCGACTCGGCCCACCCGGCGCCGGCGGTGCTGCAGCCGCTGCCGGACATCGCGCTGGGCAGCCTGAACGGGCTCATCGAGCGTCTGTTCGCCGATGAGGCCGACCGGGTGGACATCCACATCCTGGGCGCCGAGCTGGGCCTGGACCTGGCCGCGCTCATGCCGCTGCTGGAGGCCGGGCAGATCCTGGGGTTCCTGACCCTGGCCAAGGGCGACGCGGCCCTGACGCCGCTGGGCGAAACCCTGGCGGAAGCCACCATCGCGACGCGGCAGGAGCTGTACTCCAAGCGGCTGCGCCGGCTGCCGCTGATCCGGTGGATGCTGGACCTGCTCTACCTCTCCGACGAGGAGGCCCTGCCGCACGGGGCGGTGCTGGAGGCGCTGGCCGAGCAGTTCCCGCCGGAAGAGGCCGAGCGGCAATTGCGCCGGCTGATCGCTTTCGGGCGCTACGCCGGGCTGCTGGATTCCGACGACACGGCCCAGACTGTGCGCCTCACCGAGCCCGCGGCGGCGGTGCCGGGCGACCCGGGGCTGGCCAGCGGCGGCGGGCCGTGAGGGGGGCTGTCTGCGGCAGACCGGGGGCGGTGCAGGAACGAACAAGGGCGGCCGAAACGACCGCCCTTGAACGGCACACTGGGATGCCAGAACACCAGTGGAACTATTTTCGGAGAGAGTTCGGGTCTGGAAGTCATGCAAATGCCATCCGCGGGGCGAAAGGGCCGTGGCGGAGTCTGTGAGCCCTGCGTGGTCGCCCATGGACGAGGTCGATCGACAAGTCCCGAGTGCGCCGCTCGCGCAGATGCGGTATCCGACCTCTGGCGCTCCGGTTGATTACCATCGCTCCCGGTGTGGTGTGGATGTGCTCCCACGCTGGGAAAGGTGACACTTGGCCACGATCGATCTATCGCCGAGGCTCTTGCCACTCGGGGCAGCCGCCGCTGCGGTCGCGTGCATCTGCGTGTCCGCCGCACGGGCCGATCCGCTGAATCCGCTGGACTTTCCGTCGCTCGGCAGTGTGAAGCTTGCGGCCGGGGCTTATTCGATCGACTCCACAGGCCCGGCACCAACGCTTGTCGGCCCGAACACACACCTTGCCGGCACCATTTCGGTGACGGGCGTGGCCGTCTTTCGTTTCGACGAACTCACCGTCAGTCCCGGCGCGATTCTCGGTCCCACACTCGGAGCTACTGGAACGACCTCACGCCCCGTGGCGCTGCTGGCCAGGGATCACCTGACCTTCGCCGGTGTGTTTCAGGCGCGCGGGGCAGATGGTCAAAACGGAACTCGCAAGGAGGCCGGTGAGGGTGGCGCGGGCGTATTCGGGAGCACCGATGGCAGCAAGGGCGTGCCGGCCAAGCCGGGCGGTGGCGCCGGAGCAGGGATCACGACCGAGCCCCACGTGCGGCTCTCGGGCGGCACCGGGGGCAGCGGCGGAATCGCATCCGGGTCAGGGACTGGTGGTGGCGGTGGTGGCGGCGGAGGAGGAGCGATCGAGCTCGGAACTCTCGGCGATTTGAATCTCTCGGGGAGCACCATCGACGCGAGCGGCGGAAACGGAGGTGCCGGGGCCGGCGTGCTCGGCCAAGACGTCGGAAAGTCCGATCTTGCCGGCGGCGCCGGCGGCGGGAGTGGCGGCGCGATTCTGCTGCATGGCCGAACCGTGACGCTCGGCGGGACCATCCGCGCTCATGGAGGCGATGGCGGCGAAGGCCGCGGAATCGGCATGAGCGCAGATGGCGGGCGTGTCAGCATCCAGGCCACCACAGACCCGGGCACGGCCGGTATCTCCGTGGCCGGCGGGCGCGTCAACGGCGCCGAGGGCGCGATAACCTTTCTTCGACCTGCCCTTACGACCAGAACGCTTGAATTCGGCTCGGTTCCGATCGGATCCCAAGCCACAGCACAGTTGGTTGTCGAGAATTCGGGGCACGCCGGATCGTGTATCAACGGGCAGTTCCCCGATGCGGCCGCACCGTTCGCACGCACAGGCAGCGGGGCATTCAGTGGTCTTCAGCCCACGGCCGCGATGACGTGCGCGTACACCTTCAGGCCCACATCGGCCGGACCCGTCAGTCAGACTCTCACGCTCGTCAGCAATTCCGGACCCGTCAGCGTGACCATCCGCGGTGTTGGCGTTCCAGCGCCAACGCCTGCAACGGCCGCACCAAAGCCGTGAGCCGTCGTCGTGAGCCACGCGGCCACGCGCTCTCACGCGGTCGGCTCTCGGTGGACCGACCGCCCACCATGAAGCGTGGGTATGCGCCGGCCAGCCTCTGTGCCGAACACACGCGGCAGGCTCTGGACTCGGCCCCGGGCAGTCCGATGGACTCTTCGGTGTCGATTTCTTCGGATCGCCGGCTCAACCCGAGCCCGGAGCAGCCGAACGGGGAGCGCGAAGGCGAAATCCCCCTTAAACACCGACGGCCCCGGCACTCGCCGGGGCCATCGAAGTGCCAAGTCGGGGTGAGAGGATTCGAACCTCCGACCTCTTGACCCCCAGTCAAGCGCGCTAACCAAGCTGCGCTACACCCCGAGTGTGTCTGTTCGGGCTCTCCCGAACAGTGAACCTGCGGAGGGGTGCTCCGCTGGAGAGGCGGACTGTAGCAGGCGGCGGGCGGTGGGGCCAGCGGGCTTGGACGGGGTCCGGTCGGACGGCTACCATGGGCGGAACGGCCCCGGTCGGGGGCCGCGCGTCGGGGCCGCTCTGGGCCCTCGGCGTGGAAGGTGGAATGTTGTTCTGTGCTGTTCCCGGGCCCGCCGGTCTCCACCGCGGCGAGCCCGCTGCCTCCCTCCCCAAGCGCCCTGTCGCGGGGAAGGCCGGGGCGTCCGGCGTGCACCGCCGGCGCTGCCGCCGACCGCCTTCGCCGCGGGTGTCGCTGACCAAGGATCGTGCGCCATGGCCGAGTCTCAAGCCAGCAGCCTCGTGAAGGATCTGATCGAGTCGGGCATCCACTTCGGCCAGCGGGCCAGCGGCTGGAACCCGAAGATGGCGCCGTACATCTACGGCAAGCGGAACTCGATCCACATCATCGACATCAAGGAGACGATCAAGGGTCTCCTGCTCGCCAAGAAGTTCATCGCCAAGACGGTGGCCGAGGGGCGTGACGTGTGCTTCGTGGGCACCAAGCGTCAGGCCCGCGAGGTGCTGCAGCAGCGCGTGGGCGACGTGAAGCAGCACTACGTGATCGAGCGCTGGCTGGGCGGCACGCTGACCAACTTCCGGACCATCCGCTCGCGTCTGAAGCGGATGGAGGAGCTGGAGGCGATCGAGGCCAACGACAATTTCCAGAGCTACTCCAAGAAGATGGAGAGCCAGCTCCGGCGCGAGATGACCAAGATCCAGCGGAACCTCTCGGGCATCCGCCACATGGACAAGATGCCCGGGTGCCTGGTGGTCATCGACGTGAAGCGCGAGAAGAACGCGCTCATGGAGGCCAAGAAGCTGGGCATCCCGACGATCTGCCTGATCGACACCGACGGCGACCCGGAGATGGCCGACATCCCGATCCCGGGGAACGACGACTCGATGCGGTCGATCGACGTGGTGATCCGCGAGCTGTGCGCCGCGGTGGCCGAGGGCAAAACCACCCGCCTGGCCCAGACGGGCGATAAGGCGGCCGAGGGCCAGGCCGCGGAAGCCAAGCCCGCCGACGCCCCCGGCGCCCCTCGCCGGTCGCGCCGCACGCAGTTCCGGGCCGACGAGCCGGCCGAGGCCGGGGCCGCCAACGGCGCCTGACCCCCCCATTCGGCACCCACCGCCCCCCCACCGG
>JACVCL010000072.1 GCA_016742075.1 Phycisphaerales bacterium
GCGGGTGGGCTGGGCGCGGGCAGGGAGCCGGGGGGCGGCGGTGAGCGCCAAAGCGGCGGAGGCTGCGGCGACGAAGGGGGCGGTGCGTGTCATCGGATATCTCCTTGGCCCATGGAGGCGCGGTTACGAGAGAGCAGATCGGCGATGCCGAGAGCGTTGATGGCGCCGCCTGGGACTTGCAACCAGCCCTGGGCCATCGGGAGCGAGGCGCACTCTCCCCAGAAGCCTTGTAGTGCCTGTGGCGGAGACATGTGGATGTGGAAGGGGAACAGTTCGACCACCATCTGGCCGTTCCGGACGTCATCCGGTCCGTAGGCGTTCTGCTGCGACCAGCGTTCGACAACCAGATCGCTGTTGGTCGGTGAGAGCTCCGGGATCTGACCGCCGTTCGCGAAGGTGGAGCCGCGGAAGAACAGATAGGACCAGAGAATGGTCTGGATGGACGCGTTGCCGGCATCGTGGGTGGCGATCGCTACCAGTGGTGTCCATGCGGTTCGGCGCGGATACGCAGGGTTATAAGCATGATCAATCAGTTCGTTGGCGCGGCTGCTGGGTTGAAGATCAGCAATGGCCGTAGGCTCAATATACACCGCGCTGCCATTCCGTATAGTGTAAAGTTCATACATCACGATGTCATCTGCGGCCTTCGGCAGCACCCTCCGTTCGCGCACTGCCGCGAGCTTTTCAAGATTGTCTTGGGTTGGGCGAAGGAGCTCGGCTGCGAGGTCCGCGATCGGCGACCCCTTGAACGGTGATCCGAGGCTGATGAAGCGGCGGATGTCGCCCGTGCAATAATTGTCCTCGCGGACAAAGTGGAGCTGGCCGCTGCGTCGATCCCATCGCATCGGCTCCCACGCAGGGTTCGGGGCGTTGGGGTTGGGCGTTCCGGCCGGGCGGCGGTCGTAGACCGCGGGCCAGTTCGGGCCGCCGCCGTCGGGGCGGTTCTCCAGAGTGGTCAGGTAGGCGCGGGTGATGACGCCGCCCATGCTGTGGCCGACGACGTCGGCGCGGTTGGCGGCGAACCTGATGGTCTTGAAGCCGCGGCTTGGGTGGTGGGCACGCCGGAGGTGGCCGTCGTGGTAGAAGCGCTGGGGTTCCGTTCCGCTGCGGTACTCGCGGAGTGCCGCGGCGATCGTTTCGGGGACGACGTGGAAGGTTCGATCGAACCCCTTGATGGCGAGGTTGTTGGCCGGCACGGTGCTGCCGTAGTTGGCGAAGTAGAGCCTGGTCGGGACGGGCGTGCCGGTGGCCTCGTTGTGGACGTCGGGATGCCAGTAGCCGACGGCATCCGCGCCGTCGACACCCTTGCTCCGGCCGCGGAGGCCGTGCACGTAGACGATCGGCGGCCGGCGGAGCAGGAAGGCGTGCCCGCCGACTTTGCCCGGCGTGGTGTTGCGGCCTCGGGAGAAGACACGGAACTCGAGCCGCGTGGTCTCGCCGCTGTCGAGCGTGTGCGGCCGGTTCTGGTTGCGGTCGGTGCTCAGGTAGGCTTCCGGCGGGACGTACACGGCCCTGGGTGCATCGGCGGACGTAAGGTACCGTCTCGAAATCTGGTTCGGCGGATCGTTGGGCAGCACGGGCAGCAGCGGCAGGATCGTCGCACCGGGCTGCACGGTGCCTGTCCACGCGGCCCAGAGCGATCCGAACACCTCCGCTCGGTCGCCGGATGCGTCCGGTTCGTCGGGCCGGGTGATCGCCACCTCGAACTTGTTGTCGTCGCAGTCGCCCAGCTTCGGGCCGAGGATACGGACGAGGCATGGGCTGGCGCCGTCGGTGATGGCGCCGCCGACCGTGGCGAAGGCGCCGATCTTCGGGGCGACAATCGCGGGATCATCAAGATCGGTGTTCGCCAGCGATGGAGGATTGTCCTGATCATTCGCGCCCATCTTCGGCCCCCAGTAGCGGAGGTCGAACACCTGCAGGCCGACCACGGTGAGCTTGGTGATGTCTTCGCCGGTGGCGGTGTCCTTCGGGTGCGCGACAATCTCGCATCGAGGTGGCGGCGTGCCGGTGCCGTTGCCCTCGGTCGGAGGCTTGAAGGTGACGATGAATCGGATCCAGGCGTCTTCGAACTGCTCGCTCGGCTTGATCGCTTCGACGAAAAACCGCATGCCATTGGGCGTGCCGTTGATGCGGACAGACGTCGCCAGCAGCCTGTGGCGCTGCGGGGAAGGGCCGATGACGCGTTCGATGACCGGGAAGACCGTTGAGTCGGGCGGATAGGGGCCGTCGGTGGTCGAATCGCGGATGGGATCGTTGGAACCCGGAAACGTGTACCAGATGCGGAAGTGCGAGCTGGTCTCGATACGCCAGTTCGGGTCCGAGCCCTCAGCTGTATTGATCCAGGGGCCGGTCAGTGTCCGAAGGTCGTTCTCGTTCAGGATCTCGAACGCGTCGCGTTGGGTTCGTTCCTCCTCGTTCCACGACGATCCGCGGCCGTCCCACGGTTCGTTGCGGTCGAGGAATCCGTCCGCATCATCGTCGTCGTTGTTCAGCCAGAAGAGCCGGAATTGCTTCCCGCCACACTCGACGGTTTCGAGCGGCTCTTCGAATTCGGGTTTGCTCGTCATCGCGTCCGAGCAATTCCTAGGCCGCGGGCCTCCCCCTATGCCGGCATCTCCGCCCGGTCCGATCGGTCCAGCATCGCCGATGCCGGCGTTGTCGTCGCCGGCGTTTCCCGAAACGATGATCGGAGGTGTGCCCAACCCGCCGTTGAGGCCCAATCGGCAACTATCGCTGTATTTGCAGCCGCGATGATTGGTGGTGCCGCCCGGAGGGGGGAGAGGGACGGCCTGGCCGATGTGGTTGAGAACACTGGTGATGTCTCCGCCGTTGACAGCGCCGTCGCCGTTGGCATCCGCGCTGGGCGGGTTGCCCGGGACACCCTGGCCTGAGCCTCCAGCGCCGCCCGGGGAGCCGACGGGCGTGCCGCCGGAAATCCCGGTGACGACCGCGGTGAGGTCGGTCAGTTGCACTTCGCCGTTGCCGTCGACGTCGCCCTCGATGCCATCGAAGATCGTTCGCGTGGTGTGCCAATCGATGGCTTGGCCGTCTGGAAGGCCGAAGCGATTGCCCGGGGCGAACGCCTGGAGCGAGCAGGCCATCCGGTACTCGTAGATCGTGGTGTTGCCGGGGCCCAGGCGGGCGGTGCGGATGACGAGTTCATCACGGGTGTCGCCATCCTGATCCACCGCGCGGGCGAGGCCCGTGGCGAAGACCGATCCGGCGCCGCCCCAGAGCGTTCTCAGCAGCGTGCCGTCGGCCCCCGAGAAGATGTGGACGCGACCGGGTGAGACGCCGGCATCGAAGGCGGTCGGGGCCGCGACCGCGAAGTCGGGCTTGCCGTCGGCGTTGATATCGCCCATGCACAGCGCGGCCCAGCCGAACATGTCGTCGGCGCGGGGTGCGTGGAGCACGAGCAGCGGGGTGTTGTTGGCGCCCGACTTGACCACCACGCGGCCGAAGACGGCCTGCACAGTGTCCCATCGGGGTTCGAGGACGAGCTGGTCCGCTACTCCGTCGCCGTTCAGATCAAACGGCTGGTTCGGTGCGCGGAGCGTGGGGAACGGAGGCGGATAGTCCGCCGATGCGGTGGGCGCCGTGGCGAGTGCCGCGGTGCCGATGGTGGTGGCGAGGGCCCAACGCCGGACGATGAAACCGATGTTCGAGATGTCCATGGTGTCTCCCGGACCGGGTGAGGCACGGCCGGCTGGCCGCGCGTCCGAGAAGACGTTGCCCGAGGAATCAATCAGTGTCCAGACGCTTCAGCCAAATTCACGAGTAGAACAAGCAATAGGTAAACCACCCAAGGCTTCGGTTCTGCGAACACACTTTTGTGGATTTACTGGTCTTTGGACCACCAAACTGTGTGAAAAGTACCCGTAATCCCATCCGGCCACCACCATTCCGTGGCGGGACACGTCCAATCTTTGCACGATGAAGCAAGGCCTTTTGGCACATGTCCCGTCGGGCGCCCGCCGCGGTGGCCGGTCAGCGCAGTTCGACGGACCAGTAGGCGTTGTCGAGGAACGCCTTCCAGCTTTCGTACTTGGCCTGGCCGAGGCGCAGGGTGATCATGGGATTGCGCTTCGGCCGCACGGGCTTGCGGATGAGGGCGATGCCGGCCTGGTCGGGGGTACGGCCGCCCTTGCGGGCGTTGCATTTCACGCAGGCGCAGACGAGGTTTTCCCACGTGTCGCCGCCGCCCTGGGCGCGGGGCATGACGTGGTCGATGGAGAGCTCGCTGGTGGGGAAGGTGCGGCCGCAGTACTGGCACTGGTTGCGGTCGCGGGCGAAGAGGTTGCGGCGGTTGAGCTTGACGTGCTGCTCGGGCAGTCGGTCGTAGCCGAGCAGGCGGATGACCTTGGGCACGGCGATCTCGAGGCGCACGGTGCGCACCCAGTCGAAGCGCTCGGCCTCCATCTGCCTGCGGATCTCGCTGACCTCGGCCCAGGTTTCAAAGTCGTAGCTCGTGTACTGGCCGTCCTCGATGTGGATGACCTCGGCGAGGTCGCGCGCCAGCATGCCGAAGGCGCGCTTGGCGCTGATGACGCGCACGGCCATGTAGAGCTTGTTGAGGACCAGAACCTTGGCGTTGAGGGCGCTGGAGAGGGGGACGGCCGCGTCGCGGTCGCCCCAGAGGTGGGCCGCGTCGGCCTCGTGGCCGTCGGGGCCGGCGGCGTGATGAGCGGGAGCGACACCCTCGCGGGCCTTTCGGGCTCGCGTGTGCCCCCCGGATCTCCCCCCTCCGGCCGGCCCGTCCTCGGGCCGCTGAGGCTGGCCGTGACGCCAAGGCATGCCGTTCTCCGTCTCCTCCATCGGCATGGGGCCGATGGGGTCTGGGGAAGGTTATCCCGCGTTCGCGGCAAGGGCAAAGAAACCGCCGGGTTCCCGCCCAAGTCGGGTGCGGGTCCGCGGTCCGGGAAGCGGTCTCCCGGGCGATCTCGGACGCCTCGGCGGCGGCCGCCCGGGCGGGTGGCGTGGTGGTGGGGGGGTCAGTGGCGGAAGTGGCGGATGCCGGTGGTGTAGCAGGCGATGCCGCGGTCTTCACACAACTTGAACGTGTCGTCGTCGCGCTTGCTGCCGCCGGGGTGGACGATCATGGAGACGCCGGCGTCGGCGAGGATTCTGGGGCCGTCGTCGAAGGGGAAGAAGGCGTCGCTGGCGGCGATGGCGCCGCGGGCGCGCGGCCCGGCCTTCTCGACGGCGAGTCGGCAGGCGGTGACGCGGTCCATCTGGCCGGCGCCGGCGCCGAAGAGGCGGACGCCGGCGCCCGCGGGGGTGTGGTCGTCGGGCCCGCCGAGGGCGACGGCGTTGCTGGCCAGGTGCTTGACGATCACCCAGACCGCCGCGGCGTCGCGGAGGCGCTGGGGGGCGGCGGGGGGGCCTGCGCGGTGCTGCCACGCGGCGACGTCGGGCAGGGCGAGGTCGCGCTCCTGCACCAGCACGCCGCCGGGGACGCTGCGGACGGTGAGCTCGCCCGGCTCGGGGCTGCGCCCTTCCCACGGGCCGGTGACCAGCAGCCGCACGTTGGCCCACCGGGCCTTGAGCATCTCGAGGGCGTCGGCGGTGTAGCCGGGGGCGATGATGACTTCGAGGAAGGCGCCGGGGGCACAGAGCAGTTCGGCGGCGGGCGCGTCGACCTCGCGCGACACGGCGAGGATGCCGCCGTACGCGGCGACGGGGTCGCCGGCGAGGGCGAGGCGCACGGCGTCGGCGGCGGTGGGGGCCACGCAGGCGCCGCACGGGTTGGCGTGCTTCACCACCGCGGCGGCGGCGTGGCCGGCGGGCTGTCCGAGCCGCGCGAGCTCCTGCGCCAGGGCGAGGGCGGCCGAGCCGTCGTTGATGTTGTTGTAGGAAAGTTCCTTGCCGTGGAGCTGGGGGGCGAGGGCGATGCTGGGTCCGCGGTAGCGCTCGTCGGCGAGCAGGCGGGCGCGCTGGTGGGGGTTCTCGCCGTAGCGGAGGGGCGCCGGCCGTGCTCCGGGCATGCCGAGGCGCGCGGCCCAGCCGGCCCGCTCGTCGGCGTGGGCGGCGGCGGCGAGGTGGGCGGCGATGGCGGCGTCGTACTCGGCGGTGCGGGCGAAGGCGTCGGCCGAGAGGCGGGCCCGCAGGGCGAGGGTGGTGGCGCCGCGGTGGGCGTCGAGCTCGGCGAGAACGGAGCGGTAGTCCTCCGGGCGGGTGACGACGGCGACCCAGTCGAAATTCTTGGCGGCGCTGCGGACCATGGCGGGGCCGCCGATGTCGATGTTCTCGACGGCCTCTTCGAGCGTGACGCCCGGGCGGGCGACGGTGCGCTCGAAGGGGTAGAGGTTGACGCAGACGAGGTCGATGCCGGCGATGCCGTGCCGGGCCATGGCCGCGGCGTGCTCGGGGTGGCTGCGCACCGCGAGGATGCCGCCGTGCACCTTCGGGTGCAGGGTCTTGACGCGTCCGTCCATCATCTCGGGCATGCCGGTGACCGTCTCGACGGGGGTGACGGTGAGCCCGGCGTCGGCGAGCAGGCGGGCGGTGCCGCCGGTGCTGATGAGCTCGACGCCCATCGAGGCGAGGGCGCGGGCGAAGTCGACCACGCCGGTCTTGTCGCTGACCGAGATCAGGGCCCGCCGGAGTGTGACAAGATCGGGCATGTGCGGGCCGGGCGGGGCCGGCGGTGCTCGCGGGGCTACTGGCGTTCGGGGATGTACTTGCGGACCTCACCGTTATCGAGGGCGACGTAGAGGCTGCCGTCGGTGAAGCCGTCGATGAGCAGGCGGGCGACGCCCTCGAGGCGCTGGGTGTCGATCAGGTCGCCCTTGGCGGGGTCGATGAGCATGGCCGAGCCCGAGGGGGCGTCCCACGCCAGCAGGCGCCCGGCGCGAACGCCGACGACCGTGCCGGCGGCCTTGGGGCTGTTCCACAGGCGCTTGCCGGTGGGGGCCTCGAAGCAGACCAGGCCCTCGCCGGGGACGGTGACGTAGAGGTGGTCCTTGTCGAGCGCGGGCTGCGCGGTGAGGCGGGTGTCGGTGCGGACGCGCCACATCTGGCGGCCATCGGAGCGGGAGAAGGCCCAGACCGACTGGTCGCGCGCGGCGATGAAGAGGGCCATGTCGTTGGTCACCGGGCTGTTGTCGATGCCGCCGAAGATCGTCTGGCGGCGGACGGGGATGGTGCCGGTGGCCGGGTCGAGGAAGACGATCTCGCCGCCCTCGCTCACCGCGGCGACGGCGCCGCCGCAGAGCACGGGGTTGGCCCGCACGGTGCCCTCCATGCGGTAGCTCCACAGGTGGAAGCCGTTGAGCATGTTGTGGCCGAGGATCTCGCCGGCGGTGCAGCCGAAGACGGCGACGTTGTCGACGATCAGCGGCCGGGTGTTGGCGAGGTGGGCCAGCCGCTGGCGGGCCTTGAGCTCGCCGGTGCGGACGTCGAGGCGGGAGAGATCGGTCTCGCTGGCGACGATGAGCACGTCGCCCTGCCGGGCGTTGCCGACGTACTTGGCCAGCGAGCCGCCCATGTCGACCGACCAGCGGTTGGCGCCGGTGGTGGCCTCCATGACGCTGACGGTGTTGCCGGTGTCGTGGACAGCGACGATGTCGCCGAAGGCGTCGAGGAACTTGATGCGCGAGCCCGCCTCCATGGTCGGGACGCCGATCCACGAGAGCTTGTAGCCGAGCTTCTCGAAGGCGGTTGGCTGGCGGTCCTTGGCGGCCCGGACAGGGTCGGCGGGTTTGCCCGACTCAGCGGCGGGCGCGGGCTCGGCGGCCGCCGAGGCGGGGCCCGAGGCCTGCTTCTTGCACCCGGCCGCCGGGCCGAGGGCGCCCATGGCCGAGGCCAGCACGCCGAGGGTGATCATCGCCCGCCACGCTTTGCCGTTGCTCATCCGAGGCTCCTGATGGCCGTGCCGAGGGGCCCGGTCGCCGCCGGGCCGCGAGAAGGGGCGAGTATAGCGGCGGGCCCGGCCGCTCCCGCCCGCCTGAGAAGGGGCCGCGGCGGGGCGCTGCCTGTCGGTCCGCTACGCTCCCGGGCATGTTCACCGGCTTGGTTCAGGCCATGGGACGGGTCCGCGAGGTGCATCCGCAGCCGGCGGGCGTCCGGCTGGTGATTGACCCACAGGGCTGGGCGCACCGGCCCTCGCCGGGCGACTCGGTGTGCGTGTCGGGCGTGTGCCTCACGGTGGCGGCGGGGGAGGGCCCGGCGGCGCCCGCGGCGGTCGGGGGGCTGCTGCGGTTCGACGCGGTGCACGAAACGCTCACCCGCACAAGCCTGGGCGGGCTGGGCCCGGGCGACCCGGTGAACCTCGAGCACTCGTGCACGCCCAGCACGCTCCTCGGCGGGCACATCGTGCAGGGGCACGTCGACGGACTGGCCGTGGTGCACCACGTGAACGATGACCCCGCCGATTGGCGTCTGACGGTGCGGCCGCCGCCGGATCTCATGCCCTACATCGTGCCCAAGGGGTCGGTGACGCTCGACGGGGTGTCGCTGACGGTCGCGTCGGTGGACGTGCCGCACGGCGTGTTCTCGGTGGCGCTGATCCCCACCACGCTCAGGCTCACCACGCTGGGCCACCGGCACCTGCGGCCGGGCGATGTTCTGAACATCGAGACCGACGTGCTGGCCAAGACGATCGTCCACTACCTGCGGAACTTCGCGGCGGGTTCCGGGGGCGGTTCCGGGGGCGGTTCCGGGGGCGGGGGCCGCTGAGGCCGCGATCGTCGCAGGCGGGCCAGCACCAGCACACCGGCGAGCCACAGGGCGAGGTTGGCGGCCATCGCCAGCCCGAGGTCTCGCGTGAGGCTGAAGAAGCCCTCGCCGCTCGAGTCGCCGAAGCGCGGCAGGGTGTTCGCCACCACGTACGCGCCGAAGAGCAGCCACGCGCTTGGGCGAAGGTCGGCGTTCGGCGAGCGGTCCATCGCCGCCGCGGTGAGGGCGGCCAGCAGCGGCAGCGCGAGCACGAAGTAGTGCAGGTGGCACACCGGGCTGAGGGCCAGCATCACGCACGCCAGGCAGCCGACCATCAGGGCCGATTCGAGGGTGGTTTCGCGGGGGCGCGGGTCGCGCCCGGGCCACCAGAACCAGCCCGAGGCCGCGAGTGTCGCGAGGGTGAGCAGCCCGCCGAGCCCGAAGTGCGCCGCCCGGACCCAGCCCGACGGCTCGGCCGGGCGCTGCGGCCGCGGCGTGCCCAGGTGCAGCATGTTGTGCAGCACGGCCTTGGGGGCCTGATTGTCGGTGGCGGTCATGCCCAGAACCTGGCCCTTCAGCGAGGCGTCGCCGGGCGCGGTGAGCCCCAGGCCGGGGAGCAGCATGAGCTCGGCCCAGCGCCGGTTGTCGTCGGCCATGCGGGCGGGGCCGAACACCGCCGCGGGCACGCCGGCCAGCGCCACGGTCAGCGCGGCGGCGAGCCCCGCGGCCATCGCCCAGCGCTTCCGCCACAGGCCCCATCCGATGAGAAAGATGGGGAACACCTTGAGCACCACGCCCAGCGCCAGCCAGGCGCCGGCCCTCAGGTCGTTCCGCTGAGCCGCGCAGCGGAGCATCCCCGCGATACCCAGGAGCATCAGGATGTTCGTCTGCCCCTTGCTGAGGGTGCTGCCGACGGCCGTGAGCGCGAACGCCAGCGGCAGGATGCGCAGCCCCCACCACCGGCGGTGCCGCCACGTGCATGCCCGCGCGCGCGGGTCGGGGTGGCCGAGTTCGATGGCCCGCGCGATCCAATGGGCCGCCAGCAGCAGGGCCCCGACGTTGAGCAGGTGCCAGAGCACCACCGACACCGGGTAGGGCAGCACGCCCCGCCCGATCCCCGGGCGCGGGTCGACCTCCGGCGGAGGGTCGGCCAGCGGCACCATCGCGATCGCGAAGACCGATGGGTAGATGTATCGCCAGCCGTTGTCGTCGGTGACGGCGTACAGGTCGTCGCCGGCGCGCACGGCCCAGCCGGCCCGGAAGAACACGCCGGCGTCGGTCATACGCCGATCGCTGAAGGCCGAACGCTTGAGCACCACCGCGCCGAAGCCCACGAGCGCGAGCAGCAGCAGGCCGATGGCGGCCCATTCCAGACGCGAGGGGGGGTTGAACGCTCGGGACGACACGGCGGTCGGCTGTAAGAGGGCGTGCGCGTGGCCCCGGCGCGGGTTCCGGGCCCCGATCGGCCGAGGGCAACATTGAAAAAACAAAGCCCCTTCCAGCCGATCCGGCGGATGACCGGCTGGGAAGGGGCCCGAGGAGAGGAGACTAACAGATCAGAGACGGGATTGCACGCGCGAAGCGGGGGATCAGCGGCCGCTCTTGAGCGCGTCGCGGATCTCCATCAGCAGCTTGTCGGTGCTGGAGGGGCCGGCCGGAGGCGGGGCGGCCTTTTCCTTCTCGAAGCGCTTGCGGGCGTTGTTGAAGAGCTTGACGACGAGGAAGATCGCCGCGGCGAGGATGATGAAGTTGATGAAGATGGTGATGAAGTTGCCGTACGACAGGAAGATGTCCGACGACTTGGGGTTGGCGGCATCCTTGGCGCGGAGCAGCAACTTGGCCTCGCTGAAGTCGACGTTCCCCGCCAAGCCGACCACCGGCATGATGATGTCCTTGATCAGCGAGTTGACGATGCCGCCGAAGGCACCGCCGATGATGACACCGACGGCCAGGTCGAGGACGTTGCCTTTGAGCGCGAATTCGCGGAACTCAGCGATGAGACCCATGGATCTCTCCCTTTCAAATGGTGGCACCGTGGGCCGAACCCCCGGACGCCGGGGGAGGACCCTCGGAGCCGCGTTGGCAGTGTAAACGAAACCGTCACGCGGCGCCGCGAGCGGTGCGGCTAGGCGGGAATAGGCGCAAGTTGTGCGCCCACCGGGATTTGGATCGCAAAGCGTCCGCCCTCGATGACCGCGCCCTCGTCGATGAGCAGCCGAGAGGCCGAGCCGTTGCCCGCCCAGCGGGCCGACGGCCCGAGGATGAGTGGCCCCGCGGTGATGGCCGCGGCGGCCGCCGCTCCCACGGCGCCGGCGAGCCGGAGTTCACCCATCACCCTGACCCCCAGCCCCGCCTCGATGCGGCTGGCGGTGAGGTGGCCTTTGGGTTCAACGATCACCCAGCCGCAGGTCTGCACCTGCGCGGTGCGCCGGACGCCTGTGACGACGACGTCGGCCAGTTGTAACCCCTTGGTGCACAAGGGGCAGCGGGCGCTGACGGCCCGCGGGCTGATCGTGAAGTCTCGCCAGCAGTGGTAGCAGCGGAGGGCGCGGGGCTCGCCCGGGCCGGCGGCGGCGGCGGGTCGAGGGGGGGTGGCCGGGCCGAGAAGGCTGGGGCGGAGCCAGCCCACAGGTCAGCGTCCCGGGCTGGTGCCGCGGAGGATGGCGAGGAGTTCGTCCTCGCCTTCGAGGGTAGCCGGCGCGGGGGGGTGGGCACCCGAACGCGGCGGAGGGGGACGCAGCGGGCGCGGGGGGCTGACGAGCTTGGGCTCGGCGGGAGTCGGCAGCGGCGCCTGCGCCGCTCCCGGGGTGAGGATTTCCTTGAGGCGGTGGCCCGTCGCGCGGCCGAACACGACGAGGTCGATCAGACTGTTCGAGCCGAGACGGGTTTCGCCGTGGACCGACACGCAGGGCGCTTCGCCGACCCCGAACAGGCCGG
>JACVCL010000073.1 GCA_016742075.1 Phycisphaerales bacterium
CTCCGCCACTCCCCCACCCCCTACTCCCGCCTCTCACTGACTCGAATGCTGATCACGGCCGCGGCGAGGCTCCCCGTTTCCGCCGCTCGCCAACAGGCCCGCCCTCTGAACGGTCCCGCATCGCACACCCGCTTGTGGAGTTCCTGACCATGTTTCCCGGCAGCAAGGCGTTCCTGGTTTCCGCGGCGTCCGGACTGGCGCTCTCGCTGGCGGCGCCGGGCGTGCTCGCGCAGCGCAAGCCCGACCCGGAGCCGGCCGATGAGCGGCCGATCGATCAGCCGGATCTGTCGGCGTTCGCGGCGGCGTACGAGCGGGCGCATCGGCCGAACATCCTGGTGCTGGTGGGCCTGACGCCGGCTCTCCAGTCGGGCGCGGGCGTGGCGGGCAGCGTGCGGCTGCTGGACCCCAGCGGCGATGCGCTGCTGCTGCGGAACTCGATCGAAGAGTGGCTGCTGCAGATCCCCGGTGTGGACCTGGTGCACGCCGATGCGCTGGCGGACCGCGACCGGCGCGAGCTGGCGCTGCTGGATCTGTCGAGCGAGTTCCGGGCGATGGAGCTGCTGAAGACCAAGCTCGACGCGGAGACGGTGCTGCTGGTGAAGATGCAGCCGGTGCAGGGGCAGGAGGGCCGGCCGGGCGAGGCGGATGCGCGCGGGGCGAGCTACCGGGTGAACGTGGAAGTCCTCGACGCGGCGCGGGGGATGAAGATCGGCGGCTTCGGCTTCGACTGGCTCGACGAGCGTGACGGGCTGGGGATCAAGCGTTACGCGCGGGCGATTACCCGGAAGTTCATCGATCAGTTCGCGGGCTGGTACTCGCCCCGGCCGCTGGGGCCGGGTGGATCCGGCGGGGCCGGGGCGGCTGGGGGGGGTGGGGCGGTGGGTGCCGCGCGGGCGTATACGCTGCGGCTGATCGGGGCCGACCTGGAAGGTCTGATCGAGGCCAAGCGGGCGTTTGAGGTGATCCCCGGCGTCACGCGCGTTCGCGGCGAGCAGCGGCAGGCCTCGCGGGGCGATCGCCGGTTCGGCGGGGATGAGTCGGTGTCGACGCTCGAGCTGAACTACGACGGCGAACCGC
Organism: Phycisphaerales bacterium; assembly: GCA_016742075.1. Classification (GTDB taxonomy): domain Bacteria; phylum Planctomycetota; class Phycisphaerae; order Phycisphaerales; family UBA1924; genus JACVCL01. The sequence continues at coordinate 1,078 of JACVCL010000073.1, forward strand.
TGGAGCTGGCGTACAACCTGCAGCGGGCGGCCCGGGCGTCGCTTGGGATGGATATCCGCGATGTCGATGCGGCTCTGGGCACGATCACGCTGATCGCCCGACCCGGCCTGCGCGAACAGGTGCGCATCCAGCCCGCGCCGCCTGTGACCGTGACGACCACGACGAGCGGGCAGACGACGACCACGGTGACCGTGCCGGGGCAGAGCCCGTCGTCGACCACCACGACGAACCCCACGACCACGACCACGACCACCACGACGGTGACGCCTCCCCCGGCATCCGCAACACCCTCCCAGGCGCCTCCCCAGGTGCCCCCGCCGTCTGCTGCGCCGGGCGGCCGCGGGCAGACGGCCGCGCCGGGATGGAACATCCCGCGGTGGTCGCTGCTGGTGGGCTCCGACGCGTTGTCGGCGGACACGCAGCGGAAGTTCCGCGAGGCGTACGCGTCGTCCGGGTCGCCGCGGATCGGCGTGCTGATCAACCGCGCACTCACCGATGAGGAGCGGAACAACCCCCGGTACGTGGAGTGGATCCGCGAGGCCGATCGGTGGTCGCCACCGTCGGGGGCGGCCTTCGGCGGGGAGGGGACGTATGTCATCGTGAACGCCGCGGGGGAGAACCTGATCCAGCAGGGCCAGCAGACACCGGGGGCGCCGGGGCCGGCCGGGGGCGACCCGTTCAACGATCGCGGGCGTGAGCGCGACCTGGCCGATGCGCGGCTGATCGACAGCCGGAAGGTGGAGGATGCGCTGTTCCGCCGGCTGAATGCGATCGGGGTGAGCACCATCGACCCGAACCGGGCCCGCGCGGCGATCAACGAGAAGCAGCGGGCCGAGCGGCGGGTGTTCCAGAGCAACGAGCTGGTGTATCTGCTGGGCGAGAGCGCCCGGTGCGACTACGTGCTGCAGGGCGTGGCCCGGGTGGACAGCCTCCGCGGCCAGGCCGTGAGCTGGACGTTCAGGCTGGTGCGTGTGTCGGACGGCGCGGTGCTGGCGACCGATTTCTGGCCGCAGGCGGTGAACCCGTTCGGCCGCGGCTCGGGCCGCACGGCGGCGGAGGAAGACCTGGGGGACTACATCGCCGGTTCGGCGGCCGATCAGATGTGGCAGAAGTGGGCGCCGCCGCGCACGGTGACGATCCGCGTGCTGAACGCCAAGGGTGCGCGGGATGCGCTGACGGCGCTCAACGCGATCCAGGCGAACGTGCCGGCGCTGCGGAGCCTGCGGTTCCGCGACTACGACTCGGGGGCCTCGGCGGGCACTTTGGACGGGGCGTTCTCGGGCGAGTTCGACGATCTGCTCGGCGCGTTGGCGGCGGCGCAGGGCACTCTGCCGATCGAGCTCGACCGCGGGGCCAGCGGCAACGGGGTGATCACCGTGCGGATCAGGTGATCGTCCGCGGAGGCGGGGCGTGGGCGGCTGCGCCGCCCGCCCGAACGTGGGAAGGCGGCCGATATCGGTGCTCGGATCGGGGCGGTCGGGCTGGCGGGGGCCCGGTGCGCGATTAGACTGACTCCGGTGGGGCGGCCGCGCGGGCCTTTCGGCGCTGCGCGATGGGAGTGCGTTGCGTGCCGCGTGGAATCGCGAATGTTGGCGTGGGCCCGGGGCGGATGGCCGCGGGCGTGGTGGTCGCGGCGTCGGTGGCGTGGCCGGCGCTCGGGCAGGCGGGGCGGTTGCCGCAGGACGAGATCGTCTACCAGATCATGCCGATCGCCTGGCGCGACTCGAACAACGACACGCAGGGGACGACGGCGACGCGGTTCGGGGATTTCGGGGGGCTGGCGTCGGCGGGGTCGCTGGACTACCTGCAGTACCTCGGCGTGACGATGATCTACCTGCAGCCGATCTTCCCGTCGGCGGCGTACCACGGCTACCAGCACGGCCCGGCGGACCAGCTGAACTCCCGCTTCGGCACCGAGGCGCAGTTCCTGGCGTTTGTGAACGCGGCGCACGCGCGGGGGATGAAGGTGATCCTCGACTACGTGGCGTACGGGATCAGCCAGAACTCGGTGTACTACACGTCGGCGTACAACAACCCCGCGAGCCCGTACGATCTGTGGCTGGGGTTTACGAACGCGGCGAACACGCAGTACACCGGCAGCGTCTACAACACGTGGAACGGGGCGAGCGTGGGGTTCATCCACTGGAACCTGGCGAACCCGAGCGCGGTGTCGGCGGTGACGGGGTGGGCGCTGAAGTGGCTGGACCCCAACGGCGACGGCGACACCTCGGACGGTGTGGATGGGTTCCGGCTCGACCACGCGTATTCGAACGCGCCGGAGGGCTGGGGGGCGACGATCGGCTTCTGGCAGACCTGGTGCTCGTCGCTGCGGGCGGTGAAGCCGGGTGTGTTCATCTTCTGTGAGCCCGGCGACTGGGGGAACTACGGGGCCGACCTGCTCACGCCGTCGGGCTTCGACGCGGTGCTGACCAAGCCCTGGGAGTTCGCGGCGAGGGACGCTGTGAAGTTCGAGTCGGCCTCGGGGCTGTACAGCAGCATGGCGGCGACGGTGGCGGCGGTGCCCGCGGGCAAAGCCGTGGTGGCCCAGACCAACGACCATGACTCGGACCGGCTCTCGTCGTACATCGGGGGCTCGTTCGCTAAGCAGAAGGTGGCGGCGGCGGTGCTCATGACGCAGCCGTACCCGCCGAGCATCTACTTCGGCGACGAGCTGGCGATGCGCGGGACCAAGGGCAACTGGGGCTCGGACGCCAACGACATCCCGATGCGCGAGCCGTTCAAGTGGCTGGCGGCGGCGGGTGCGCCGATGAGCAACTACTGGATTCTCAACTCATCGGCGTACAACAACCGCACCTCGCGGAATAACGATGGCCGGAGCGTGCAGGAGCAGCAAGGGGTGGCGGGGTCGGTGCTGGAGGCGTACCGGTCGCTGATCGCGGCGCGGCGGGGCAGCGTGGCGCTGCGGCGAGGGAGCTACATCCCGGTCACGAACTCGTCGCCGGCGGTGTGGGCGTTCGTGCGGGCGCACGCCGACCAGAAGGTGCTGGTGGCGATCAATCTCTCGGGGGCGGCCGTCAACGCCTCGCTGAACCTCGGGGCGTTCGGGGTGTCCGGCGGTTCGACGGTGCCGGCGGACCTTCTGACCGGGGCGCTGCTGCCGGCCATCACCACGGCCAACCGCGGCGCCTATGGCGTGTCGCTGCCGGCGTACTCGTACACCGTGTCGGCGGTCGGGCTGATCGAGCCCGCGCCGCCGCCTCCGCCGCCGGCGGACGTCGACGGCCGTAACATCCCGGCCGAAGCCGGGGCGTTCGCCCTCCGGGCCACGCAGGGCAACCCGACGAGCCTGGGCGACAACATCGGCGAGCTCGATCAGCTGTTCGTGAAGGCGGCGGACAACGGGCTGCGGATCGGCGTGACGGGCAACGCGCCGACGGATGGTTCGGCGATCGTGGTGTTCATCGAGGCCAACCCGGGCGGGCAGAACGTCCTCAACACGGCTAACCAGCCCTCGCCGCCGAGCGGTCTGGCCCAGATGAGCGGCACGACGCTCGACACGGGCTTTGCGCCGGACCATCTGTTCTTCCTGAACTTCTACGGCGGGGCGATCTACGCCGACCAGGTGGCCCTGACGGCGACGACCTCGATCAAGACCTACCGCGGGCAGGGGCAGATGAACTCGGGTGTTGGGCTGCTGAGCGGCGGGACCAACCCGTCGGGCCTGGCGGTGGCGATGGACAACACGAACACGGCGGGCGTGACCGCGACCAGCGCCGCCGGCGCGGCGACGGCGGCGCGCGGGCTGGAGATGCTCATCCCGTACGCCGACGTGGGGCTGCCGACCGAAGCGGCCTCGCGGGCGGGCCGGATGGTGCGCGTCGCCGCGGCGATCGTCCGGCCGACGGGCCAGTTCACCAACCAGTGGCTGCCGGGGCTGCCGGCGGGCACTCCGGACATCGGGCTGCAGCCGTCGCTGAACAATTACGCGGGTGCGCAGTTCGCGGCGGTGGTGCTGCCGCCGGTCGGCGATGTGAACGGCGACGGCGTGCTGAACGCCGAGGACCTCTACGCGTGGTACGCGGCGCCGATCGACGTGAACGGGGATGGCACGGCGGATGCGGCGGATGCGCTTGCGGTCGAGGCGGCCATCCGGGCGGGCGAGTCGGCGGCGATGCTTGGGCCGAACCGCTGAGCAGGCCGGGGGGGCCGTGATCGAACGCGATCGCCTTACAAACATCGGCGAAAACGGGAACACACCAGCGATTTGTTCGGTTGACCCCCCTTGGCGGCCCTGCTAGATTCAGCGGTCCGGCCGCGGCAGCGCCAAACGAGGGAGACGCGGCCGGGGCGTGCGTCCGAATCGCGGGGCTGGGGGGTTGGCCGGTCCGCGTCCGGCGGGCGCCGGAATCTCGCCGCTCCCTCCAGAAAGGACCCTCCGCCATGGCCATCCGCGTGGGCATCAACGGCTTCGGCCGCATCGGCCGCCTGTTCTATCGCATCGCTTCCGAGAACCCGGCGATCGAGATCGTCGCGGTGAACGACCTGGTTCCCGCCGACAACCTGGCGTACCTGCTGAAGTACGACACCATGCACCGGCAGTTCATGCTGGGCGGCAAGCCCGCGGACGTGACGGCGACCGAGTCGTCGTTCACCGTGAACGGTCGGACGACGAAGACGATGGCGGAGAAGGACCCGGGCAAGCTGCCGTGGAAGGACCTGGGCGTGCAGTACGTCCTGGAGTCGACGGGGCTGTTCACCGAGTTTGAGAAGGCGAGCCTGCACCTGCAGGCGGGGGCCAAGCGGGTGGTGATCTCGGCGCCCACCAAGAGCAACGAGCAGGTGCCGACGATCGTGCTGGGCGTGAACACGCCGTCGTACGACCCTTCGAAGCACACCGTGGTGAGCAACGCCAGCTGCACGACCAACTGCCTGGCGCCGGTGGCCAAGGTCATCGCCGATACCTTCGGCTTCGAGGAGGGCCTGATGACCACGGTGCACGCGGCGACGGCGACGCAGCCGACGCAGGACGGCCCGAGCAAGAAGGACTGGCGCGGCGGCCGCAACGCCTACCAGAACATCATCCCGGCCAGCACCGGGGCGGCGAAGGCCGTCACGCTGTGCATCCCGGCCCTGAAGGGCAAGCTGACGGGCATGGCCTTCCGCGTGCCGACGGCGGACGTGTCGGCGGTGGACCTGACCTTCAAAACGGGCAAGGACACGAGCCTGGCCGAGATCAACGCGGCGATGAAGGCCGCGGCGAACGGGTCGATGAAGGGGATCCTCGGCTACACCGAGGAAGAGGTGGTGTCGAGCGACTTCATCGGCGACCGCCGTTCGTCGATCTTCGACGCCAAGGCGGGCATCGAGCTCAACAAGCGGTTCTTCAAGGTCGTCTCGTGGTACGACAACGAGGCGGGCTACGCGACGCGCTGCGTGGACTTCATCAGGATGATGGCCGAGAAGGACGGCGTGAAGTAAGCCCCGGCGCCGGCCGTTACAGATCGAGCAACGCCCCCGGTTCCGGCCGGGGGCGTTGTGTTTGGCGGTGGTGCGGGGGGGTCAGGCGGCCATGCCGCGGTCCTCGTCGGCGTCGTCGTCGACGTGGAAGCCCCGCCAACCGCTGTGCTTGCGGTGGCGGTTGTGCACGGTGACGACGCGGGAGAGCTGGGCCGCGAAGACGCCGCGGAAGCCCTCGAGAGCGGCGATGACCTCGTCGCTGTAGGGCTTGCGCTGGTCGCGGAAGAGCATGCCGACGGCCAGGCACTCGCCGGCGTGGCGGCAGGAGAACATCACGACGGAGCTCTCGGCGAGCCAGTGGGCGTCGTCGCCGATGATGCGGGCGAGGGTCTCCTGCGCGTCGGAGACGGCGATCGACTCTTCGTCGGCCAGGCGCGGCCCGACGACGCCGGCCAGGTGGTCGAGCAGCACGTCGACGGTGTCCTTGGGCACGTCGTAGTTCACGTAGGCGCCGAGCGACCAGTCGGTGTGGCCGGTGGGCAGGAACACCGCGGCGTTGGTTGGGCCGGTGCGGGTGAGGAGGTACTCGAGGGTCTTGCGGAGCAGGGACTCGACGTCGAGCTCGGCGCGGATGGTGTCGGCGTAGGCGGCCTGGGGACCGGCCGCGGGGGCGGGGAGGCCGGCGGTGGCGTCGGGGGCGGCGGCGGGGGCGGCGGGCTCCTCGTCGGGCGCGCGGCGGCCGGCGAGCTCTTCGTAGGCCTCGACCAGGTCGTTGCAGAGCACGTCGACCTGGCGCGAGACCTCGGCGCGGTCCTGGTGGAGCCGCCGGCACATGCGCTTGAGGCGCTCGAGCCGCTTGCTCTCGCGGCGGAGGCGGCGGGCCTGCTCGACGGCGAGGGTGAGCCGCTGCAGGAGCTCGCCGGCGACGATGGGCTTGACGAGCAGGTCGACGGCGCCGCAGCGCATAGCGTCGACCGAGAGGCGGACGTTGGGGCGCGTGCAGGTGAGCACCGAGCGTACGGGGCGCCCGGCCTCGGCCTGCTCGCGGATGAGGTCGAAGGGCGAGCCGTCGAGCTGGCGGACGTCGATGACCATCACGTCGTAGTCGTGGGCGTCGAGGAGCCTTCGGGCCTGGCCGAGGGTGGTGGCCCTGTCGCAGCAGAGGGAGGCGGCGTGCAGCGAGTCGGCGACGAGGTCGGCGGCGCCGGGCTCCCCGTCGACGCAGAGCACGCGGGCGGGCTTCTCGGGCGTGCCGGCGGGCCGGGCCGGCTCGCCGGGGCGGACCTCGCGGTCGGCGTTGGTGTTGAACCCGTCCTTGGGCTTGCGCTTGGGCATCCGCTCTCTCCGTGAGTCGTGAACCGTTCGCGTAGTTGTTCGTCGCGCGGGGGGCGTGCCGTGACCCGGTTCGCCGGAGAGAGAGGCCGCGCCGCCCGGCGGCACGGTGTCGGAAGGCTGTGCCGGTGGGGCCGGTCGCGCGCGGCGTGCGGGCGGGGCAAGGCGTCGCGCGGCCGCGCCCGGAACGGACGCGGGCCGCCCCGAGTGGGGCGGCCCGCGAGGGGGGAGCGGGTTGTTCGCGGACGGTCGCGGTTCAGACGCCCGCCAGGGCGCCGAGCCTGGCGAGCAGCGCGTCGAGGCGGAAGGGCTTGGCCAGGAAGTCGTCGGCGCCGATCTCGGTGACCTTCTCGGGTTCCATCGGCTGGCCCGACATCAGCAGCACGCGGACGGCGCCGCCTTCGGTGCGCTGCCGGACGCGCTGGCAGACGATCTGACCGTTGATGTCGGGGAGCATGACGTCGAGCAGGATGACGTGGGGCCGGAAGCTCTCGGTGAGCATCCCGGCGTCGTAGCCGTTGGTGGCGGTCTTGACCTCGAATCGGCCGTCGCGGCCGAGGGCCTCGGAGAGGGCCTCGAGCACCGCCATGTCGTCGTCGACGATGAGCACGCGCCTGCGGCCGCCCTCGAGAACCTCGGCGGGGATGTCGTTGTCCTTCATGAAGCGCAGGAGTTCCTCGCGCGGGATGCGGCGGAACTTGGAGCCGGGAACTCGAAAGCCACCCAGGCGGCCGCTGTCGAAGCAGCGGATGATGGTCTGCTGGCTGACCTTGCAGACCTCGGCCGCCTCGCCGGTCGTGAACACCCGTTTGTCGGCCCACCGGTTCTCGGTGTGCGTGTGGCTGGTGCCGTTGCCGTGCGACATGCGGCGATCCTCCCGACCCCCTGTCTCCCCGAGCGTCCGTGCTCTGGGGGCGTTCCGGCCCCGCTTCGGCGGGGGGCGCTTGCCCAGATTGCCGGCCCAGCATCGGCGTCAGACCTTCGCCGCTTCACCCCGGTTCACCCGGGTTGAACGTCCCGGAACGCTCGTCCGGGAAGAACGGCGTGGTGCGCAGGGATCGTGGTTATTCGCGGTCCGTCCGCAAACGGGGCGGGCCGATAGCCGGCGGCTCAGCGGCCGGGCGTGAGGTTGCTGTCGCGGTCGCGCTCGATGAGGAACATCGTGGGCAGCACGAAGTTGCGGCCCTCGTAGGCGAACACCGGCCCGCTGATGGCGAACCGGAGCGAGGGCCCGGCGCGGTTGGCGATGCGCTCCATCTGCTCGAGGTTCAGGCAGGGCAGCAGCATGAGCGGCCCGTCGGGCTCGGCGCGGGGCGGCTGGGCGGCGGCCGGCGCCGGGGGCGGTGCGGGCGCTGGAGGCGGTGGGGGCTGCACCGGCGCGGCGGCGTCGGCGGGCCGGTTCGCGGCGGCGGGCGAGCCCACACCCAGAACCTGCCCCGTGCCGTTATCGGATCGCAACTCCCATCCCGCGTCGCTGCGGAACATGCGGCCGCGGCGGTTCACGACCATCGTGCCCTCGCGGAGCATGCCCGCGGAGGGTGCGTCGACCTCGGCGGCACCGGCACCAGCCGGGGCGCCGGCGCGGGGGCCCTGCTCGCGGGCGGTTGGACCGCCGGCCGCGTCGACCTGGCGGAGCAGTTCGTCGACGGAGGGGTCGCCGGGCTGGGAGCGCTCGGGGGAGAAGAGCTTTCGGATCCCGTCCTCGGTGCGGGCCTTGACCTGGGCGCGCACCGATTCACCGCTGGAGTGCTCGGCGCCGGGGGCGTCGAAGCTGACGGTGGTGAAGAACTGCGGGAGGAGCCAGTTGCGGCCGCGGTACACGAACACCTGCCCGCTGACCTGCATGGTGGTGAGGTCGGCGCGTCCTTCGGCGACGCGGCGCATCTCGGCCAGGCGCAGGCTGGGCATGAGGAACATGGGCAGCTCGGCGCGGCCCTCGGCGTCCTTGTCGAAGACGAAGATCCAGCCGAGCGAGCCGACGCGGCGCATGAACCCGCGGCGGTTGACCAGGAACGCGCCCTCCCGGACGAGCTCGGAGGGTGCCGGCCGGAAGTCGGGCAGGAGCTCGCCCGGCAGGCCGGGGCCGCCGGCGGGCGGCGGCTGGCTCGCGCTGCCCGTCGGAGCGGGCTTGATGACCGTGTCGTCGGCGGGTGGGGCTTCCAGGCGGCGGCGGGTCTCGTCGAGCGAGGGGTCGCCCGTCGGGCCCGTCGGGCCGGTTGGGGCCGCGGGGGCGGTTGCCGGTGGGGTCGGCGGGGCAGGATCGGCGCCGCGGGTGGCGTCGGCGTGAGTGGCGGCGATCAGCACGGCGAGGACGAACGGTTGGTTACGGGCGATCACCGGCGGGCTCCTGGGTCCGGGGTTCGAGAAGGATTATCGACCGGGGAACGTTCGGCGGGCGAGTTGACACGAGCGGCGAGGGGTCTACTATGCGGACTCCATGACTCTCCGCCCGCACCACCATCACCATCGCCACGAAGCCCGGTAAGGGCCCGGTGTTGGTGCGAGCGATCTGATCCTCAGAGCAGCACCCGCGACGCCGGCCCCGAGCCGGCGTCGTTCGTTTGCTCGCCCCGGCCCGATCGGCCGCGGCGGGGGCAAGCGAGGGACGTCGGCGAAGGGCCTTCTCCAGAACACTGGGAGAGACCCGACGATGACGCCCGTTCCCGCGAACCGTAACGAATCGACCGACGACCGGACCCTTCGCCTGGCCCTGCCCAAGGGCCGGATGCAGGAGGGCGTCTTCGCCCTGATGCGCGACGCCGGTGTGCCCGTGCGCGTGACCGACCGCGGCTACCGGCCCCGGGTGGCCCTGCCGGGCGATCTCGCGGCCGACGCCAAGCTGCTCAAGCCCCAGAACATCATCGAGATGCTGCACGCGGGCTCGCGCGACCTGGGCTTCGCCGGGGCCGACTGGGTGGCCGAGCTGTTCGGCCGCCCGGAAGAGGCCGGGCTGGTGCCGATCCTTGACACGGGCCTGGACCCCGTTCGTCTGGTGGCGGCGGCGCCGGCCGAGCTGCTGCGAGACGGCCGGCTGCCGGCGCGGGGGCCGGGCGGGCGGCCGCTGGTGATCGCGTCGGAGTACGAGTCGCTCACCAAGGCGTGGATCGCCCGTCTGGGCCTGAACGCGGCGTTCGTGCGGAGCTTCGGCGCCACCGAGGTGTTCCCGCCGGAGGATGCCGACTGCATCGTGGACAACACGGCCTCGGGGGACACCCTTCGGGACAACGGACTGGTGATCGCCGACGAGCTCATGCGGTCGTCGACGAGACTGTACGCCTCGCCGGCGGCGCTCGAGAACCCGGCGAAGCGCGCGGTGATCGACCGGCTGGTCATGCTGCTCTCGGGCGTGCTCGAGGCGCGGCGGAGAGTGATGCTGGAGCTCAACGTGTCGCCCGAGCGGCTGCAGACAATCGTGAACATTCTGCCGTGCATGCGGCAGCCGACGGTGTCTCCCCTGCACGCGGGCTCGGGGTACGCCGTGAAGGCGGCCGTGCCTCGCGAGACGCTGCCCGGGCTGATCCCGCAGCTCAAGGCCGCGGGGGGTTCGGACATCGTCGTGACGAGCCTGACGCAGATCGTGCCATGACCCCCCCCACTCCACCCACCCCCCCCACTCCTG
>JACVCL010000074.1 GCA_016742075.1 Phycisphaerales bacterium
CCCCCCGGCCCCCCGCCCCCCACCACCACGCCCCCCTCACCCGCGCCTTTCACCGCGCACAGACACCACCCGAGCCCCCGCGCGCCGGCCGCCCCGTCACAGCTCGGGCGCAAACCCGCGGCGCAGCGTGTTCTCGCAGCTCGCCCGCGGCTCGACAAACTGCAGCAGGTACTCCCGCCCGCCCGCCTTGCTGCCCACGCCCGACATCCCGAAACCGCCGAACGGCTGACGCCCCACCAGCGCGCCCGTGATCCCGCGGTTGATGTACAGGTTGCCCACGCGGAACTCCCGCTTGGCCCGCTCGATGTTCGCCGGCTTCCGCGTGAACACGCCGCCCGTCAGCTTGTACGCGCTCGCGTTGGCCATCCGCAGCGCCTCGTCGAACGACGCCGCCCGCATCACCGCCAGCACCGGGCCGAAGATCTCCTCCCGGGCCAGTTCGTCGTCCTCGGGCACCCCCGCCCCGCCCACCCCCGCGAACACGTGCGGCGCCACGAAGTGCCGGCCCGTGCGCTCCTCCAGCCCCGCGGGCACCTCGCCCGCCAGCCCGGGCCCCAGCACGCCGCGGGCCCCGGCCCGCCCGATGAACCCCAGGATCTTCGCCTTCGCCTCAGCGTCGATCACAGGCCCCACGTCCGTCCCCGGCTCGGCCGGGTCGCCCACCACCAGCGCCCGCGTGCTTTCCACCAGCCGCTCGACGAAGTGAGCCATCGCCCCGCCGTCCGAGCCCCCGGCCCCCGAGTCCACCACGATCACCCGAGAGCACGCCGAGCACTTCTGGCCCTGGAAGCCAAACGCCGAGTGCCGCACGCCCAGCACCGCCTCGTCGAGGTCCGCGCTCTCGTCGACGATGATCGCGTTCTTCCCCCCCATCTCGCACACCACCTTCTTCACGTGCGCCTGGCCCTCACCCGTCACGCCCGCCGCCCGGATGATGTCCAGCCCCACCGCCTTGCTGCCCGTGAACGCGATCACCGCCACCCGCGGGTCGCGCACCAGCGCCGCGCCGGTCGTCTCGCCCACCCCGGGCAGGAACTTCAGCGCCCCGCGCGGCAGCCCCGCCTCGAACAGCACATCCGCCAGGATCGACGCGATCCCCGGCGTCTGCTCCGCGGGCTTGAGCACCACCGTGTTCCCCGTCGCCAGCGCCGCCGTCACCATCCCGCACGCGATCGCCAGCGGGAAGTTCCAAGGGCTGACCACCGCGCACACGCCCCGCGGCTGGTGCCACTGCTCGTCCAGCTCGCCGATGAACCGCCCCAGCCGCCGGCGCTCGAACAGCCCCACCGCCTCCCGCGCGTAGAACTCGCAGAAGTCGATCGCCTCGCACACGTCCGCGTCGGCCTCGCGCCAGGTCTTGCCCGCCTCCTTGATCATCACCCCCGCCAGCCCGTCGCGACGCTGACGCATGAGCGCCGCCGCTCGCACCAGCACCCCCGCCCGCTCCTCCGCCGCCGTGCCGCGCCACTCGGGGAAGAACGCCGCCGCCTCCCCCACCGCCGCCGACGCGTGCTCCGGAGTCCGGTCGTTGGCCACGCGCGGCACCGTCGCCCCGCGGACCGCCTGCGCGAAGGCCTCCCGCGTCTGGCGCGACGAGAAATCCCGCATCGGCTCGTTCACGAACGCCCGACCGTCGCCCACCCCCGCCGGCGCATCGCTCAGGCCGTGACGCTCCGCCGCGATCGACGCCAGGTCCGGCTTGCCCGGCCCCGGGCCGTGCGGCGACGCCAGCAACGCCGCCGGGTCCGCGTGGTCCATGAACCCCGCCTTCAGCCAGCTCTCGTTGCTCGTGTTCTCCAGCAGCCGCCGCACCAGGTACGCCATCCCGGGGATCATCTCCCCCACCGGGACGTACTCGCGGATCCGCAGCCCCATCTCCGCCGCCGCGTGCTTCAGCTGGTCCGCCATCCCGTGCAGCATCTGCAGCTCGATGGCGCTCCGCGGCAGCCCCTGACGCTCCAGGCACTCCAGCGCCGCCGCGATCGACCTCACGTTGTGCGAGCCCAGCGCCAGCTTCACCCCGCCCTCGCCCGCCTTCCTCGGCGTCGACGCCAGGAACCGCTCGGCCATCCGCTCGAAGCACGCGTCGGTCTCACGCTTCACCGACCACACCTTGCTCGCCCAGCCCATCTGCTCGCCGTGGATCGTCTCGTAGTCCCAGTACGCCCCCTTCACCAGCCGCACCGTCACCGCCCGCCCCGTCCGCTTCGCCCACGCGCACATCCGCTCCGCGTCGGCGTCGCCGCTCCGAAGGTACGCCTGCATCGCCAGCCCGCCCTCGAACGCCACCGCCTCGCAGCAACGCTGGAACAGCTCGATCGTCAGGTCCTTCAGCGACGACTGCTCCATGTCGAAGTTCACGAACACCCCGCGCTTCCGCGCCGCCTCCAGCACCGGCACGATCCGCGTCATCAGCCCGCGGACCGACCCCTCCGTGTCGATCGCGTCCACCCGCGCGCTCAGCGACGAAATCTTGATCGACACGTTCACCCGCGGCACCACCCCCAGGTGATCGCGCTCCAGCCGCTCGCTCGCCTTCCATCCCGCCACCATCCCCGGCAGGTTCTCCACCAGGTCCAGGTACTTCGCCAGGTACGCGTCCGCCTCCGCCTCGCTCACGCACGCCTCGCCCAGAAGGTCCACGCTGAACGCGATCCCGTCGCGCCACAGCGCATCGAGCTTCGGCAGCGCCCCCGCCGCGTCACGCCCCGCGATGAACTTCCCCGCCATCCCCTCGATCTGCCCCCCGATCGTCTTCACCGCCATCCCCTTGGCCAGCGACCCCACCTTCAGCGCCGCCGCGATCGCCCCCGGCACCGTCACCCCCGGCTGCCCCAGGTAGTCCGTCAGGTGCTCGTAGGCGCTCTCCGTGGTCCGCAGCGTCGGGAACGCGTCCACGAACCGGAACATCTGCACCTTGAAGTTCGGGTCCTTCATGGACCACTCCATCAGCGCATCCGAATAGAACTGCCGGCTGAACACCCCGCTCTTGTGCGCACGCGCCTTGGCGAGCATCTCCTCGCCCAGCGCCCGCACCCGCGCCTCGTTCCCCGGCCCGCCCGCCGAACCCCGCCCCGGCGCCGCACCCACAGCCCCGGCACCACCAGCCACCGACACAGGCTCGGGCTTCGCGGCCCGGCGAGAGAACAATCCCATGCGACGCCCTTTCGTCTCCCGGGCCCGCCCGCCGGGCCGCCCCCGGCACGGCCGATCCTAGCGGCCCTCACTCCTACAGTTCACCCCCATGCCCACGCACAGGCCCAAGGTGCTCATCGCCATGTCCGGCGGCGTGGATTCCTCCGTCGCCGCGGCACTCCTCCAGCAGCAGGGCTACGACCCCGTCGGCGTCTTCATGCGCCTCGGATCGCCCGGTGAAACGTTTGACGAACTCACCCCCTACGACTCCGCAGGCGTCGCCTGCAACCCCGCCTCCCTCAAAATCGGCCACCAGGGCTGCTGCTCCATCAACGACGCCGCCGACGCACGCCTCGTCGCCGCCCACCTCGCCATCCCCTTCTACGTCTGCAACTTCAAGAAGGACTTCGGCCGCATCATCGACTACTTCGTCGACGAGTACTCCCGCGGCCGCACACCCAACCCCTGCGTCCGCTGCAACGACTGGCTCAAGTTCGGCAAGCTCCACGACTACGCACGCCAGATCGGCGCCGACTTCGTCGCCAGCGGCCACTACGCCCGCACCGACACCTCCGGCCCCGTCCCGCGCCTCCTCCGGGGACTCGACCACACCAAGGACCAGTCCTACGTCCTCTTCGGCATCCCCCGAGACCAACTCGCCCGCACCCTCTTCCCCATCGGCCATCTCCCCAAGTCCCGCGTCCGCGCCATCGCGCGCGAGCTCGGCCTGCCCACCTTCGACAAGCCCGACTCCCAGGAAATCTGCTTCGTCCCCGACAACGACTACGCCGGGCTCGTCGAACGCCGCAACCCCGCCGCCGCCGCCCTCGGACCCATCCTCGACACCCAAGGCCGCGTCGTCGGCACCCACCGCGGCCAGCACCACTTCACCATCGGCCAGCGCCGCGGCGTCGGCGTCGCCCTCGGCTACCCCATCTTCGTCGTCGCCAAAGACCCCGCCGCCAACACCATCACCGTCGGCCCCCGCGAGCACCTCCTCGCCGCCGCCTGCACCGCGGCCGAAGCCAACTGGCTCGCCCCCCCACCAAACCCCACCAACCCGACACCCCCCGGCTCGAACGCCGAGTTCCCCGTCCTCGCCCGCTACCGCTCGAACAGCCCCCCCGTCCCCGCCCTCTGCCACCGCCTGCCCGACGCACCCCCGACGACCACCACCCCCTCCGGCCGCCGCGGCCGCTTCGACATCCGCTTCCAGGAACCCCAGGAAGCCGTCACCCCCGGCCAGGCCATCGTCCTCTACGACACCGCCGATCCGGACACCGTCCTCGCCGGCGGCTGGATCGACTCGGTCAGGGCGCCGACCGCGCACTCCGCCTAACGGTGCTTCCCCACGAGATCTCGCAACCCACGCGCGCCGACGCCGCAGAGTGCCGGACACTCGTGACCAGCCCCGAGAATCAACCTCGAAGAGTCACTGAGCGCCGTCGGAATGCCACTCCGTGAGCGTCCTCGCGTCATCCGGCTCAACGCCAGCACTGACGGGATGACGATCACCCAGCACTCGGCCCCGGGACACCGTTCGGACCGGCCGGTCCTTTGGGAACGTTGTTGGAGCCGTTGCCGCCCGGCCCGCCAGTACCGCCCGGCCCACCCCTTCCGTCGGGGTTCGCGCCTTTGCCACCATCTCCGCCCTTCCCGCCACCACCGGGTCTCCCGCCCGACACACCTCCATCCCCTCCCTTCCCGCCGTTCCCTCCGGAACCGCCGTCCCGTTTGAAGGGATCGTCGTTCTTGCCTTGGCCGCCCTTGCCACCTTCTCCGCCGTTCCCACCGACGCCACGAGAGTTGCCGTTGCCGCCCGGACCGCCGTCGCCGCCCTTGCTGTTCTGACCACCATCGCCACCACGCCCTCCATCGCCACCGTCCTGATTGTCATCATCGGCGTCTCCACCCTTTCCGCCTTGGCCGCCCGGCCCGCCGCGATCGCCACCCTTGCCACCATCACCACCCTTGCCGCTGCGGCGATTTCCATTTCCCGTGCCGCCATCGCCACCATTGCCCCCAGGCTGGCTTCCGAAACCATCCCCTCCCTTCCCGCCGTCGCCGCCGCCCCCACCGCCGCTCCGACCGCCCTTGCCGCCATCTCCGCCAAGACCGTTGCCACCTCGGGAGGAAGGCTCGCCGCTCCCGCCATTCCCTCCGCTCCCACCCTTTCCACCGCGGCCGCCGCCGTCACCGCCGTCTCCGCCTCGCCCACCACTACCTGTCCCGCGGCCATTGCCGCCGGCCCCACCCGCACCGCCGTTGCCGGTGTCATGCCCCTTCCCGCCGTTCCCGCCGCGGCCCGCAGGCGGAACGCCATCGCGTCCGCCGTCCTTACCCCTCCCACCCGGACCGCCGTCGACGTAGTACGGCCAATCACTCGGGTCCGTGATGAACCGACGAACATCTCTGATGTGATCAGGGCCACCCGGCCAGCCATCCTTGCCGTCAGGGTTGTCGTTCCCTGGCGCCCCCCCGGGGCAGCCATAGCAACGCGGGTTGTACTTCTTGTCGTAGACGTTCGGCCATCCCGGCTTCTCTTTCCACTCCTGGAACTCGTGCTCCTCGGTGGGAGGCGCGGGCACCTGATTCACGATCTCCACCGTGCCTTCATCGATCGCGCCGGGGCTGAGATCGAGCGGGCGGATCATCTCATAGACCATGCCGAGCTGGCTGCCCGAGCTCGACCAGATCACCTGCGGCGTCGTCAGCACCGGCGGCCGCAGCCATCCGCAGACGAACGCGACCACGTCCAACTCCGTGAGCTCGCCGTCGTCCGTCACGTCGGCCCGCGGGCTGCCGAACGAGAAGTCCCGCACGAAGTCTGCCAGGTCCCGCGAGTCCTCAACCCCGTCGCCGTTGTAGTCCCCCAGCGCCAGTTCGAGCCGGAACGCCCGCAGCTCCCCCGCAGGGTTGACACCCAGCCCGACGATCTGCCCGAGGTTGTTGATGTCGGTCGCCACCTGCAGCCGCCACCCCGACCCCGGAGGGACCAGGGTGTTGAGGTCGATCGGGCCGCTGCGCTTCCAGATCACCGCACGCTCGTCGTCGTCCCGGGCGATCGGGATGTGCAGCGGGTTCCACCGGGCCTGGTCGTCGGCGAACGCCGAGCTCAGGCTCGACCCCACCACCTGCAACCGATCGTTGACCCCCAGCGCCCGCGCGTGCGCCTGCCCTGCCAGCGGCGGCAGGTCCGTCAGGCCCCCCGACGGCGTCCAGTAGAAACCGTGGAAGGTCCCACCCCCGACGCCCGACCAGCCGACCACCATCTCACCGCTGTTGATGTCGAGCCCGCAACTGAGAACGCCGCCGGGCAGCGTCCCGAGCCCGACCACCTCGCTGTACCCGTCCTTTTCGCGCACCAGCATCGCCTGGTTCAGCGGGGCCGCGTTATTCTGCGACATGCCCGCCGACGAGAAGAACATGTTGCTCGCCCAGCCGTCCTGCTTGTTGCGGCCGAAGTTGTTCGGCGCAGGGCCGCGGTCGGTCCACCCCATCGGGTAGTACTGATCCGCCACCGGCTGCCACGAGAACAGCCGCCGCGGCCCCCCGGCGTTCTGGGCCACCCCCACCACGTCGCCCCGGTCGGTGATCTTCAGCGCCATGCTCCGCTCGAACCCGGGCAGCGACCCCAGGTCCGTCACGCGGTACGGCTCGGCGTGAACCCCCGCGCCCGACGCCAGCGACAGAACCACCGTGCCCGACACACCAATCGCCGACAGTGCCGAGAACTTCTTCATGGCCACCGGACTCGCCGCCCACATTCTGATACTCGAGTGTCTCACGTTCTTGTAGCCCAAGATGAAAGCCATTCATGCCTGTCACCAGGGTGGATCCCATCTCGGTGCACAAGCGCGGTACGGGGCAGCGCCGCCGCGGCCTCGTAGGGGCCCGACGCACGGCCGCGTGAACTCCCCGCCCTACAGTCCGGCCATGCCCCTCGATTACCTCGACGTCGCCCGGCTGGAAGAGTCCCGCGTCGCCGCCGCCATGGCCGCCGTCGCGCCCGAGTCCAGGCCGTGGGGGCACGGCGCGGGCGGGTTTCTCTGCCGCGGGCAGCCCGGCATCTGGTGCAACGTCGCGATCGGCGGCGGGCTGCAGGGCCCCGTCAGCGACGCCGCGGCCGCCGAGGTCATCGACTTCCACGCCAGCCAAGGCATCGAGCCCAGGGTCGAACTCTCACCCTTCGCCGACGACACCCTCCGCGCCGCTCTGCAGGACGCCGGATTCTCCGTCCGGATGTTCGAGATTCTCATGTACCGGGAGCTCTCGCCCGCCGAAGCCATCCGCCCCGACTCACCCCTCACCGCCGACGCCCGCATCGAACGCGTCGACCCGCGCGACGACCGGCTCGTCGACGCCTGCGGCGAGGTCGTCGTCCCCGCCTTCTGCAGCCCCGGCCACACCCCCACCCACGACGAGTTCGACTTCTTCCGCAAGAACGTCCGCCAGCCGAACGTCGTCACCGTCGCCGCGCGGCTCAACGATGGCCGCGGCCCCGACGGGCGCGGCACCGTCATCGGCGTCGCCGCAACCGACGAACCACGCCCCGGTGCCGCCGCCGGGCTCTTCGGCGCCGCCGTGCACCCGCACCACCGCCGCCGCGGCGTGCAGCAGGCGCTCCTGGCCTTCCGCCTGAACCTTCTGGCCGCCGGCGGCGCCGCCATCGCCACCATCGGCTCGCGCCCCGACGTCGCCACCTACCGCAACGCCCGACGCATGGGCTTCCAACAGGCCTACACCAAAGTCATCCTCACCCGACCGGGACCCGGCCTGCGGCCCGTCGTCAGCTGAGCCGCCTCACGGGCACGCCCGCCCGAAGTTCACCAGCAGGATCGTCAGATCGTTCGCCCCCACCGACCCGTTCCCGTCGATGTCGGCAACCGGGTTCCAGTTCGCGCTCGCCGGCGGACCCGCCGTCGAACCGAACGCCAGCAGCAGCAGCGTCAGGTCGTTGGCGCCCACGGCGTTGTTCCCGTCCACATCACCCGGGCACAGCGGCGCCACCGTCACCGCCGCGGGGCTGCTCGTCACCGACCCACAACCGTTCGAGAACACCACCGTGTACGACCCCGCATCCGAGGCCCGCGTGCCGGTGATCGTCAGCGTGGCCGTGGGGTTGATCATCGGCGAGGGCAGCGCGCCCGCCGCGCCGCTCACCATCCCCCCGCCCGCCGAAGCACCGCCCGTGCCGTTCGTGATGGTCACGCCGTTGCGCTTCCACTGGAAGCCGACAGGGCCGCCGAAGTCATAGCCCGACGCACACGCCGCCGACAGGGTGAGGGTCTGCCCCGCGCCCACGGCCGTGGCCGCGGGTTGGCCCGCGACCCACGGCGAGCCGGTGTCGGTCCAGCGGGCAACGGAGTTCGAGATCGCGTCGCCCGCGGTGGCGATGCCACCGCCCGCCATGGTCTCGCCGCCGGGCGCAACGGCGATCGCGGCGCACGGGATCCCAAATGAGGCGCCGGCGCCAAGTCCTGTTCCGAGCCCGTTCCACGCCGAGCCGTTCCACCTCGCGATGTTGCTCGCGGCAACGCCCCCGGCGGTATCAAATATCCCGCCGGCGATGACATCGCCGTTGGCTCGAACCGCCAGGGCGTACACGCTGTACATGTCCTCCGCGCCGACCGACGACCACGCGGCTCCTGTCCAACGGGCGATGGCGCCAAACGGCAGGGACTGGCCACCAGCCAGGAGATCCCCGCTCGGCCGAACCACGAGCGCTCGAACGGTGGCACCAGCCGAATTCAAGCCTGAGCCCATCGGCGACCACGCGGAACCATTCCAGCGCGCGATGCGGCTGGCGGGGTTGCCGCCGGCGGTGGTGAAGAATCCGGCCGCAACGAGGTCGCCGTTGGGAAGCACCGCGAGAGCGGAGACCGACCCGTTGAAGCCGGTCCCGAGCGGTGCCCACGAGGAGCCGTTCCAGCGGGCGATGCGACTGGCCGCGGGAACGCCAGTGGCGTTGAAGAACGATCCGCCCACGATGATGTCGCCGCTGGGCATTCTGACGATGGCATTCACAGGCCCGTCGACACCGCCGCCGACGAGAGCCGACCACGTCGAGCCGCTCAAGCGCGCCACGCCGCCACCGAATGAACCACCCGCAATGAGATCGCCGTTGGACGCGACGGCCAGCGCGTTGATCGGGGCGAGGGGCGGCAACGGCGACCACGATGCGCCATTCCAGCGGGCAACCCCGCCGGGCCACGCCGTGCCGTCAGTGGAAACGTTGATGGCCACGCCGTTGGCGGCGGTGAACGGACCGGCGGCCACAATGTCGCCGTTGGGCATGGTGGCGAAGGCGGTCACGGCGTTACTCAACCCCAACCCGGACGCGATCGACGACCATGCCGAGACGTTCCAGCGTGCCGCCCGGTTGGCGGCCGTGCCGCCGGCGGCGGAAAAGTCACCGCCGACCATCAGTTCGCCGTTGGTGCGAACGGCCAGCGCGCGGACCGCGGCGTCCACGCCCGAGCCATAGGTGGACCACGCCGAGCCGTTCCAGCGCGCAACGCGGTTGGCGTTCTGCCCGGCCCAGTTGCCAAAGTCACCGCCGATGATCACGCCGCCGCCGGGCTGCGTCCTGAGAGCGTAGATCGTGGTGGCGCCGGCATCGGGGTCTTCCCCGCCCGTCCCGACCGGCAGCCAGGAAGCCCCGTTCCAAGTCGCGATGTTGGAGATCTGGATGCCGGTGGTGCCCAGGAAGAATCCGCCGGCAGCCACGATCTGTCCGTTGGAAAGGACGCCCAGGGCCCGGACCGTGCTCACGCCGCCTCGCAGCCCGGGCCCGATCGCGGACCACGCCGAGCCATTCCACCGTGCGATATTCTGAGCAAGCACGGTTCCCGTCGCGTTGGTCCCAACCAAGAACTGGCCGCCGGCGATGATGTCGCCGTTGGCGAGCACGGTGATGGCATAGACGGCCGCGGGGGGCGAAGCGGGCGGGTTCGCCAACCCCGGAATCAAATAGTTTGGGGGAACGGCTGAGCCCAAAGGCGACCACGCCGAGCCGTTCCAGCGGGCGATGCAGTTGGCCTGAATGCCGCCGCTGCTGCCGAACCATCCGATCCCGGAAAACCGCCCCCCGGCGATGATGTCGCCGTTGGAGGCGATCGCCAGAGCCATGATGCCGCCGGAGCTGCCGGTGTCTCCACCAAGTTGTGACCAGGACGAGCCGTTCCAGCGAAAGACCGCGCCGGAACCGCCGGAATTGGCGTCCTCACCTGTCGCGGCGATCAGGTTACCGTTCTGGTCCAACACCAGCGCGTTGACGCGGGTTCCTATGAAGCCCATCGCCGACCACGTGGTGCCATCCCACCGTGCGATACTCGACGCGGCCACACCGCCGACGGATGTGAACACGCCGCCGGCCACCACGTCGCCGTTGGGCATCACGGCATAGGCGTACACCGGGCCGTCAAACCCCGGCGTGATCTGCTGCGGGCCGCTCAGCCAGCGCCCGCCGCACTGGGCCCATGCCAACCCCGGCGCCGCCACGCACACCAGCCACACCAAACACCACGCCGCGGCGTGCACCATCGGGTTCTTCGCCAGGTTCTTCTGCATCACGTCTTCGTCCTCCCGGCCGAAACCGACCGGCACCTCCACACCGCCCGCCGAGCCTACTCCATCGGCCCGATCACACCCAGCAGAAACCACGGGTTCCGCCGGGCTGAGTCTGATAACCCAGCGCGAGAACGCCCGCGGGTCCTCCACCCCCAAACCCCCGTGCTCCAGGGTCACAACCGCCAACCTCTTCTCCAAATCACCGTCCCACGCACGCGCCGGGCTCAACCCACCCCCGCTCGGCGTGCTCACCGACCGAAGTACCTCCGCAGCCGACATCGCGCACGCGCGACCACGACATCGGGGTCGCGCCAACAGCGCTCCGGCGAGCGGGTGGCCCCCCGTTGTGAGTGAACGAGATGGATCACTGTCGCCGCCCGGCGGGGCGTCCAGACGCATCGAAGTCACCGAACCGCCGCCCGCCCCTTGCGGCCCGCCCCAACACCCCGCACTCCTCCCGAAACCCCTCCACCGGCCCGCATCTCCGTCCCCTGAGCGCCCAGATGACGACATGCGCGCGATTTTTCTTGCCCCACACCAAACCATCTCTATGTTCCACTCCATGGACGCCGCACACACCCTCATCGCCGACGAGATCACGCGGGCCCATCTCGCGGCCCTGCGCACGCTCGTCAAACTGCTCGACACCCTCACCAACCCCGCCGAACTCCGCCGGGTCGCCTCGGCCATC
>JACVCL010000075.1 GCA_016742075.1 Phycisphaerales bacterium
CTCCCCCCCTCCGCCCCACTACCCGTTCCCCAAGCCCGCCGCCTCCATCGAGGCCCCTACCCGCACCGCTCGTCGACCCCGGGCCGGACGCGACGCCGCCCCGGCTCGGCGGTCCTTCCGCCTCGTGCTCCGCGTCGGCGTGCTCCCTGAAAGCCACGACGAGCGGCCGGGTTGGAGATGCCGAGGAGATTCGGTTGATCGATGGCCGAACGTGCTCATGGCCGCGCCAGTGAGCACGACCGGGGCTTGGGGCGCGGGTCGGGCGGCCGAGGGCGTGGGTGTTGGTGACCAGGGCCCTGGTTAGGGGGCATGTTCGGCGTTGAAAAGGACGCGCAGGGCGAGTGAAGCGGGGTGAGGGGTGTGAGGGGGGCGGGTTGGTGTGGGCGTTGACACCGTGGGGGGTGAGGCGTACCCTCACGCCTTACGAAATTGCCGGCTGTGCGTCGCTGGAAGGGCCGCTCTGGGGCTCGGGCGTCGGTGTCGGAGCCGGTTTCGGCAGAAGGAAAGAGGTTTCCGCATGAACCCTACCCATAGGCAAAGCCCCGGCCGGACCCGTCGTCGTCGCGCTCACGAGGCGCTGGATGTGAAGCTGCAGACGCTGTGCCCGGACACGGGCAAGCCGAAGCAGCACCACCGGGCGTGCAAGTACTCGGGGTATGTGCGGCCGGGTCTGACGATCAAGGTTCCGAAGCTGGGCATCGGCGTCAGCAAGGACTGAGCGTCGGTCGGTTTCTGGAGTTCCACGGAGCGGCCATGCGGTTCGCCATCGACGCGATGGGGGGCGACCACGCGCCGGACGAGATTGTCAAGGGGTGCCTTGACGCGCTGGACATCCTGCCCGCAGACGACCGGATGATCATCGTCGGCGACCGGCCGGCGGTGGAGGACATCATGCGCGAGCGGGGCGTGGGGGCCGACCCGCGGGTGGTGGTGCAGCACTCGACGCAGACGATCGGGATGCACGAGACGCCGGTGGAGGCGGTTCGGAGCAAGCCCGACTCGTCGCTGGTGCGGATCCACGCGCTGGGGTCGTCGAAGAAGACCGACGACCCGGTGGATTTCGTGCTGTCGGCGGGGAACACCGGTGCGCACGTCTCGGCGGCGACGATGACGATGCGGAGGCTGCCGGGGGTTCACCGGCCGGGGATCGCGGTGACGATCCCGCTGTTCCACGGCCCGGTGGTGGTGTGCGACGTGGGGGCGAACCCCGAGCCGCGGCCGATCCACCTGGCGCAGTACGCGATCATGGCCGAGACGTACGCCGAGCGTGTGCTGGGGCTGAAGAAGCCGCGGATCGCGCTCTTGAACATCGGGGCGGAGGAGCAGAAGGGCACGGGTCTGATCAAGGAGACGCGTGACCTGCTGAAGACGATCCCGTCGGTGAACTACGTGGGGTACGTGGAGGGGCGTGATCTCTTCGACGGTGTGGCGGACGTGGTGGTGACGGACGGGTTTGTCGGCAACACGATGCTGAAGCTGACGGAGGGCCTGGCGAAGAGCCTGATGAAGGCGATCGCGCACGAGGTGATGGTGCAGGACGCGGAGCTGGCGATCCGTCTTCACGAGGTGATGCGGGGGCTGTTCAAGAAGAACGACTACCACGAGTACGGGGGGGCGCCCCTGCTGGGGGTGAACGGGGTGTCGATCATCTGCCACGGTTCGAGCGAGGCGAGGACGATCCGCAACGCGATCCGCAACGCGCGGGAGTACGTGTCGGCGGGGGTGAACGAGGCGATCGTGCGGCGTCTGGCGGAGCTGGAGGGGCACCCGGTGATGCGCAAGGAGGAGGCGGCCTGATGGCGGCGCCGGCGCGTGGGATGGCGGTCGGGGTGGCCGGGGCGGGCGCTGCGGGGGCGCGCGGCGTGCGGATCGCGGGGACGGGGCGGCACGCGCCGGAGGGGCGGCTGACCAACGCCGACCTCGAGAAGATGATGGACACGAGCGACGAGTGGATCGTCCAGCGGACGGGGATCCGCGAGCGGCGGGTGTGCGACCCGACCAAGGGGGAGTCGACGACCGAGATCTGCACGCTGGCCCTGAAGAAGGCGCTGGCCGACGCGCGGATGGACCCCAAGGAACTCGACCTGCTGATCCTGGGGACGGTGACGGGGGAGATGACCTGCCCGAGCACGGCGTGCCGGGTGGCGGCGGCGGTGGGCGCGGGCGACGCGGGGGCGTTCGATCTGATGGCGGCGTGCAGCGGGTTCGTGTACGGGCTGAACATCGCGCACGACCTGATCAGGGCGGGGTCGTACCGGAACGTCGCGGTGGTGGGCTGCGACGTGATGAGCAAGGTGATGGACTACGAGAACCGCAACGTCGCGGTGCTGTTCGGCGACGCGGCGGGCGCGGCGGTGCTCCGGGCGACGGACGACCCGGGCAAGGGGATGATCGCCGGGACGATGCGTGCCGACGGGAGCAAGTGGCAGGAGTTGTACCTGCCGCAGGCCGAGCGGGACTTCCCGCCGGGGGCCGACCGGACGGCGGTGAAGGTCGATGCGCTGCAGATGAACGGCCGCGAGGTGTACAAGTTCGCGGTGGGGACGTTCAGCCGGGTGATCGAGCAGACGCTGGACCGGGCGGGCGTGAAGGCGTCGGACGTGGACATGTTCGTGTGCCACCAGAGCAACGCGCGGATGCTGGAGAGCGCCCGCGACCGCTTCGGCGTGCCGCCGGAGAAGTTCTACATCAACATCGACCGTTACGGGAACTGCTCGGCGGGGTCGGTGCCGGTGTGCCTCGACGAGCTGCGCGAGCAGGGCCGTTGCCGCGAGGGCGAATTGGTGATGTTCGTGGCGTTCGGCGGCGGCCTGACGTGGGCGGCGAGCCTCTGGAGGCTTTGAGATGAGCAATCCGATCGTCGCGCTGTGCCCGGGGCAGGGGGCGCAGGCGGTGGGCATGGGTCGGGCGTGGTTCGAGCGTTCGCCGGAGGCCGCGGCGGTGTTCCGCGAGGCCGACGCGATCCTGGGGGGCCGCTTCGGGCGGCCGCTGAGCGAGATCTGCTTCGCCGGGCCGGAGGAGGTGCTCAACCGGACCGACGTGGCGCAGCCGGCGCTGTACGTGTGCGGGGTGGCGAGCTGGCGGGCGATGCTGGCGGCGGGGACGCTGGGCCCCGGCGCGACGCTGGCCGCGGCGGCGGGGCTATCGCTGGGCGAGTACACGGCGCTGCACGTGGCGGGGGCGATGGGTTTCGCCGACGGGCTGGAGCTGGTGGCGCTGCGCGGGCGGGCGATGCAGGACGCGGCCGAGGCGTCGAAGGGCGGGATGGTGGCGCTGATCGGCGCCGAGGAGCACCAGGCCGACGAGTTGTGCGCCAAAGCGCTGGCGGGCGGGCCGGGTGGCGAGGTGCTGGTGCCGGCGAACTACAACGCGTCGGGGCAGATCGTGATCAGCGGATCGGCGTCGGCGTGCGACCGGGCGGTGGGCGTGGCCGAGGGGATGGGCCTGCGGGCGACGAAACTGGTGGTGGCGGGGGCGTTCCACTCGCCGCTGATGCAGCCGGCGGCGGATCGTCTGCGATCGGCTCTTGATCGGGTGCCCTTCACGCGGCCGTCGGCGCCTGTGCTGTCGAACGTGACGGCGTCGCCGCACTGCCAGCCTCCGCCGCCCGGGGCGCTGACGGAACATTCCTTCGAGGTGGGCGTCCGACTGCGTCTGGCCCGGCAGCTCACCGAGCCCGTACGATGGAGCCAGTCGTGCCTGTGGCTGGCGGCCCAGGTGCGCGGCGCGTATCACGAACTGGCCCCCGGCAAGGTGCTGGCGGGGCTCATGCGGCGGATCGACCGGAACATCAAGGTGACCAGCCATGACACCCCGGACCTCCCCTCGGCGTAACTCCGACACCGGCCCCGGTCTGCCCGCCCGCTGGGTGATCCGCGGCGCGGTGGGCTCGATGCTTCTGCTCGCGGGGCTGGCGCTGGCCGGCTGCAAGAAGGAGGAGCCTCCTCCTCCTCCTCCGCCCCCGCCGCCGCCCCCGCCGCGGGCCAACCTCGACGAACTGAAGAAGGACCCCCGCTTCCAGTTCCCCGAGAAGTACACGCCGCGCTCGCAGGAGCTGGCCGAGGCGATCACCAGGCTGGCCAACGGCCTGCTGAAGGGCGACGACGCGGCGATCAACTCGGTGCTGTCGCCGGATGACGACTCGGTGCTGTCGGGCATGGTGAAGGACGGCACGTGGAAGGCGAGCACGGCGCGGCTCGAGGCGATCCGCGTGTGCGCGCTGAAGGAGGCCGAGGACAACCAGTCGGCCGAGTTCGGGCTGGGGATCCAGGAGCCCGACGGCGCGTACCTGCTGGGTTGGAAGGCGCGGATCGAGGGCGGGCAGTGGCGGATCACGGGGCTGGGGATCGAGCCGGTCTCGGCGGCGCAGGTGGCGATGCTCGACGATTCGGCGCTGGCGCTGCGGACGCTCCCGGCCCCGGCGGTGTGGATCGCCGAGGAGCCCAAGAAGAAGAAGGAAGACGACTCCTCGGCGCCGACCAGCGGAGGGAACCCGGAGAACCGCTCGCCGTTCCGCAAGCCGCGCGGCTGATCGCGGGGCGGGGCCGATCCGGCTATGTTGTGGGCCCGCCGCGGGGCGGCCCGTGGTGGGCGCGCCGGGGCGGCTGAGGAGGCCTGGTCTTGACGAGCAGCACCCCGCAGAGCGGCCAGCCCCGTCGGGTGGCGGTGGTGACCGGCGCCAGTCGCGGCATCGGGAAGTCGATCGCGCTGCGCCTGGCGCGCGACGGGCGTCGGGTGATCCTGGTGAGCCGGAGCACCGGCCCGCTGGGCGAGGTGAAGGCCCAGATCGAGGCGGCGGGCGGCTCGGCGGGCGTGGCGGCGGTGGACGTGGGGGACGGCGCGGCGCTGCAGGCGGCCATCGAGAAGATCGCGGCCGACGAGGGGCGGCTGGACATTCTCGTGAACAACGCGGGCATCACCAAGGACGGTCTGGCGCTGCGGATGAGCGACGAAGACTTCATGGAGGTGCTGCGGGTGAACCTGCTCTCGGCGTTCGTCGCCTCGCGCGCGGCGTCGCGGGCGATGATGAAGGGCAAGTTCGGGCGGATCGTGAACATCGGCTCGACGAGCGGGGTGGTGGGCAACGCCGGGCAGGCGAACTACGCCGCGGCGAAGAGCGGGCTGATCGGCCTGACCAAGACCTTTGCGCGCGAGTTCGGCAGCAAGGGGATCACGGCCAACCTGATCGCCCCGGGCTGGGTGGAGACGGACATGACGGCCGGGCTGGGCGAGGAGATCAAGACGCGGGTGCTGGAGTCGATCGCCGTGAAACGGCTGGGGCAGCCGGAGGACATCGCCGACGCGGTGGCCTACGTGAGCGGCGATGGCGCGGGGTACCTGACCGGGCAGGTGATCTGCGTGGACGGCGGGATGACGATGTGGTGACCCGTGTGGGCAAAGGGCCGGCGGAAGGCCCGCGGGGGGGGCGGCGGACGGGGTCGAGGGGCCGGGAGTGGGAAGTTTGGGTTCACTAAGTTGGCGTGAGGTCCTGAAACCGCTAGTATCGGGCCACTTCCGCCGAGCCGGTTCGGGCGCGGTGGGGGTGACGCGGGCCCCGGGACGGGGCGGAGGGGCTTGGCGCGTCGGACCGTTGCCGCTCGGAGCGGTCGGCACCTGTGAACACTGTGGAGACGTGGTCGTGACCGAGAAGGACATCGAAACGAAAGTCATCGAGATCGTGGCCGAGCAGATGGGCGTGGACAAGGGCACCATCACCCGCGAGACGAGCTTCGTGAACGACCTGAACGCCGACAGCCTTGACACGGTCGAGCTGGTGATGGAGTTCGAGGACCGGTTCGACACGTCGATCCCCGACGAGCAGGCGGAGAAGATCAAGACGGTGGGCGAGGCGATCTCGCACATCGTCGAGGCCAAGCGGGCGGCCGGCGCGCTGAGCTGATGGCCGGCCCGCCGAGCCCCCTCGCCAGCCCCGTGCACCCGATGGCTCATCGCCCCGACAACCAGCGCGTGGTGATCACCGGTGTGGGCGCCGTGACGCCGATCGGCCATGATGCGCCGTCGACGTGGGACGCGATGGTGCGCGGGGTGTCGGGCATCACGAGCATCGACGGCGACGAGCAGTTCCACCGCACCAAGAACGAGGTGTGGTCGGTGCGGATCGCCGGGCAGGTGCGCGGGTGGAGCCCCGAGACGCGGATCGACAAGCGCGACGCTCGGCGTCTGGACCGCTTCGCCCAGCTGGGGATCACGGCGGGCATCGAGGCGGTGGCGCAGTCGGGGCTGGATTTTTCGAAGGAAGACCCCGAGCGCTGCGGCGTGATCGTGGGCTCGGGCGTGGGCGGCATCCAGACGATCGAAGAGGGCATGTGGGTGCTGGTCGAGAAGGGCCCGCACCGCATCAACCCGTTCACCGTGCCGAGGCTGATGGCCAACGCGGTGTCGGGGGATCTGTCGATCCGCTACGGGCTGCAGGGCCCGTCGGGTGCGCACGCCACGGCGTGCGCGACGTCGGGGCATTCGATCGGCGACGCGTTCAAGATCATCCAGCGGGGCGACGCCGACGTGATGCTGGCCGGCGGGGCCGAGGGGGCGGTCTCGCCGCTGTGCCTGGGCGCGTTCATGACCATGAAGGCGCTGTCGACGCGGAACGACGCGCCGACGAAGGCCTCGCGCCCGTTCGACCGCGACCGGGACGGCTTCGTGCTGTCTGAGGGCGCGGCGGTGATGGTGCTGGAGACGCTGGCGCACGCCCGGCGGCGGGGCGCGGAGATCCTGTGCGAGATCGTGGGCTACGGCGCCTCGAGCGACGCCGCGCACATCACCGCGCCGGACTCAGAGGGGCGCGGCGCCCGGCGGGCCATGAGCTGGGCCCTGCGCGACGCGGGAGTGAACCCCGACCAGATCGACTACATCAACGCGCACGGCACGAGCACGCCGCTGGGCGACGCCGCGGAGGTGGCGGCGGTGAAGGCGATCTTCGGCGACCATGCCCGCCTGTCGCGCGGCGGCCGGATGCTGATGTCGAGCACGAAATCGATGATCGGGCACTGCCTGGGGGCTTCGGGCGCCGTCGAGGCGCTGGCGTGCATCAACGCCCTGCGGCACGGGGTGGTCCCCCCCACCATCAACCTCGACAACCCCGACGAGGGGTTCGACATGGACTTCGTCCCCCACCACGCGCGCGACGCGCGGCTGCGGGTGGTGCTGGACAACACCTTCGGCTTCGGCGGGCACAACGTGTCGCTGGCGCTGGCCCGGTTCGAGGGCTGAGCGGCCGGTTCACGGGCGGCCGCCGCCGGGGTTGATCAGCACGAGGTTGAGGTCGTTGGCGCCCACCGAGCCGTTAAGGTCCGCGACACTCGTGCGTTCCCGCCTGGCCCGCTCCTCGAGCCCGGTGAAGTCGCCATCGTCGACGCGGGTGCCCAAGGGGCGCGCCGAACGCTCGGGCATGTCGGCGCGGCGGGCGAAGCACCCATAATCAGGGACCAGAGGATCGCCACCCCGGGAAAACCCTTGGTGTGCATCGATCGCCGCCTCGTGCCGCTGAGTCGGTCGCGTCGGGCGGTGGCTCTTTGAGTTCGGGAGCCGGTCGGATGGGCTTCCGAAGCCGGCGGCGGCGGCGGGCCGATGTCAGAGGGCGATGCCGTCGGACCTTGAACGCATCCTGAAGCTGGAGGTGCCCATCATCGTGCTGCTCGGCGAGCGGCGGATGCCGATGGGCGAGGTGGTGTCGATCGTGCCGGGGACGATCATCGAACTGCCGAAGCAGGCCGACGAGGAGCTGGAACTGCTGGTGAACAACAAGGTGGTGGGCACGGGCACGGCGGTGAAGGTGGGCGAGAACTTCGGGCTGAAGATCGCCTTCATCGGGAATGTGAAGGAGCGGATCGCGGCGCTCGGTGCGCAGGGCGGGGCTGCCGGTGGGTCGAGCGCGGAGGATGACGCGGCGGCGGCTCTGGCCGAGCAGTTGCTGGCCGGGCAGGTGTAGAACCGGTGCCGGGGGGGATGCGGCGGGGGCTCAGCCGATTCTGGCGATGGCGAACTTGCGCGCGGCCTCGATGACGGCGGGGGCCTTGGCGAGATCGGGCCCGCCGCCCTGGGCGGCGTCGGGGCGTCCGCCGCCCTTTCCGCCGCAGGCCGCGGAGGCCTCGCGGACCCAGTCGCCGGCCTTGAGGCCCTTCTCGATGAGGGCGGCGGGGACGGCGGCGGCGATGGAGAGCTTGCCCTCGATCTCATCGGGGGAGATCAGCAGCGCTGCGGCGGCTGGGGCCTTGGCGCGGACGGCGTCGACCGCGGCGAGCAGGGCCTCGCGGCTGGAGCCAGCCGGGACGACGCCGACGACCACCGGCCCGCCCGCGCCGGCGGCGAGCTCGCGCGCGGCGGTGACGGCGACATCCTTGGCCGCGCCCTGGGCCTGCTTGGCGAGCTTTTTGACCTTCTCCTGGAGCACGGCGAGGAGCTTGCGGAGCTCGGCCTTGCGTGAGAGGGGGATCTCGGCGCGGTCGATATCGGTGGAGAGGTGGGCGACCTCGGCGGCGAGGTGCTGATCGGGGAGTTCGCCGGCGCCGCGGACGCGCGCGGCGAGGGCGTCGGCGGCGGCGATGGCGGCTTTGGCGGGGTCGCCGGTGAGGGCGGAGATGCGGCGGACGCCCTTGCTGACGGCCTCCTCGCCGACGAGGGCGAAGGCCTCGGCCTCGCCGGTGCGGGCGAGGTGCGTGCCGCCGCAGAACTCGACGGAGTAGCCCGACCAGCGGGTGCTGGCGGCGTCGGCGAGGAGCTGGGCGACAGGGACGCCGATGGAGACGACGCGGACGGGGTCGGGGTAGGTTTCGCCGAAGACGGCGCGGAGGCCGGTGACCTTTCGGGCGGCGGTGAGGGACGCGGGCTCGGCGAAGACCTCGAGATTCTGCTGGATGGCGGCGCGGACGACGCTCTCGACGCGGGCGGACTGCTCTTCGGAGAGGGCGTGGGCGTGGGCGAAATCGAAGCGGAGGCGGTCGGGGGCGACGAGCGAGCCGCGCTGGTCGGCGCCCTCGCCGAGCACGTCGCGGAGGGCGAGGTTGAGCAGGTGCGTGGCGGTGTGGTTGGCGGCGACGGCGTGGCGGCGGGCGGCGTCGAGGCGGAGTTCGACCTCGTCGCCGACGCGGAGCTCGCCCTTGACGATGCGGCCGATGTGGACGATGTAGCCGGCGCAGGAGCGGACGGACTCGACGGCGAACTCGCCGGGGCCCTCGGGGGAGGGGCCGCCGGCGGCGCGGGCGACGGCGATGCGGCCCTGGTCGGCGACCTGGCCGCCCATCTCGGCGTAGAAGTTGGTGGAGTCGAGGACGACGCTGAAGCGGTCGGTGGGCCGGGTGTTGCGGGCGACGACGTGCTCGTCGAGGTCGTGTCCGTTCCAGATGGCCTTGACGCGGGCGCGGACTTTGCGGCCGTGGTACTTGTCGGCGTCGTCGGTGGGCTCGACCTGCAGGTTGCGGAGTTTGGCGACGGCGGCGGCGGGCAGGAGGAGCGCGGCGGAGCCGTCGTCGGCTTTGCCGCCGGTGCGGGAGAGCTCGCGGGCCTCTTCCATGAGGGTGTGGAATCCGGCGGCGTCGACGGCGAGGCCGCGTTCCTCGGCCATGAGCTGGGTGAGGTCGATGGGGAAGCCGTAGGTGTCGTGGAGCTTGAAGGCGTCGTCGGCGGCGATGCGGAGGTGGTCGGCGCCGGCGGGGCGGGCCTTGGCGGCCTCGGCGGCCTTCTCGAAGAGGGCCAGGCCGTGCGTGAGGGTGCGGCCGAAGGCCTCTTCCTCGTCGCGGATGATGGAGATCACGCGCTGGGGGTTCTTGCGGAGCTCGGGGAAGGCGTGGCCCATGCTCTCGACGACGGTGGGGGCGAGGTCGGCGAGGAAGACGCCGGGGACGCCGAGGGTCTGGCGTCCGTAGCGGACGGCGCGGCGGAGGATGCGGCGGAGGACGTAGCCGCGGCCCTCGTTGCTGGGCTCGGCGCCGTCGGTGATGGCGAAGGTGAGAGTGCGGATGTGGTCGGCGATGACGCGGTAGGCGGTGTCGGTGGGCGAGGTGAGCGAGCCGGTGTAGTCGGGGGCGCGGCAGATGCGCTTGATGGCGGCGAAGAGGGGGGCGAAGACGTCGGTGTCGTAGTTGCTGCTCTTGCCCTGGATGACGCGGGTGATGCGCTCGAAGCCCATGCCGGTGTCGACGTGCTTGTCGGGCAGCAGCGAGAGGCCCGAGGCGGTGCGGTTGAACTGGATGAACACGAGGTTCCAGACCTCGATGAGGTCGGGAGAGTCGCGGTTGACGAGCTCGTGCCCGGGGACGCGGCGGCGCTCGGCGTCGGGGCGGCCGTCGTAGTGGAGCTCGGAGCAGGGTCCGCATGGGCCGGTGTCGCCCATCTCCCAGAAATTGTCCTTCATGTTGCCGGGGAGGATGCGGGCGGCGGGGAGGTAGCGGCGCCAGAGCTCGTAGGCCTCGCGGTCGGGCTCGAGGCCCTGCTCCTTGTGGCCCTCGAAGTAGGTAGCGTAGAGGCGCTCGGGGTCGAGCCCCCAGACGCCGGTGAGCAGCTCCCACGCCCACTGGATGGCCTCGGCCTTGAAGTAGTCGCCGAAGGACCAGTTGCCGAGCATCTCGAAAAACGTGTGGTGGTAGGTGTCGCGGCCGACGTCGTCGAGGTCGTTGTGCTTGCCGCCGGCGCGGATGCACTTCTGGCTGTTGACGGCGCGGCGGAGGCGCGCAAAGTCGCTGCCGGGGGCGGCCTGGCCCAGGAAGATGGGCTTGAACTGGTTCATGCCGGCGTTGGTGAACAGCAGGGTGGGGTCGTCGTGCGGGACGACGGGGCTGCTGGGCCAGTGGACGTGCGACGCCCGCTGGACGAAGAAGTCGATGAACTGCTGGCGGATCTGGTCACAGGTCAGCGGCATGGCGGCCTTTCTGGGGCGGAAAGTCGCGATTATAGACCCCCCCACCCTTGCCGACGCCCGTTCGGGGCGGTGCGGGCGGGGGACTGCCGGGGGGCCTCCGGCGGGCGGGGGCGGGGGTGGGTATACGGGGGGGGGAGCGTGCGGGGGAGGGTCGCCGGGCGGTGGCGGATACAGCGGGGGCGGACGCGGCCACGGTGGGTCGGGTCCAGGCGGGTCCGGGCCTGGCGGCTCGGGGCCGGGTGGTTCTGGCCCGGGCGGAAGTGGTCCCGGTGGCTCCGGCCCCGGTTCCAAC